>JBBRCA010000244.1:0-3987 GCA_038205325.1 Terriglobales bacterium | reverse complement strand
CCTCACTAGCGTCAGCGTGTTGCCGGAATGCCATGGCAGAGGCATCGCTTCGCAACTCGTCGCGCGCTGCATCGACCATGCAGCCCGGCTGAGTTTCGTGCGCATAGAACTCGAAGTGGACACTCAGAATGCCGCTGCAGCCGGCCTCTACAAGAAATACGGCTTCTTCACCGGCAACTCAAGCAAAACGGCGATCCTGCAATTGGCTCTCGAAAAGGAAGACCGGATGAAAAAGCGTCGCGACTACAACCTAGAGATCAACGATACGACTGAGCACCAATATGCCTATGGCTTTGATTTCGATGTGATGCACCCGTTCATGATCCGCTCGTTCGAGCCGTTCATTAGAAAAGGAAACCTGCTGGAACTCGGCAGCTTCAAGGGCGATTTCACCAAGCGACTCCTTGAGCACTTCGACGACATCACGTGTGTCGAGGCTTCGGGCGTTGCGATCCAGGATGCGAAGCGTAAGCTCGGCGACAAAGTCAAGCTGGTCCATTCGCTTTTCGAGGCTGTAGCACTTCCGGAGCGATACGACAATATCGTGTTGACCCATGTCTTGGAACATCTCGACGATCCGGTACGAGTATTGACGCGCATCAACGACGAATGGCTTGCCGAAGGCGGGCGCTTATTCCTGGTATGTCCGAACGCCAACGCCCCTTCCCGCCAGATAGCCGTCAAAATGGGCTTGATCTCGCACAACGCCGCCGTCACCGCGTCCGAGGCAGAACATGGGCACCGTTGTACCTATTCGCTGGACACGCTCGAGCGAGATGCGGTGACGGCTGGTCTCAAAGTGGTACACCGGTCGGGGATATTCTTCAAGGCGTTGGCAAACTTCCAATGGGATCGCCTGCTACAGACCGACATCGTTTCGACGGAATATCTCGAGGGGTGCTACAAGCTCGGGCAGCAATATCCAGAGCTATGTTCCAGCATCTTCCTTATGTGTGAACGGGGCGATCCCGTCAAAACTCGCGTTTCTGGTATCCCGTCGACGATGCGCCTCTAACGTACCGAACATCGAAAGACTGCTGACAAGGTGCGCAACAACCACAAAAGAGCGCGCAATCCCACTTTATTGAAAGATGCGTTCGTCGAAGAGGCGGTGCTTAGCCTCGCGGTTCTCGAGAATGGCGGAGCGTTCGAATGGGCGATGATGGCGACCGCGCGCGACGAATACGGCCTAAGGGCTTCGGAGAAGCGATGTCCCTGAGGCTCAATATCGTCGCGAACTACGCAAGCCAGTTTTACGTGGCGTTCGTAGGAGTCTTCCTGGTCCCGGTGTATCTGCGTCTTATGGGCGCGGAAGCTTATGGCTTGGTCGGATTCTTCATGATGATGCAGGCTTGGTTTCAGTTGCTCGACTTCGGACTAACCGCGACGATTTCGCGCGAGACGGCGCGCTATTTGGGCGGCGGCCTTGACGCGCTTGCTCTGCGTCGTCTTCTGCGCTCGCTCGAGGGCTGCTTTTGGGCCATTGGTATCGCCGCCGCGGTAGCCATCGCCTGTGCGGCGCCGACAGTCGCATTGCACTGGCTGAAGATCCAAAGACTCTCGCCGATCGAGGTCGAGGTGTCGCTATCTATCATGGGACTCACCGTGGCCGCCCGCTGGATTGGCGGCTTGTACCGTGGCGCGATTTCGGGCCTTGAACGCCAAGTCTGGCTGGGCCTCTTCAACATTGCGGTCGTGACCGCTCGCTTTGTGGGCGTGCTCCCGCTGCTGATTTTCGTTAGCGTCGATCCGGTGCCGTTCTTCATCTTCCAAGCGGTGGTTTGCAGCGTTGAACTTGTCGTTCTGCTGCTGTTCGCGTACGCCCTTATCCCGTTGCCAGTTGGCACGCGAAATCGCTGGTCATGGCGCCCTCTACGAACCGTGTTCAAGTTTTCGGCCACAGTGGCTTTTACCTCCGCGGTTTGGGTGGTGGTAACTCAGACTGACAAATTGCTGATCTCCAAGCTGCTTCCACTTGAAGAATATGGCTTCTTCACTGCCGCCGTGTTGGTGGCAAGCGCGATCACGCTCATCAGCGGCCCGGTCACCCAGGCACTCCTGCCGCGGCTGACTCGCCTGTCACAGCAGTCAGACGTTGCAGGCGTCGTCGCCTTGTATCGTCAGGCAACGCAGGGAATCGCCGCGATCGCGGGTTCAGCGTCGGTGGTGATGGCCGTGTTCGCCGAGCAGATTCTGTGGGCGTGGACCGGCAACGCGCCATTTGCTGCGGCATACGCCCCCGTGCTGGCGCTTTACGCGATCGGCAACGGCTTTCTCTCTCTGGCCGCCTTCCCCTATTACTTGCAATTCGCGTACGGTGACCTGCATCTGCACTTTCGCGGGAACGTTCTATTTGTCGCGGTGTTGCTGCCAGCGATCTTGTTCGCGACGGCGCGTTTCGGAGCTGTTGGCGCCGGCACGGTCTGGGCGTTAACGAACGGACTCTTTTTCGTCTGCTGGACGCCGCTCGTGCACAGGAAATTCATACCGGGGCTGCATCGTCAATGGCTAGTACAGGACGTATTGAAGGTGCTTGCATTCCCCATTTTTCTTGTACCACTGCTATGGATTGCCCGTGACTTGCGAATGGGTCGCACCGGCACTGCGCTATTCATCGCCCTCACCGCTCTCGCCCTGATAGCACTGGCGCTCGCCCGCTCCGTTTTGCTGCGCGTCGAACTCGCCACGATGCTCCGCCGAATGTTCAGACCCCTCAAGCGCTCGGCGCTTGGCCCATCCGGCAATCCTTAACCGCATCTTCGAAGCGCGACATGACCTTTTTCGATAGCGGCCTCAAAGTCTCGGTATGTGTGATTGCGTACAACCAAGAGAAATTCATCCGTCAGTGCTTGCAGAGTCTGGTCGAACAACATACGACTTTCGCTTTCGAGATCATCGTCGGCGACGACTGCTCAACTGATGGGACGCGGTCAATCATCCGGGAGTTCGTCGACGCATTTCCGGAGGTCGTCAGGGCGATTTACCAGCCGACCAACACTGGAGGCAACGGCAACTATTGCGCTGTACATGCCGCGGCACGCGGCGAATACATCGCTCATATGGATGGCGATGACTTTGCGCTACCAGGCAAGTTTCAGATGCAAGCCGATCTGCTTGACGACCATCCCGACTGCAACATCGTCTGGCATGCGGTTGACATGCTCGATTCCAGAGGAACAAGGCGGCGAAGCCGGCAAGTAACCGGCCATGGGGCGCTTTGGTTTAGCAAGGCAGATCTAATCAACTACCTCGTGATCGGAACCCACAGCTCGAAGATGTACAGGGCGGCGGTCCGAGAGTTCGTTTCGCCAGATTCCGGGTTCACGGATTTTTATCTTAGCGTGCTTCAGCTCAACACCGGCCGCGGGGTGCTCGTATGCGACCGAGCTTACGGCGTATACCGTCTCGGCATTGGGCTGTCAAGCGCGGGGCCGTACACCCGCCGTATCCTGCTCGCCAGCTTGAGATCGATATTGTCCACGCAGCCGCAGTACAGACGTGAAGTCGCCTCAGCGGCACTGCACCTCTTGCTGTCAGACATCAAGCGTCGTGCACCCACCCTTCGCCAGACCGTCGGCGTTTTCTTAGCCGCATTCTCGCTCGGAGGCATTGCGCTTTATGTTCGGTCGTTCTCGGTGCGATCGACTCTGAAGTTTTGAAAACAGCTACTCCTTCCCAGCCAACCGCCGCTCACCTTGTGCTGAGCGTTGTGTTCGTCTTCTGCTTCGTATTCAACGTTGAACTAGCACGGCCCGAGGGACTCAGCCTATCGATCGTCGCGCTTGTGGCTGGTGCAATCGCTCTCCTCACCATCGGCCACGTGGCGCGGTTACCCAGACACCGGCTTTTGCGTCCGTTTGCGCTTGCGATTCCTGCTCTCTGCATCGCAATCTTTCAGACCATGTTTAATGGCTCGGACGCCAGTACGCTTGCTGTCTTGTACGTGAAGACCTTGGCCTATGTTGTGGTAGCAGCAAGTGTGTACCG
>JBBRCA010000243.1:0-4024 GCA_038205325.1 Terriglobales bacterium | reverse complement strand
GCGCTACGCAAAAATCATCGATGTCGCTCCTTCTGCTGCAAGAAGAAATTCGCGTGACCAGTATGCCCGCCTGGCACGATCTGCGGCATGGTGCCGCGAAACGCGCTGCCCGCCGATCAATCTGTCATCGAATCGGGTGCCTCCGAGTGCCTCGCTTCGCGACGTGCGGTGATCCACCAATTTTTTCCGCACGGGCATCCAGCCGGACGGGATTTTCACACCGAGGCGATGAGGTAGTATGCTGAATCACTGGTTTTTCAATGAGCATCCTGATTCATGTCACTGTTGTTCAGCAAGACTTCCTTGGGTTCCCTGTCACTGCAGAATCGGATTGTGATGTCGCCCATGACGCGCAGCCGTGCGATCAACAACCTGCCAAACGACCTCATGCGGGAGTATTACGCGCAGCGTGCCTCCGTCGGCCTGATCATCACGGAAGGCACGTCGCCCTCGCCTGATGGTCTGGGCTATCCCCGGATTCCAGGCGCCTACTCCGAAGAGCAGTTTGCGGGCTGGAAACGCGTGGTGGATGCGGTGCATGCCCGGGGCGCAAAGATGTTTTTGCAGCTCATGCACTGCGGCCGGATTGCGCATCCGTTGAATCTGCCGAAAGGCGCCCAGATCGTGGCGCCGTCAGCTATCGCAGCGGCGGGCCAGATGTACACCGATGCTGAGGGCCAGAAAGCATTCCCGGTGCCGGTAGCCATGGACGAAGCTGGTGTCGCCAAGGCCATCGCCGAATTCACTGACTCCGCCAAGGGCGCCGTGGAAAGCGGCTTCGACGGCGTTGAGCTGCATGCGGCCAATGGCTATCTGCTCGAACAGTTCATCCGGCCCACCTCGAATACCCGCCAGGATCGATACGGTGGGTCAATCGAAAGCCGGGCATCTTTCGTTCTGCAGGTCGCGGAGTCTGTCAGTCGCGCGATCGGCGCCGCGAGAGTCGGCGTGCGCCTGTCTCCGTACGGAGTGTTCAACGACATGCCAGGTTACCCCGGTACTGCGTGGGATTACGCGTATCTGGCCAAGCAGCTGAGCGTGCGGCATGTGGCCTATGTCCACCTCGTCGATCATACGACGATGGGGTCGCCACCCGTACCTTCGAGCATCAAGCAGGTCTTCCGCGAGATCTTCAAGGGTCCTTTGATTTTGTCGGGCGGTTATGACGCACAGCGCGCCGAGAAGGACCTGAGCGAGAACAAGGCGGATCTAATCGCGGTGGGGCGCCCGGTACTGGCCAACCCAGACCTCGTTGCTCGCTGGAAGCAACAAGCGCCGCTCAATCACCCCGACATGAACACGTTCTACACGCCGGGACCCAAGGGCTACACCGACTACCCGACCCTGCAACGCTGAGGACGGAGACCGGCGCACGGCGGTACCGCGCCAGCTTTCGGAGCGCGACATGACAGCGACGTACGGTGATTTTACGATCGTCGGGTTGCTGCCCGGAATCCGGGCAACGAAGCTATGTCCTGAATCAGATTCACTCGCGAGTAGCACCGCCATCCCGCACAACCGCGTTGCCACCCGCAACAGGCGGTGGCGACACGCACGGTCTCCCCAGGATCGCGGGGATGCTCTAAGCGTGCGAGGTGCAAGGGGGCACCTCCGGCGGCGCATCAAGCAATTCGCAAGATTCCCGCCGAAATGTCGCGGTGTTTGGCGAGCTTCAAGGGTTTCATAGCACCATCGCATCCAGCCCAACCTCGGGCCTCAATCCTCCCCGTGGCAGGCACCACAACGAAGTTGTACATCTGGCGCGAAATTTCCGCGTCACGCGTCTGATACGCAGGGCGCCTGAAGCCATACGGTGCGGCTCTGCACTGCACCGGCAGACTCTTGTCCCTTTCATTCGGCGCGCATTGACAGTGCCCCTCACTCGCCAGGGGGACCATTGCGACAAGCTCAGACCCCTCTTTTGTGGCGATCTGTTCGACGCCGGCAGTGCCGACGCCTGGTTGGATGGCAAGCGCCTTCACGCCGACCTCGATGCCGGGCCGAAGCGGCGTCCTGCGCTTGATCCATCGGAGATTGCAAGCGGCAGACGAGTTGCCTCTTAACGTTGCCGAACTAGGACGATGGCGGAAAACCGCATATACCGAAAGTTATCCTGCTGGTGAACGCTTCTGCCGAGTCGGTCTTGGTAGTACAGCCACTTCAATCAGGATCGGCCGCATCGCAGGCATGCAAGGTGCTGCGTGGCCCTGCGCCGAGAAGCCTTGAGAATAGATGCACGAATTTCCGGTCGCGCACACGACTTGGCGGTATACGAAATTAAACGAGGCCTGCCGCAAATCACGATTCGCTCACGCGATGTAGCCCGTTTGGAGAAGGTGCGCTTCCGTGGCCACATCCGATCGCCGGCTCAGGCCTGAAAGTTATGTTAAGCGCTCGACGCCTGGCGGTTTGCGGTCCGGCCTCACTTCTGTAGGAACAGCGGAATGCAAGCCCATCGCCCGCGTAAACACGATATCACTCCGCATTTTTGTTGCCTCGGATCCCACTTTCACGAGATCGCTGTAAGACAACATCACCGTCGACTGTCAGCAATCAGAGACATTTTGACTGAACGTCAGAAGCAACGAGAATGGCCGCCGGATTGATGACCGGATCGGCCGGTTGTCCTACTTACATTCGCGGCCCTCGGGTCAGGAGATTTGATGAAACAGTTTGCAGCGATCGCGGCCCTCGTGACTGGTCTAACCCTTGGCGCTCCGAGCTACAGCCTTCCCACTCCCTCCGGCGCAAAGGCCCTGGGATATGAACACCAGCTTTTCAATGAATATCCGAACCTGGGCTCGGTCAGCAGCACCGGCAGCGATCTGACCTCCAAGTGGTATGCGGGTCAGCCGGGTCACAGTCACGCACAGAATCTTGCGCAGCGTGAAATGCTTTCCACGGTTAACGGTCAGCTTGCCATACCGTTTGGCTCCGCCATCATCTCGGCGACGCCGAAGTCGACCGCAGGTGCCACGCCCCTGCTTGACGCGTCGAAGGGCTTTTACGTTGAATTTATGATGCATTTGTCGAGCAACGACGCCGATCATTTCTACGGCCTCTACCTGCTGCCCGTCGAGCACAACGCCTCCAAGGCCGACCACTTCTCCGGCGACCCCGCCGGCTACCAGCGCTGGACCGAAATCGACGTGTCCGAGTCCGGTTATGGTCCGGGGTCGCTCGCGACCGTGATCAGTTGGTGGGGCAACTACCCGCAGTATGGCAAGCACGTGCTCAACAGCTACGGCCACGAGGCGAAGCTCGACTTCACGAAAGAACACCGCTACGGCTTGAGCTACGATCCAACAAAGAACGAGATGGTGTGGTACATCGACGACGTCCAGAGCTGGAAAGAGACGGCGACCTCGCTGACGAAGCACTTTCATTACTACATCGTGGTCGACGCGGACACACACGGCGCGTACAAGAACTACACGATGTACCTGCACAACGTCAGGGCCTATACGAAGTAAATTCTATAGCGCGATACATCAAGGGTCCCCCGCGCTGTGCGGTGGGACCCTTTTTTTGCATGGCCGGCCGATGCGCGAAGGTAAACAGAGACAGGCGAGGATGACGTTGGCAGCGCGTGGAGCGGCCGGTTGCCAAGCGCCGGACACGCTGCCGCCCGCGGCCTCAGCCCACGAAACGGGCTCGATCAGCCCTTCCAGGCCCTGGTCTTGGACAGCAGGCTCCAAGGCCCCTTCCACGACCGCCGGTCCTGCCCTCGGCCGACATTGTGCTCGCATCCACTGCGGGGCTCGTGTTATTCCGCCACGCTGACATAAATTCCCGTGGTTCCTGCCGGCGACCTATCCATCACTGCTCCCAGTCGATACGCGCCGGTACCCCGCTGTTCGGGTCGTACTCTAAGATTTCTCCGTTCTCCAGGGACTTGCCGGTCAGCGCCAAAATGAAGGCCCAGTGGCTCACCAGCAAGGTGCTCTGTGCATCGTGTCTTGCTGCCATCAACGCCCGAAAGTCATCCGCTCGTCGCGTCGTATCGGCCTCCGTCTCGACCAGA
>JBBRCA010000242.1:0-4053 GCA_038205325.1 Terriglobales bacterium | reverse complement strand
GCCACCGGCCTTCGACGTGCAAGTGACCGACTCCACCATCGCCACCCAGGTCACCGACGCCATCGAGTATGTCGCCAGCGAACGCGCCTCCCTCGGCGCCGTCCAAAGCCGCCTCGAACTCGCAGTCTCCACGCTTCAGGTGCAGGGCCAGGTGCTGGAAGCAGCCAACTCGCGCATTCGCGACGTGGATGTCGCGCAGGAAAGCACGGTCTTTGCGAAGAACAACATCCTCGTGCAGTCCGGCACGGCCATGCTCGCCCAGGCGAACCAGCTTCCGAACAGCATCCTCAAGCTTCTCCAGTAAGCGCGCTTTCGAGGGTAAGGGGCCGGCAAGCGGTGCGGACGATCTTGCTTGGTATTCGCGGCCGGGATGTCGTGAGCTGGTAATTGAAAAGATGGGCGGAATATGGTTTCGATGTCCTCGAGACTTCGCGCGAAGTTCCTTGCCGGCGGTGAACTTGTCGCAGGTTCATCCTACCGAGGCCCAATTCTGTCATTATCCGCTTGGTGCCCCCGGCAAAACCCTGACGAATAAAGGGCCGGGAGGCGGTGCGGACAATCTTGCTTGGTATCAAGGACGGTGTGCTCGGTTGTGCTTCGCGATCCCTCCCGGAAGTTTCACCGGGAGGAATCTGCGACGTTCGAAGGAATCTAAACTTAAGAGTTCGCCTTTCCGGATGCTGGAGGCTGAAGCCCATCCAGCGCGCCCTCGGCGTCGCCACCGCACGGAGGCGAAGCTGGAATTTTACGCCCACGAACAGCATCAAGTCTACGCTTCATGAACGAAGAACTGCGAATCGAGGTCTTTAATGGCCACCAAATTGAATTCACCAGGGGAGACGCCTTCGTCAACCTGACCAAAATGTGCGAACCCTATGGGAAACGCCCTGGGGATTTTCTGGCGATCGGACCGACAAAGGAATTCTTAGCGGCTCTGGCTGAGGAGTTTAACTCACTACCAGCCGCACTGGTAGTTAAAGTGGAGGGTAAAAATGGCGGAACTTGGGCCCACCGCCGAATCGCCATCAAGTGCGCCGCCTGGCTTAACTCGGACTTTGAAGTCTGGATGATCAGGATGACGGGTAACATTCTGATGGGACAGGCGGTCCTCCAGCGCCTTCGATATCCCGCCCGATTTTACCCATCCGACCGCGGACGATGACCGAGAAGGAAGTGCGGCGCATTGCGGCCGAACATTAGCGCGTCAGGGCTTTCCCGGCCCCGTCCGAAGACTCACGCATCCATATTCTCTCTGGCCGAGGAACTTAATTTGTTACCAGCCGCACTGGTAACAACCGACAAGGCTCGCGGTCGAGCAGGAACTTGGGCCCATCGCCGGATCGCCATCGAGTGCGCTGGTTGGATCAACGCGGAGCCGGTGCCACCGTCACCAGATCGCGCTTGCCCTTCACCTTGACCCGCAGAACGGCGAACCCGATTTCCTCGCTGTGAAAGGTCACCCGCTCGACCAGCTGGAAGGCTGGCGTGTGCTGCGGCTCACCGAGCTTCAAATCACCGCCCCGATGATCGAGCGCATCGTCACCTTCATCCGCACGACAGGTGTAAAGTCGGTGTAAAGTGACGGTCCAACTTGACACCTTTTGGAGCCCAAATTTCCGCACGAGGGCCGACGAGAGGTGTCAGAGTAGGTGATTCGCACCATGCCGCGAAATTTGCTTCGTGGAGCGCGTTTTCGCGCTCTTTCCGGGCGTGAAAAAGTGTAAAGCGCGAAAAACAGCCCCTCATAGGATTTGAGTGAAGGTCGCTTTACCCAAGTGCCGAAACGATCTCAGGAATAGATTTCCTTTCGGCCCGAGCGCTCAATTGACGACCGCGAACTCACCAGCGGTCATCTCGCTTTCGCAACCTGATCGAGTCGCCAGACTCCCACCGATCGTCACATGCTGCGCGAGAGATCTTTCACGATCCGGATGTAATCCTTGAGCGGCTTTGAGGGATTGTCCGCGCGCCAGGCGATGGTCGATTCGCGGCGGAGCGGCGGGGTGAGTGGGCGAAAGACCACGCCTTCGTGCGGCAGCCCGGTCACCTGCTCGGGCATGAGCGCCACGCCGAGGCCGTCGGCGACGAAGCGGATCGCGGTCGGCTCCACGTCGGCTTCCTGCAAAATCTTCCCCGCGAATCCGGCGCTCTCGCACGTTTCGAGCAGCCATTCCCGCGCGCCGGGATGCGTCTTCGCCGACATGCCGATGAAGAACTGCGGGGCGAGTTCGGCGAGCTTGATCTTCGTCCGCTTCGCGAGCGGATGCCGCGTCGCGAGGGCGACGAGCATGGTGTCGTGCGCCACGCCTTCGGCGAGCAAATCCTGGTTGGAAAGCGCGGGGCGCAGACCGATGAAGCCGAGGTCGATCTTGTGACTATCGAGCGCCGCGAACTGCTCGGCGCAGGTCATGTCGAAAAGGTTCAGCGCCACGCGCGGGCAGAGTTTTCGGAAGGCTCCCAGCGTCGCGGGAAGCAGCCCGTAGTGGATGTTGGCGATGTAGCCGATGTTGAGTTGGGAGCTTTCGCCACGCTTCATCCGTTGCACGCTGGCGACCATTTCGACGCTCGTGGCCAGCAGCCTTTTGGACTCGAAAAGAAACAACCGTCCTTCTTCGGTGAGCACGACCCGGTTATTCGCCCGGTTCAGCAGACGCACCCCGATCTCGTCCTCCAGATTTCGCACCTGCCGGGTGAGCGACGGCTGGGCGAGCCGGAGCCTTTCCGCAGCTTTGGTAAAGCTCAGCGCTTCGGCGACGGCGACGAAATACCGAAGGTGACGCAGTTCCATTTCCCGGAGTGTCGCTGGGATATAGCCAAAGGCTATGACCAATGTCGGCGGATGGGCGACCTGCTCCTTTGGCAGGACTGCGACGGGCACGCTGGCGGATAGCTCCCGGCTATGAAGACGGCGCCGGGAAGGTATTGGCCGGACGAGGGACCCGCCGCGAAACTTTTGCTCCAGCCGTGGGGATTGTCCTCATTGCTCGGAAGAACCAAACCGCAAATAGACCGACTGAATACCATGAAAAAACTACTGATGATGACCGCGCTCACTTGCGCTTTCGCCGCGCAAACGATGACCGCTTTCGCCGACGCATCGCCTGCACAGAAAGATCAAATCGAGCGCGCCCATAAGGAAATGCAGGAAGCCCTCAAAACTGATGAAGGCTGCAAGGCCATGTGTGAGGCGATGATGAAGGAGAAGAAGGCCAAGATGATGATGTGCGAGATGATGATGAAAGATCCCGAGTGCATGAAGATGATGAAGAAGTAGTGCAGGACGAAACGCCGGAAGCGTGTGCTTTCACCCGCACGCTCCCGGCTCCCCTCCCGATGAATATTTTCGAACATTACCCGCGTCCCACGAGGCGCATCGTCTGGCACGCGCCGCCGCATCCCGCACCGAGCGCACACGGGCCTGAAGTGCCTGCCGACCGGCGCTGCAACCAGGAGACTCCATGAGCGACAAACCAAACGCGGAGGTCCTGGCGAAACTCTCCACCGGCATCGAGGGCTTCGACGACATTACCGCGGGCGGATTGCCGCTCGGGCGCACGACGCTCCTCATGGGCGGTCCCGGCTCGGGCAAGACGGTCTTTGCGCTCCAGGTGCTGGTCAGCAGCGCGCTGCACCGGGGCGCGCCGGGCATCTTTGTCGCCTTCGAGGAGAATGCGCGCCGCGTTTCGGCCAATGCCGCGTCGTTCGGCTGGGACATGCCCGAGCTGGAGAAAAAGCAGCTCTTTTTCGTGGATGCCGCGATGCGTTCCGACGTGGTGAAAGCCGGCGCCTTCGACCTCACGGGGCTGCTCGCCGGGCTGGGGGAGAAGGCTCGGGCGATGGGCGCGAAGATCATCGTCTTCGATGCCATCGACGTGCTGCTCAGTCTGCTCGACGACCCAGCGGCGGAGTGCCGCGAGCTTTACCGGCTCCACGAATGGCTCACCAAAAGCGGGCTGACCGGCATCATCACCACGAAGGTGGACGACAACCAGCCGGGCACGGCCCAGCGCTACGGTTTCATGCCCTTCATGGCGGATTGCGCGGTGCTGCTCA
>JBBRCA010000241.1:0-4082 GCA_038205325.1 Terriglobales bacterium | reverse complement strand
GTCAGTTGCGTTCGCAAAGAAAGAAGTTGTGAGCGTAGCGTCGGTCCCAGCCGCGGGGGATGCAATATGACTGGTCGCCAGAACGAAGCCGGCGGCGGTGACCAATTGAAGTGTGTAACCCCCAGGCACGATGAAACCGTCTCCCCGAGATACGGCATCCACCATGAGCGTGTACAGAGTGTTAGAGGTGAGTACGCTCGACAAAATTTGGCTCAGGCCGCCGTCATTTGAGTAACCAACGTTCACGCCGTTTGACGCACCTTGCGGAATCTGCGAAGCATTAGGATGGAAAGCGCCGCAGGTGTCGACACCGCCGAGGCAGGTCCAACCTTGGGGAGCGGAGGTGGTGAACCCCCCCACAGGCAATACTGGGCTCTCAAAGCTAGCATTTACAATAGAAACAGGCACCGCTTGTGCGGCTCCCCCAACGGCTAGGAACGCGACCGTGAACAGACTAAACAAGCGGATCAGAGGTGATTTCATTTAATGTATTTCCGTATTGAAGAATTTCGCAAGTCTCCTAGTAGCCGGAGGCAAGAAATGGACCAACGTTTAACTAACGTTTTATTTTCATGACCATAGGTATTTGGTGACGAAAATAATTTGGATTCGTGTAAAGATTTTCGACAAGAAAGTGCAGCGCGTTCTGGCGCGATCATCATTTGTATCGAATTTGGTAGCAGTTTTGCTTCAAATTACCCCAACCCGCTACTAGGTTCTGATCTTGTGTTGTCCGCGAAGCCTTGGTATCGACACCTTCGGGCAATGAGAACGCGAGCTCCATGCTGACCCAGCTTGCCGGTCTTCAGGTCGGCGAGCGCGAAACAAGTGCCGTGAGCCTCGCGCGCGCCCGACGTCTGACGTTGCGCATTGACCCCGGTGAACGTGCCGATGAGGACCATTGGGCTGCGCGCGATGTGGCTGCCCGAAAAGGGCTGCACGTCGAAGTGCGGATACTGCTGTCGCACCAGCGTCGCGAGTCGCTCTCCCATCGAACGCGTCGTCACCGACTGCTGCCCGGTCATGCCATCGCTCAGCGGATCGATCACCAATGCCTGCACCGATAGCGTGGTCGTCCTTTCGCGAGCCCGGCCGGCGCCTAACCATTGCCGATGAGATCCTTGACGCGCCCGGCAAGCGCATCCATCGTGAACGGTTTCGTCAGCACCTGCATCCCCGGCTCCAGATGCCCGTTGCCCACCACCGCGTTCTCGGCATAGCCGGTGATGAACAGCACCTTAAGTGCAGGCCGTACGGTCCGACCGCCATCGGCGACTTGTCTTCCGTTCATCCCTCCCGGGAGCCCCACATCGGTGATCAACAGATCGATGCGAGCGTCCGAGCGCAGCACCGTGAGTCCCGATGCGCCGTCGGCTGCTTCGAGGGTCCCATAGCCGAGTTCTTCGAGCACCTCGACGACCAACATGCGCACAGTCTGTTCATCGTCGACAACCAACACGGTCTGGCCATGTTGGGCGCGCTCGAGGGCGTACGACTCGGCAGCCTCCGGGCGAGATTCCACGCCGTGGTTGCGAGGCAGGTAAAGACACATCGTCGTGCCATGGCCAACTTCGGAATAGATGCGCATCTGCCCGCCGGACTGACGCGCGAAGCCGTAAACCATCGAGAGCCCGAGCCCAGTTCCCATACCGATCGGCTTGGTCGTGAAGAACGGATCGATGGCGCGCTCGACGACCTCGCGCGTCATGCCGGTACCTGTGTCGGTGACGCATAGCGAAAGAAATTGACCCGGTGGAAGATCGCGGTCGCGCGCGGCGCGTTCGTCGAGCCACTTGTTGGCTGTCTCTATCGTCAGCCGTCCACCGTCGGGCATCGCATCGCGCGCGTTGATGCACAGGTTCAAGAGCGCGTTCTCCAACTGGTTGGTATCGACCAGCGTGGTCCAGAGTCCGACGGCGCCGACGACCTCGACTTCGATCGAAGGTCCCACCGTGCGGCGTAGCAGTTCTTCCATCTCTCGAATCAGGCGGTTGATGTCGGTCGGCCTGGGATCGAGCGTCTGTCGGCGCGAGAACGCCAACAAGCGGTGCGTCAGCGAAGCGGCCCTGCGCGCCGCACCCTGAGCCGCGTTGACGTAGCGATCGACTTCGCCGATGCGACCCTGCGCCACCCGCCTCTGCAGCATCTCCAGACTACCGGTGATGCCGATCAACAGATTGTTGAAGTCGTGGGCCAAGCCGCCGGTGAGTTGACCGACCGCTTCCATCTTCTGCGACTGGCGGAGCTGTTCTCGAGTGGCCTCGAGGGCCTCGGCCGCTTCCTTCTCGGTCGTGATGTGCCGGCCGCTGACGTAGACGAGATCGCCTTCGGGCGTCGCGGTCCATGAGATCCATCGATACGTGCCATCTCTGTGACGCAAGCGGTTTTCGTATCGAAGCAAGGGCTCGCGCGTCGCGTGGGCGTGCGCGCTCTCACTCGCGGTTCGATCGTCAGGATGAATCAGGTCGAGGTGGCTTCGCCCGATGATCTGATCCGGCGGCAGATCGAGGACAGCCGACCATGCGGGATTGACGGCACGGAGCAGACCGTTCGAGTCGGCAACGGCCAGCAAATCCTGCGAGATCTGCCACGACCGGTCGCGTTCGGCGAGAGCGTCGGCAACTCGCCTTTCAAGCGTCTGGTTGAGATCACGCAACTTTTCTTCTGCGTTGCGCTGCGCCGTGGTGTCGGTGTTGGTGCCGAACCAGCGGACGACCTCGCCAGCCTCGTTGCGTATCGGCCGGGCGCGACTGAGAAACCAGCGGTATTCGCCGTCACGGCCGCGCAATGGGAAGGTGTCCTCCCACACAGCACCGGTGCGAAACGCCTCGGCGACTTTCTCGACGACCCGATCGACGTGATCGGGGTGGTGAACCTTCTGCCAGCCCCAGCCTTGCATTTCTTCCAACGTCGTGCCGGTGTAGTCGTACCAGCGCTGGTTGTACCAGTAGATCCATCCCGAGCCGTCCGCTGTCCATGCAAGCTGGTTGATGTTGTCGGCCAGTTCGCGAAAACGCATTTCGCTTTCGCGCAATGCTTGTTCTGCGCTCCGGGTCGCGGTGATATCGGTGACGACTCCCGGGAAGTGCAAGGGTCGGCCCAACGCATCGTTGCGACGGCGCCCTCGCGCGCAGACCCATCGCTCGTGACCCTCCGCGTCGATGGCGCGGAACTCCTCCTCGTACTCGTCCGTGCTCGCCATCGCGCGTTTGATCGCAGCACCGATCCGGTCGCGATCTTCGGGATGAATGCCTTCGATGAAGGTTCCCGGCGCAACGCCATCGGCAGCAAGTGCCGGATCGACGGCGAACATGCGCGCGAAGTTCGCGTCGGCGTAAACGCGATCGGTCTTCAAATCCCAGTCCCAGATGCCGACCATGCTCGACGCGCCGAGAGCCACCGTAAGGCGGTCTTCGATCGATGCGAGGCGCTGTTCGGTCCGTCGGAGTTCCGTGATGTCGCGTCCCACCGAAACCAATCGATCCGGCTTGCCATCGGGACCGGGCAAGGATGAGATCACCACGTCCCACCATTTGGGCGTGCCCTTGTGCGTGGGGCAAAACCCCTGGAAGCGTCCCACCCCACCGGCACGAGCCTCTTCCACCGCATGCAGCGCCGCTTCGTGTTCACCGTCCTTCCACACACGCAGCCACGAAAGTCCGATGATCGCGTTCACGTCGACCACTTCCATGCTCTCGATACCGCCGGGGCTTACGAACTGGGTGTGCCCTTCGAGGTCGAGCACCACGATGCAATCGCGGCTCGAATTCAGGATGAGAGTGTTCAAGTCCTGCGCGCTGCGCAGACTCGCGCCGATCGGCCGCACCGGCGCGGCATCAACCGAACCGATCGGAGATTGATCGTCCAATCCGAAAACGGAATCGGCCACATCACGAATGGGCATCGCGTCGTTCACGTTGGTGTATCCGAAATCGGTTACGGCACCATCTCAGCTTCGCGAGAGGTACGTCAGCGTGCGAGTCTATCCGAGCCGCCACTACGCGCGCACCAGCAGCTTGCCGAGGTTCGCGCCCGCCGACAGACTGCCCAAAGCCTCGGGCAATAGCTCGAAGCCTTCGACG
>JBBRCA010000240.1:0-4084 GCA_038205325.1 Terriglobales bacterium | reverse complement strand
CAGCTTATGCCGCTTTCACCCGCCAGGGCGCCGATGCACACGAAGGGGACACGGGCTGTGGTAAGAGCATGTACGAGAGCCGGCTGGATTGCGGGGGTGATTAGGATGAGCCCATCGGACCGTCCGTCGCGATACCGCTGGATGCCTTCGTTGCTGTCTACCCCTTCGGACCACAGGCTGCCGGTGTAAATGGTCACGTCTTTACGAAGGCCAACCGTCGCTTCCATAATTCCATCGAGAACAGGCCCGTAGTAGGGGTGCGACATGGGCGACTGAGATGCGCTTGGAAGGACCACCCCCAGGGTATCCATCGGCTTGCGATTGAGCGCGCGCGCGATCGCGCTCGGCTGATAATCGAGCTGCCGCATCGCCTCTAAGACATGCTTTCGAGTTGCCTCGGCAACAGGTCGATCGTTCATGACGTTGGAGACCGTCATATGCGACAGGCCGCAAGCGCGAGCCACGTCTCGAATAGTTGGATTTCGTCCCATAGTGTTAATTATATCACGTCAAGCGATGAGTGTCGTCAAAAAGCGCAACCGGTTGCCGAATATGCGCCGAATCGTCGAGAAATAGGGCCGTCGAACTTATGGCAGGGACCACTAAGCTTTAACTGGGCCGGTTGTTCCACGAACGACGATCTCCGTTTCGAAGGTTTCGCAGATTGGGCCGGAAACGTCGCCTCGCAGTACGTCGACCAGGATCTGAGCGCCGCGCATGCCGATCTTGCGCATTGGCTGGCGCATCGTGGTGACATTGCCTGCGATCGCGGCGGGCGTGTCATCGAAGCCAGTGACGGAGATATCTTCGGGCACGCGGATGCCGGCCCGCGCAAGCCCTTCGATGGTCGCGAGCGCAAGTTCGTCATTGAACGCACAGACGGCCGTGGGTCTTTTAGACAACGGCATGGCCGTGATAACGTCAACCGCTTGCTGAATTTTAGGAGCAGTAAATCCAGGGAACTGAGCATGTGCAAGATCACGCCTCAATCCGGCTGCCTCCACCGCGTCGAAAAATGCCCCAAGGCGTGGTCCTGCATCGACCTCATCATCGACTCCCTCAAGAAACGCAATTCGTTCATGACCGAGGTCGGCCAGATGGCGCACGAGGGCTGCCATCGACTTTCCGTTGTCGATTCCAACAGTATTGATTTCCGGGGACTCGTAGTAGTTTCCAATTGTAACAATCGGCAAACCAACATCAATGAGCGATTGCACCTGTGATTTTGGAATGGCGCGGCCGATCATGATCAGTCCATCCGCCCGCCCGTCCCGGTATCGTCGGAACCCTACGCCATCCTCTGAGCAAAGGTTGCCCGTGTAGATGGTGACATCCTTGTGCAGGACGACCGCGGCCGCCATAATCCCGTCGAGCACTGGGGCGTAATAGGGGTGCGACGTTGGCGAGTGGTAAGTATGTGGAAGAACGATCCCGAGAGTGTCCATGGGCTTGCGGTTCAAGCCCCGTGCAATGGCGCTCGGCTGGTAGTTGAGCAAACGCATGGCTTCCAGTACTTGTTTGCGAGTGGACTCGGAAACAGGCCGATTGTTCATCACATTTGAAACCGTCATGTGTGATAGACCGCATGCACGTGCGACATCACGAATTGTCGGAGCTCGTCCCATAGTTATTATTATAGTACAAAAAGTATGCCAGACTCAATAGGTTAAGCGGATTGGTACATTCTAATCTTGCATTTTGAGACCAAAAACAGGCATAACTGGTATATTTACCGGTGCTTAACCGGTTGACTAACCGGTTTCCAGCCGGTGCTATGGTCCGAAACTTCGAATGTTCAAGACGTGCGCGTCAGTTTTCCACGCTCCGCTGTCGTACAACACTTTATCAGACAACAAGCAAACAAGCAAGGATAGTTCCGACTCCCGGCATTATTAGGAGTGATCTAGCAGGCTGGATTTTTCCGATAATAGCAGTGTAAGAGATTTCGGGAAGGATGTCTAGAAATGCTAACCTTAGTCGATACGCCTCGGGAACCGTGCGCAAATATGGCGCGCCGTTTGGAGAAGTTGGACGGTGCTCCGGACCTCTCCCACGACGCCGTGGAGGCTATGATCGACGAGTACGCACGCAACGTCGAGAGCTTGCTCGACCCAAGGGCCGGAAGTTCACGCATCGAATATGCCTACAGCCGGCTTCTCGGCGCGCGCGGGAACATCTGCCGCATCTGCCCGAAGTTGGAGATGCCCCGATTGGCTAAGAAGGCGCTGAACCGATGGGAATGGGCGGAGACGCGTCTCCGCGACTATCTGGTTTGTGCCGACACGCTTCCCACTCTCATTACCATTGCGCAGCATGTGGAGCAGGGCTGGGCCGACAGCATGGAACGGTATGTCACCACGCTCTCGGCGCGTCTGGCCGACACCGACATTCCAGATAAGCTGGGTATTTTGAAGGGAATCGATACTGTTGGGATGCATCTGGCCCAGCGCGAGATCTTCGAGCTGTCTCACACCCTGGCGATCCCACTAGAAAACGCGAACGCCGTCAAGCTTCGGGTCCGACTTCTGGCGTTGTTCCTGACGCTGCATCGCTGCCGCTTCTGCCACGCCTTCCCGGCTATCCAGAGCTACCGGCGAACCTTCCGCATCTACGACCCCGTCGCCTACCCCTGGTGGTTCGTCGACTGCCGGCTGACGGAGAAGCAGCTCAACTGGACTTACCGTCGCATGCCGGTGGCCGACCTCGACTGGCGATTTTAGTCCAACTTGCGACGAATACTCGGGCATGACACTGAGTAATTGCACGGCCGCCGGAGCCCCTCACCCCCGTCCATTCTTGAAATACACCGTTGCGCAACGCAAGGCTGCGGCCCCCTAACCCCCAATCCTGGGGGACCAGACTTGGGAGACGCAGACTATTTCATCGACATAGGTGGAGGCAGTCCATCGGGACTACGATAGGACATGATCAACGGACGCCAGCGTCCATCCCACGACAAGACATTCACTAACCGGCTAGCTAGCTAGCATGCGCTGCGTCCGCAATCGCCAACCAGTGAACGCTCCTTTGGGCAACACGCTCCAACGCGAAGGTGGTTAGTAGCCGCGGGCGATGTCAACGATGTTTTGCAACGGCTCTCCATCGACGAAGCGGCGCAGGTTGTCCAGGAAGATCTGTTTCTGGCGGGATCGCGTGCCGGCGCTGTACCCTTGTGAGTTGTGCGGCGTGATGTAAACGTTCGACATGGTCCAGAGAGGGCTGTCGGGCGGGAGCGGCTCCTGACGGAACACGTCGAGGCAGGCGCCGGCAATTGCTCCGGACTGCAGGGCGTCGATCAGGGCGTCCTCGTCGATCATGTTGCCACGCGCGATATTGAGTAGCCAGGCGGTCGGCTTCATTTGGCTGAGCTGTGCGCGGCCGATGAGACCATTCGTTTCGTCGGTCAGTGCGGCGGCGAGGACGAGGTAGTCGCATTCGGCGAGGACTCGCTCCAGCCCCGCCGGCCCCGTCACGACCTCGTCGACATGCTCGACAGGCATCTGTCTGCGACGGTACCCAACGGTACGCATCCCGAACGCCTTGGCGCGGCTTGCGACTCCGCGGCCGATCGGCCCGAGGCCTACGATGCCAATCGTCCGGCCCCAAAGCTCGTTTTGAACGATCCCTTGCCATTGTCCGTCGCGCTGCTGGGCCTGCAGTTCCGGCAGTCGACGCGCCACGGTCAGTATCCAAGCCATCACGAATTCGGAGATCGATATCTCGAAGGCCGGGCCGGAGTCGGTCACCTCGATCTGCGTGGCCCCGGCCCGGTGCACCGACGGCAGGATGCCGTCCACCCCAGCGCTTCCGGTGTGCAGCCAACGCAGCCGTCGGCCGCCGGCCAGTAGGTCGTACAGCCGGCGAACCGTGAACCAAAAGAGAATCCCTTCGGCTTCGTCGAGCCCCGCGGGAGATGGATCGTCGTCGTCATATGGCAAGAACGTGACGCCGGGCGCGACAATACGCGCTTCGGGAGCGTAGTCGTCGTATACCTGCTGCGCGATAAGAATTTTCACGCTTCACTTGTACCCGAAAGTCGCAGGAAACGGAGCCCCCTCCTGTCCAAGAATGGAGTGGGGGTGCC
>JBBRCA010000239.1:0-4110 GCA_038205325.1 Terriglobales bacterium | reverse complement strand
GTTGTTGGTGCCGATCACCGCGCGCGCCAGTTTCTGCATCAAGTAGCTTTCTTCGTTGGTGCATTTGGACGACGCGATAAACGCCAGCGCATCGGGACCATGTTCAGCCTTGATCTTGGTGAACTTCTCGACGATCAAGTCGAGCGCAGCGTCCCACGTAATCTCGACGAACGTGTCGCCCTCGCGCTTCAGCGGCTTCACCAGACGATCGGGCGAGTTGATGAAGTCCCACCCAAACTTGCCCTTCACGCAGGTCGAAATCCCGTTCGCAGGCCCATGTGCGGGCTCGATCTTGAGCACCTTGCGGTCGCGCGTCCACACATCAAAGCTGCAACCAACACCGCAGTAAGTACATACGGTCTTCGTCCGCTTCACGCGCTGATGGCGCATCTCGGCTTCCACCTCCGAGAGCGCGAGAATCGGGCCATATCCCGTGCTCGGCTCGACGCCCTTCACCATGCTAATCATGTCGTCGAGCGCGCCCGCGGGCAGCGACGTCAGGTAGCCAGCGTGGCCGAGCATGGCCGTCTCCATCAGCGCATTGCACGGGCAAACGGTGACGCAATGCCCGCAACTCACGCAGCTTGAGCCGTCGATCTGCTCGCCGCCGTCCCACAGCACGCGCGGACTCTCGCGCTCCCAGTCGATGGTGAGCGTCTCGTTGACCTGCACGTTCTGGCACGCCTCCACGCAGCGCCCGCACAGAATGCACTGGCCCGGATCGTAGCGGTAGAAAGGATTGGAGTGGTCCTGAGGATAAGGCTTGGCCACAAACTCGCGCGTCTGATGCTCGACCTTCAACTCCGCGGTCGTGTTGTGGACGGTGCAGTTCTGATTGTTGTTGTCGCACACCGTGCAGTACAGGACGTGGTTCTCAAGCAGGCGGTCGAACCCCTCGCGCTGTCCGATGTCCGCGAGTTCGCTGCGCGTCTGGATGTGCATGCCCTCAGCGACCGGGGTCTCGCACGCGCGCACCAGCTTTCCGTCGGCCTCGACCATGCAGGTATCGCAGGAACCGATCGCGCCCATCGGCTTCAGGTAGCAGACCTGTGGAACGCTGCGTCCGCCCGCCACCGACGCGGCCGCGCGATTCAGCGCTTCGATCAGCGGCTCTCCGATTTCCGCGGCGACAGTCAGGCCATCGACGCGGAGTTCGGTATTCGTCAGGAGCTTGTGGGGAGTGTTAAGCAGCGGTTTGGGGTGATGCATAACTTCTGAGATGCCTCCGGTCAATCCAGGGCTGTGTTGCATGTAAGCATTGCACAGTTTGCCGCGTTTATGCCTGCTTCGACAACAACCAGCCGCCACTCGGTTCGAGGACCACCTACGTCGACGGCCCGCCGAACGTCTCGCGGATGAGCGAAAGGGCGGCGGCGGTCGTCGTGATGCGCCCTTCGAGTTGCGCGTCTTCGGTGGCCACGAGCATGGTCCTGAAAGCCGGGCCGGGTTTATACCCCGCCGCGATCAACCCCTCGCCCGTCAGTAGCAACTTCGGACGAATATCTTCATGCGACAGCTCTTCGCGTTGCCTCTTTGCAAAGTCGTACAGCCCCGTTTGCCGGTTCGAACTCATCACGTCGGCATAGTGCAGCGCGAGGTGCTCCTCGAACTTCGGCATGCGCAGAAACCGTTTCAGCGTGGACTGCTTCATCTTCATGATGTCGCCAAACTGCATGTGGTGCTGAATGAGAGCGAGGATCTGCACGCAGTCTTCATTGCTGAAACGCAGGCGACTGAGAATGGCGCGCGCGACGGCGACGCCTACATCTACATGCCCGTTGAAACGGATGCGGTCGTTGAGTTTCGTCGGGTCGGGTGCCGTAAAGGTCGCGGGCTTACCGACATCGTGCAGCAACATGCCCCAGGCCAGCGTCGCGCCCGCGCCCGCCGGAAGATGGTCGAGCAGCATCAGCGTGTGCGTCCACACATCGCCCTCTGGATGGTATTGCGGCGGCTGCTCGACGCCCTTCAAGCGGACAACTTCGGGCAACAACTGCGTCAGCAGACCGCTCGCGTCGAGTAGCTCGAACCCGCGCCGCGCCGCGCCTTCGATGAGGATGCGCGTCAACTCATCGCGCACGCGCTCCGCCGAAACCTGTGCAATCCCCGCTGCCTGCGCGCGCATCGCTCGGAACGTATGGGGTTCGATCGCAAAACCCAGCCGCGCCGCAAAACGCACAGCGCGCAACATGCGCAGCTTATCTTCAGCGAAACGCAGCGCAGGCGCGCCGATGGCCCGCAACAACTTTGCCTCTAGGTCCGTCCGGCCTCCGACGAAGTCGAGCACGCAGTCCTCCAGCCGGTCGCCCTGCTCGAAGGCCAGCGCGTCCAGCAGCAAGCCGTTGATGGTGAAGTCGCGACGCAGAGCGTCTTCGCGCGGATCGGTCGAGAAGCGCACCGCATCGGGGCGGCGACCGTCGCTGTAGGCTCCGTCGTGGCGGAACGTGGCAACTTCGGTCGCGATGCGTTCGCCGTTCACAGTCGCGAGCACGAGCACAACACCGAAGTGCGCCCCTACGGATTCGGTCCACGCGAAAGTACGTTGTACCTCCTCCGGCGTCGCCGAGGTCGCCACATCGAAGTCCTGGGGCGCAATGCCAAGCAGCAGATCGCGCACGCATCCACCTGCGAAGTAGGCCGCGAACCCGCGCTCGCGCAATCGCCGCGCCACGCCGAGCGCCTCAACATAGTGCAAATTGTCCAGCCTAGCCACGCGCTTCAAATGCCTTTCCTACTCACTGTCTCTCCCATTTACGATAGACCCTGTGCCCACTGGCCTCATTCTCGGCATTGAAAGCTCGTGCGACGAGACCTCCGCAGCCGTCGTGCGCGGGGGACGCGAAGTATTGTCGAACGTCGTGGCCTCGCAGATCGTGCATGGCGATTACGGTGGCGTTGTACCGGAGCTGGCCTCGCGCGAACACCTGCGCAACATCGTTCCCGTGATCCGCGAAGCACTGCAACGGGCCGGTATCGACTATGCGGATCTGAACGCAATCGCCGTGACGGAAGGGCCGGGACTTGCTGGCGCGCTACTGGTCGGCATCACCTTCGCGAAGGCCGTCGCACTCGCCCGGTCGCTTCCACTGATCGCCGTCAACCACCTCGAAGGCCACATCCACGCGGTGCTGATGGATGCCGAAGAGAGTTTCGGTGACGCCTCGCCGCTGCTGGCGCTGGTGGTCAGCGGAGGCCATACGCACCTGTATCTCGCCAAGCGCACCGACGGACACTGGCAGTATCGCAACATCGGCAAGACGCTCGACGACGCGGCCGGCGAGGCTTACGACAAGGTCGCCAAGCTGCTCGGCCTGCCTTACCCCGGCGGCCCGTGGATCGACGCTCTGGCCGCGCATGGCGCCCCGCGCAGCGTGCCATTCGCCTTCGCCCAGTTGAAAGACAAAGGCCGCATCGCGCCCAAACTCCTCCGCGATTTCGCGCAGCCCGATAACCGGCCACGCTTCGATTTTTCCTTCAGCGGCCTCAAGACCGCCGCACTGCGATACGTCGAAGCTCACGATATGAAGCCGTCGATCCTGCTACGCAGCGCTCGGCTGAAAGCTTTGGGACCGAATGCGAAGCCCAGCGATAACGCCGTACTGGCGCTGTTCGACGCCCAGACACTGGACCTCATTGCCAGCTTCCAGAACTCGGCCACCGGCTATCTTGCCAGGCAAACATTCGCCGCGGCCGAGGTCTACAAAGCGCGCGCCCTTCTCGTCAGCGGAGGCGTCGCGGCCAATCGCGAGTTGCGCCGCCGCATTGCAGCCGAAGCCGCCCAGCGCAATCTAGCCGTGGCATTTCCGCAGGTCGCGCTCTCCACCGACAACGCCGCGATGATAGCGGCAGCGGCCTGGCCGAAGTGGATTGCGGGCAAGTTCGCGGACGACACGCTCGAACCTACACCGCAGCTTCGCCTCAGTTAGAGGCCCGTCTCGGCTAGAATCGTGAGCGTGGCCCTCGAACTCTTCAACACTCTCTCCGGCAAAATCGAGCCGCTCTACGCCTCCGACGGCAAGGCGCTGCGCATGTACTGCTGCGGCCCCACGGTGTACGACTACGGCCACATCGGCAACTTTCGCACCTTTCTGCATGTCGATGCGCTCCGCC
>JBBRCA010000238.1:0-4120 GCA_038205325.1 Terriglobales bacterium | reverse complement strand
TCAATACGGTGCCGTCGGCGATTGCGGAGCTGGTGCGCATGGGGGGGGTACCAGACTCAGTGAAGACGGTGAACCTGGCGGGCGAAGCGCTGCCAGCCGAGATCGTCGAGAGCATCTACGCGGCGACAAAAGTGGAGAGGGTCTACAACCTCTATGGGCCAACCGAAGATACGACGTACTCGACATACACGCTGGTGCCGCGCGGGGCAGCGGTGACCATCGGAAGGCCGCTCGCGAATACACAGTGCTACGTTCTCGACGCCCATCTGAAACCGGCGCCGATCGGGATGGCGGGCGAGTTGTATATCGCGGGCGACGGCCTGGCTCGCGGGTACTATGGGCGGCCAGAGATGACGGCGGAACGCTTCCTGCGCAATCCGTTCCGCAGCGAGCCGGGAGCGCGCATGTACCGGACCGGCGACCGGAGCCGCTGGTTGGCGAATGGCGAGCTTCAATACCTGGGGCGGTTGGACAATCAGGTCAAGCTGCGCGGCTTCCGCATCGAGCTGGGCGAGATCGAAGCGACTCTGGACAAACATGCGGGCGTGGAGCGAAGCATCGTGATGGTGCGCGAAGACGATCCGGGGATGCCGCGCTTGGTGGCTTATGTGGTCGCGAAGCCGGGCGAAACGCCTTTGCCGGAGATGCTGCAGGACCATGTCAGAGGGACTTTACCGGACTTTATGGTTCCGACGGCGATGGTGATGCTGGATGCGTTCCCGGTCACGGCCAACGGCAAAATTGATCGCAAGGCCCTGCCCGTGCCGGACGGCTTGGCGCGCGCGGAGTATGTCGCTCCACGGAATCCGACGGAGCAGGGTCTCGCGGACATCTGGTCGGAGGTGCTACACGTCGAGCGGGTCGGAGTGACCGACAATTTCTTCGCGCTGGGCGGCCATTCCCTGCTGGCGACACGGGTAGTCGCGCGGGTGCGGCGGAGCATGAACTCGGAGCTTCCGTTGCGCGCGATTTTTGAAGCGCCGACAGTGGAAGGCATGGCGAAGTGTATCTCCGGGACCGCGAATTCGATGCAGATTGCAGCGATTCCGCGCGTACCGCGCGGCCGGCCTCTACCGCTTTCATTTGCACAGGAGCGGTTGTGGTTTCTGCATCAGTTCGAACCCAACAATCCGCACTACAATGTTCCCCGGCTTCAGCGCATGCGCGGCCCGCTTGATGCGAATGCCCTGCAGCGCGCGCTGAACGAAGTTGTGCGTCGGCACGAAGTGCTGCGCACCACTTTTGCGATGCACGAAGACCATCCAGTGCAGATCATCGGCGCAAATACGACGCTTCCAATCGCTGTGACGGACCTCACGCATCTTTCGCGAGAGTTGCGCGGAGCCGAATGGTGGCGTCTGTGCGAGGAGGAGTCCAGACGCCCGTTCAATCTTGAGACCGGGCCCCTGCTACGGCCGTTCCTTCTGCGCCTGGCGGAAAACGATCACGTCTTAATGATCAACATGCACCACATCACCACGGAACGCTGGTCGCAAGGGTTGCTGTGGAGCGAGTTGAGCGCGCTTTACGCCGCGTTCATTGAGGGCCGGCCTTCGCCACTCAGCGAGCTGCCAATTCAGTACGCCGACTACGCGGTGTGGCAGCGTGAGTGGCTGCGGGGCGAAGAACTTGAAACTCAGGTCGCCTACTGGCGTGAACGTCTCGCTGGCGTTGCGCCATTGGAACTCGCGACTGACCATCCGCGTCCCGCAGTCCCTGAACATCGCGGGAACGCCACGCGGCGGGAAGTTTCGCCTGAATTAGTTGCGCGTTTAAATGCGTTCAGTCGCGGTGAGAACGCCACTCTGTACATGACCATGCTGGCCGTCTTTAACGCGCTGATGATGCGTTACACGGGGCAGGAAGACATCGCGATAGGCACGGTGATCGCCGGACGCACGCAGGCAGAGCTTGAAGGTCTGATCGGATTTTTTGTGAACACCCTCGTCCTCCGCACGGACCTCTCCGGAGATCCCAGTTTCCGCGAACTCGTCGGGCGGATCAAGGAAACGACGCTGGGCGCCTACTCCCACCAGGACGTTCCTTTCGAGAAGCTGGTTGAAGAATTGAATCCGCAGCGCAGTCTCAATCGGAATCCTTTCTTTCAGGTGGCTTTCGTCCACGATCAAATCATCAAGGGGCTCGCTTTGCCCAATCTTGAGGTGGAGGGTTCGCTGCTGCATCAGGGTTCGTCGGTCTTCGACCTTATCTGGTACGCAGTTGAGTCTCCCGAAGGCATTCGCATGTTCGTGGAGTACGACGTCGACTTGTTCGAGCAAGCCACGATTGAACGGATGCTGGATCACTACCTGCTTTTGCTGGAGGCTGCAGCGAACTTTCCGCTGACCGCTATAAGCCACTTACCGTTGCTCACCGCCGCTGAAGAGCGCCAGCAGTTGTTGGAGTGGAACCATCCCGGCACGGCCTATCCGGTGTTCACGATTTCAGAGGCGTTCGAGGAGCAGGCGGGGCGGACACCGGACGGCACGGCCTTGATCTTTGAAGACCGCGAGATGAGCTACGGCGAGCTGAACCGGCGCGCCAATCAGCTTGCCCATCATCTGCGCGCACTCGGAGTGCGCCCGGAAACGCTGGTCGGGATCTGCGTCGAGCGGTCGCTCGAAATGCTGGTGGGGATACTGGGCATTTTAAAAGCTGGAGGCGCTTACGTCCCTGTCGATCCGGCTTATCCGGCGGAACGGCAGGCCTTCATGCTGGAGGACGCGCGCGTTCCTATAGTAGTGACGCAGGCGGCGCTGGCGGGTGAATTGCACGCCCCGCACCGCGTAAACCTTTGTTTAGATACGGACTGGGGTCTGATCGCGCAGCAGCCCGACAGCAATCCTGAGCCTCTGGCGCAGCCTGGAAACACAGCGTATGTGATCTATACGTCGGGCACCACGGGACGTCCCAAGGGCGTGATGATCACACACGCCAACGTGGCGCGCCTGTTTACGGCGACCGATCATTGGTTCTCCTTCAGCGGCAAAGATACGTGGACACTGTTTCATTCGTTTGCGTTCGATTTCTCAGTTTGGGAGATATGGGGCGCGCTGTTTCATGGGGGCCGGCTGGTGGTGGTGCCGCGCATTACGGCGCAGTCGCCGGAGCAGTTCCACGAGTTGTTGGTCCAGCATAAAGTCACGGTCCTGAACCAGACCCCGTCGGCGTTCCGGCAGCTTATTTCGGCGGACGAGCGTTCGGGGCGCTCGTGTGAACTTGCCTTGAGGTTGGTCCTCTTCGGCGGCGAAGCTCTGGAGTTCAAGACATTGCTGCCGTGGACTCTGCGCCACGGCGACACGCCAGCGTTGATCAATATGTACGGAATCACCGAGACGACAGTACACGTCACTTACTACAAGGTGACGGCCGCGGAGGTGGCCGAGAGCGCGATCAGTCTCGTCGGAGTCCCAATTCCCGATCTGCAGGTGTATATTCTCGACCGGAACAGGCGGCTGCTCCCGGCAGGTGTGACCGGAGAAATGTACGTCGGCGGCGGCGGCGTGGCGCGGGAGTACCTGAACCGGCCCGAACTGACGGCGGAACGTTTTATCCCAAACCCTTTCAGCGCTGAGCCTGGCGCGCGTCTTTACAAGACGGGGGACTTGGGGCGGTTCCGACAGAATGGCAACATTCAGCACATGGGCCGGGCCGACCATCAGGTGAAGCTGCGCGGCTTTCGTATCGAGCTGGGTGAGATTGAAAATACGCTGCGCCGACATCCAGCGGTGAGCGATTGCGTCGTCGTTGCCCGCGAGGATCAGCCGGGCGACAAGCGCCTGGTCGCCTACATCGTCGCCAACGCAAGCTCAACGCCCGATGTTGCGGAAATCCGTGCCCACTTGGGAAGCAGTCTCCCGGAATATATGGTTCCAGCCGCGATGATGTTGCTGGATGAACTGCCGCTCACGTCCAGCGGCAAGATCGACAGCAAAGCCCTGCCCGCTCCCGACTACGCGGCCGGGCAGAGCGACATCGACGGAGGCGCGCCCGAAACTGCGGTGCAACAGATCGTCGCGGCAATCTGGAGTGAAGTGCTCAAGCTTGACCGGATTGCGCTGGGCAACGACTTCTTCCAAATCGGCGGGCATTCTTTGCTGGCGACACAGGTGATTGCTCG
>JBBRCA010000237.1:0-4152 GCA_038205325.1 Terriglobales bacterium | reverse complement strand
ATCTTCGGATCCATCGCGAAATCTTGGACGCAAATGGCTTCGACGTCCACTTGCTGTCGGCGGTTCATCATGGTGCGCATGACGTTCTAGCAAGGGGGAACGGAAGTTACCGTGATGGAGTTAAGGACCTGTACCGTTTCGACGGCGTTCGCTATCGATTATTGAAATCGACCGAAGAGAAATATTAGTAGCGAAGTCCAGAGGTCGCACCGTGGTACGCTCTCGTTGAGCGAACGTATAGCGAACTCCATATGCTGCTGGAACTGCGCGCGGAAAATTACGCGGTCATCGATCACGCGGTCGCTGAATTCGGGCCGGGGTTGAACCTGCTTACGGGCGAAACGGGCGCGGGCAAGTCAATCCTCATCGACGCGTTGGTGCTTTTGTTGGGGGGCAAAGCGTCTGCCGATCTGGTGCGCTTCGGCGCGGAAAAGGCCGTGCTTGGCTGTGTCTTCGAGGCAACCCCGGGTGCGGAGGAGATACTGGAACGCAATGGGATCGACGCCGACGGCGACGAAATTCTGCTGCGGCGCGAGATTTCAACCAGCGGCAAGGGCCGCGTGTTCGTTAATAATCAGCCCGCGACGGTCGGGGTGCTTAGGCAGCTCGCGCCGGAACTGGCGCTCGTCCATGCGCAGTCGGCGACGATGATGGCCTTCGACCAAACGCAACAACGTCTGCTGCTCGACCGCTACGGTGTGATTTCGACCGACGCCGTGGGTTCGGCGTTCGCAGAGTGGAAGCGGCTGCGTTCGGAGATCGACGATCTACAGGGCGCGGAGCAGGACCGTCTGCGCCGCGCGGACCTGTGGAGCTTTCAGGCGCGCGAAATTGAAAGCGCGGGCCTGGCCGACGCCGAGGAAGACGTTCGGCTGGAAACGGAGAAACGGGTGCTAGCGAACTCCGAGCGGCTGTTTGCGGCGGCGACCGCGGCGCAGGAGTTGCTGTACGAAGCGGAAACTTCGGCGGAGTCGCTGCTAGGCGCGGCGTTGCGCCAAGTTGAGGAATTGGCGCGGTTCGACGGGCAGTTTCGCGAGACAGCCGCGCAGATTGGCTCGGCAAAAGCGGCGGTCGAGGATGCGTCCGCGACACTGCGGCAGTTCGCTGGAAGAATCACAGCGTCGCCGGAACGGCTGGGCGAAATCGAGGAGCGGCTGGTCGCCCTCGACCGCGTAAAACGCAAGTATGGCACGACACTGGGCGAGGTGATGGCGTTTGGTGCGGATGTAGCACAGAAGTTGACCGACCTCGAAAACCGCGATGTCCGGCTGGTGGAATTGCAGGCGGAGCTGGCAGAAGCTACGGCCAAATACCGTAAGGCGGCGCGCGCGCTGACCGATGACCGCGCCGCCGCTGCACGCAAGCTGGCGAAAGTCGCCGAACGCCAGATCAACGAGCTTGCGATGCAGGCTAGATTCCAGATTGGCGTAACGGCCGAGGAGGACTCTGGAGCATGGGGTGCGAGCGGTTGGGACGTCGTAGCCTGCACGATTGCAACCAACCCCGGCGAGCCGCTGAAGCCGCTGACGGAGATCGCCTCGGGCGGCGAAATGTCGCGTGTCATGCTGGCGCTGAAAGTCTCGGTAGAGGAAGGCGCGGCGGCTGGCGCGAGCAAGCGCAAGCGGTCGGTGTTGCCCCGCACGCTGGTCTTCGACGAGATCGACATTGGCATCGGAGGCCGAGCAGCCGACGCCGTCGGGCAGAAGCTGAAGGCGCTCTCGCGGGCCCAGCAAGTGCTGTGCATTACGCACCTGCCGCAGATTGCCGCGTTCGCCGACCAGCATTTCCTGATTGAAAAGTCGGAGAAGCGCGGGCGCACTCAGACTGGCGTCCGCCTGATGCAGAGCGCGGAACGTGTTGAGGAGATTGCGCGAATGCTTTCGGGCGCGAGCCTGACGGAAACATCGCTCCGGCACGCCGAGCAAATGCTTTCCGCCAACCAGGCCTGACGCCAAGCAACGCGGCTGGGTGCACTCGGCTCTAATCGGGTTGAAGTTCGAGCGGAATGAAGTACTAAGGAGAAATCATGTCTGAAGCAAAAAAATGTGCCCACCAAAGCTGTACCTGCGTCTGCAATGACGGAAAGAAATATTGTTCGCAAGTCTGCGAAGACGCACACACCACGCAGACCCTGGCGTGCGACTGCGACCATCCGGGTTGCGGCGGCAAGCTGTAGTCCTGCGCCTTGCCCTGAAGAACACTGGCTGCAACAAGTTCGCGAAACAAAAGCGACTGTCATCCCAATTGCACCAGGAGCGGTTCAATCTGACCCCAAGCGGTCATGAAATGGATATACTGAGAGGGTGAGTACTTTAGCCGTCGCACCCACTGATGTCAACCAATCTGTAACCGAATCGGCGACGAAACGTGTCCTGCTCTTGAAGCCGCGCGGGTTTTGTGCGGGCGTCGTTCGCGCCATCGATATTGTCCAGATCGCGCTAGATACTTTCGGCGCTCCGATCTACGTCCGCAAGGAAATTGTCCACAATAGCTACGTCGTCACCGACCTCGCCGAAAAGGGCGCGATCTTCGTCAACGAACTCGACGAAGTGCCCGAGGGCGCGCGGGTAATTTACTCCGCGCATGGGGTTTCGCCGGCCGTCCGCGAGCGCGCTAAAGAGCGTGGCTTGAAGGTGGTCGACGCGACCTGCCCGCTGGTCACCAAGGTCCACGTCGAAGCGATCAAGTTTGCCAAGCAGGGCTATTCGCTGGTGCTGGTCGGTCATCGCGACCACGAAGAGGTTGAAGGAACGCAGGGCGAGGCGCCCGATGTGACCCAAGTGGTTTCGACGGTCGAAGAAGTCGCCGCGCTCGTTGTCCCCGACCCGAACAAGGTCGCCTACCTCACGCAGACGACGCTCTCGCTCGATGAGGCGCGGTACATGATCGAGGCGCTCAAGAAGAAGTTTCCTAACATCGTCGGACCGCACGCGCAGGACATTTGTTACGCGACCGAGAACCGCCAGACGGCAGTCAAAAACGTCGCCCACGGCGCGGATGTTGTGCTGGTGGTCGGCTCGAGCAACAGCTCCAACTCGAACCGCCTGGTCGAGGTGTCGCAGAAGCTGGGCACGAACTCCTATCTCATCGATAAGGCCGAAGATATTCGTCCGGAGTGGATTGAGGGCGTCAGCACGGTGGCCATTACGGCGGGCGCGTCCGCTCCCGAAGTGCTGGTGCAGGACGTTGTGCGGTACTTGCAGGACAAAGGTTACGGGTCGGTGGAAGAGATCGAAGTGATGCCAGAAAATGTGCGCTTCGCGTTGCCGCCCGAGATCGTCAAAGCAATCGGGCCGGCTCCTGCTCTGGCTCAACCGTCGGCCTAGCGCTGGATGTACGCCCCATCATTGCCCGTTCCTGTACGCGAGGGGCGGGAAGAGGATTCCGGTAGCCGCATGAGCGCATTTCCTTCCAATCCGCAAGAGACACTGGGCGCTTCGAAAGCAGCCGCAGTGCTACCAGAGCGTGCGCAGCCGCGTTTTGGGCGGATGGACCTCGCGATGGATAGAGTTTCCGAGGGCATCGAACGCTCCTGCGACTGGCTGCTGGGGCAACAGTCAGAGGACGGCTATTGGTGCGGTGAACTCGAAGCCGACGTCATGCTCGAGGCCGACTACATCTTCATGCACACCCTGCTGGGCACCGGCGACCGCGGCAAAATGGAGCGCGCCATCAACGAGATTCTGCGCCACCAAAATGAGGACGGTGGCTGGAGCCTGTATCCGGGCGGCCCGTCGAACATCAGCTACGGCGTCAAGTGCTATTTCGCGCTTAAGCTGATGGACTGGAGCCCCGAGCATCCTCTGCTGGTCAAGGCGCGCGAGAACGTGCTTTCACTCGGCGGTGTCACCGAATGCAATACCTTCACCAAGATTTATCTGTGCGCGCTGGGCCAGTACGACTACGACGCTGTGCCCGCGATTCCGCCCGAGATCGTTCTGTTTCCGAACTGGTTCTACTTCAACATCTACGAGATCAGCGCGTGGTCGCGCAGCATTCTGGTGCCGTTGTCGATTATTTATGCGAAGAAGCCGTTCAAGAAAATCGCGCCGGAACAGAGTATCGACGAGCTTTTCGTGGGCGGGCGCGCCAATGCCAACCTGCACCTGCGCTGGAACAAAAAGCGCCCAATTTCATGGCGCAACTTCTTTC
>JBBRCA010000236.1:0-4163 GCA_038205325.1 Terriglobales bacterium | reverse complement strand
GTCGGGTTCAATCTCGGGGCGGCTGGATGACTGTGTTGGGCGCGAAGCCGCCCAAGCTGCACTGTCTGACAAGGTCCGTTCTGCACCGTCCCGGCTAACAGCCGCCGGTCCGCTTCGTCCCCCATCCCGGCCATCCCGGCGTGACAAATAGCGCTGACGGAACCGTGCCAATCAGCGCTGAAGTCTACAGGAGCCCTAAACAGCGTCGATAAAGCCGTTGCAAAATCTGTGTCGAAGAATCGAAGCTCGTGCTAGTTCCGCGACATGCTTCTTGGCTATGCTCGCGTCTCGACGGACGATCAGACGGACGCTCTCCAGCTTGACGCTTTGAAGGCGGCGGGCTGCGAGCGTACGTTCTCAGATCGCGCATCGGGCGCATCGGCCGATCGCCCTGCTTTGCGGGATGCCATCAGCCACGCGCGGCAGGGCGACACGCTGGTAGTCTGGAGGCTGGACCGGTTGGGGCGATCACTTCCCCATCTCATTGAGATCGTAAGGTCGCTCGAAGCGTCCGGGATCGGGTTCCGCAGCCTGACCGAGCATCTCGACACGACAACGCCCAACGGCCGGTTGATCTTTCACTTGTTCGGCGCGCTCGCCGAATTTGAGCGCGAGCTCATCCGCGAGCGCACGAAGGCGGGCTTGGCGGCTGCAAGGGCGCGAGGGCGCAAGGGCGGCCGACCAGCGAAGCTCAACGCGGAGCGCCTTCGGATTGCCCAACGCTTGCTGAATGACCCAGAGTCAACCGTTTCCGAAGTCGCACGAACGCTTGGAGTTCACCGTTCGACTTTGCACAAGGCGCTTTCAGCGGACACACTTAGGCAGAGCGTTGCAGGTGCTCAAAAGCAGACGGCAGTGGCAGACGCCAGGGGAGAAAAGTAAATTGGCCGCTCCCCTAAGTGAAGCGCTCGCAACCTACTGCTCGGACACCCGAGCATTGGAGGCGCTCCCGACTTCAACTGAGACCACGTTCTATCCGGACGTTCGGACGCTGCTGACGGCGGTGCTCAAAGCCGAAAAGCTGCCTTTCGACGTGCGGACCGGGACATCTGAAAAGGGTAAGACCAGCCACGATATGCCGGATTTCGTGCTCGGAGACGGCGCTTTGTTTGTGGGGGTGTACGGCGAGGTCAAGCGTGCCAGCACCGGTCTGGACGAGCTGGCGGTGTCGACCGAGCAGAAGGATCAGATCGGACGATACCTCGCGCAAACCGGCGTCGTTCTCTTGTGCAACGTGCGCGGATTTGGCCTGCTCGTCTGCGATCCGACCTACGTAAGGGACGGGGTGACACCTGTACCGCCCGAGAAGCGCGTGCTGCAGAAGACCGTCGATCTTTGGTCCGCCGTTAGTGGCGGCGCCAAGTCGAAGGTGGATGCCGACGCGATCATCGCGCTGATCAACATAGTCACCCGCGCGGTGACCGATTTGGCGCGCATCGGAGCGCCGGCCGATCTGGCAAAAATCCTCGCGCGACAAGCGCGCGATGCAAAGGACGCGCTGCCAGACGACCTGAAACCACTGAAGCCGCTGCTCGATGATTATCGCCAGGCGCTTGGGTTAGCCTTCGATGTCGATGACGAGAAGGGCGCACGCTTCTTCCGGTCGTCGCTTGTACAATCAGTTTTCTATGCGCTCTTCGCGGCTTGGATCCTCTGGGACAAGAAGGCCGACCAGGACGCATCGTTCGACATTGACGACGCTCACAGCTTCCTCCCGATCCCATTCCTCGACGCGCTGCTCCACGACATACGTCACCCGTCGCGCATGAAGCACCTTGGGCTGGAGCCGCATCTTGCCCGCGCCATCGCTACGCTCAATCGCGTTGACCGACCGTTGTTTCGCGGGCGGATGACGTTTCCAACCATCGACGGCGAAAGCTCGATTGCAGCGATCACCTATTTCTACGAGCCCTTCCTCGAAGCGTTCGATCCAAAGCTGCGGGAGGATTTGGGCGTATGGTACACGCCGCCCGAGATCGTTCGCTACCAGGTGCGCCGGGTTCATTATCTACTGAAGACCGAGCTCGGTCGGTCGCGCGGACTCGCCGATCCCGACGTGATCGTCCTTGACCCGTGCTGCGGGACAGGCGCCTACCTCCTCGAAGTTGCACGCTGCATCGCTGAGGAGCTGATTGCTGAGGGCGACGCGACGACCGTCGGCCTGGAGTTGACGACCGCGTTTCAGGAACGGGTGATCGGCTTCGAGATTCTGACCGCGCCGTTCGCGATCGCCCAGCTTCAGCTCTACCTGCTTCTTGAGCAGCTTGGCGCTAAGCCCGATCCGGATCGGCGGCTCGCAGTCTTTCTGACGAACGCGCTGTCAGGCTGGCATGAGCACGGCGATGTAAAGCTCAACTTCCCCGAAATGCGCGAAGAGTTCGACGCTTCGCAGCAGGTGAAGCGTGATGCCCGGATCATCGTCGTCTTGGGCAACCCGCCTTATGACCGTTTTACGGGAGCCGCTCAGGCCGAGGAAGCCGAGCTTGTCGCCCACTACAAGGGCATCAAACTCGTTGAGCAAACGACCAAGGATGGCGCTGTCAAAACGGATGGATTTGGTCGTCCGTTGATGAAGCAGCGCGGTAGTAGCCGCTTGTACGAGGAGTTTGGGGTCAAGAAGCAGCTGCTGGATGATCTATACATTCGCTTCATCAGGCTCGCCGAAGAACGCATTGGCCTCGCCGCTGAATACGGCGTCGTCTCCTATATTTCTAATTCGTCGTACCTGACCGGCCGTTCCCACCCCCTGATGCGGCGATCGCTGCTCTCCAGCTTTGACGCGGTCTGGGTGGACAACCTCAACGGCGATAAATATCGCACGGGCAAGATGATTCCCAAAGGCCTCCTCGGCAGCGGCACACGCGATGATAGTGCTTTCACAACCGACATGGACCCACGCGGCATTCAGCCGGGTACCGCGATCGTCACGTGGATTAAGCGTGCGGGAGAGGCGACTCCACCGACTGCGACGGTCGTCCGGTACCGCGACATCTGGGGCACGGCGGCTTCGAAACGCCAGGCGCTAATCGCGAGCCTCCCCAGCGGCAATGCAAGCACGGCAAACATAGCGCCAGCCTACGAAGACATCACGCCGAGCGCGGAAGGTCGCTGGCGCTTGTCGCCGCGCGTGATGGAAGGCGGCTTTGAGGCCTGGCCTGCGTTGGACGAGTTGTTCCCCACCAAGTTCCAAGGTGTGAACCACAACCGGGGTGTCGAAGGCGGAGTGATCGACGCAAACGCGGCAGCACTGGCGATCCGGCTAAAAAAATATTTTTCCGCTCTTTCGTTTGCCGAAGCAGCCACGAGTGTGCCGGAAATAGCCGCGCCAAAAGCAAGATACAAGCCGGAGTATGCTTGGAGCGACATGAAGAATCAATGTCATTTCAGAGCAGAAAGCGTTAAGTCATTTCTAGCTTTTCCGTTCGACCAGCGATCTATTTATTAAGCAGATGAGCACAAATGGCTGAACGAGGCCAGACCTGAGTTTTCTCGTAATCTATCGGGCAACGAATGGCTAATCACCGTTCCGGAACCTCGAAAGGAGTCCGAGGCTTGGCCTTTATTCGGAACCACCCTCGTAAACTTGCATGTCCACGAGCGCGGGTCCGTCGTTTTTCCCCGAGAGACAGTCAGTGACGACCTACTTGCCCATCGCGATGCCAATATTGCCGAGCCGGCGTGGCGCGTGCTGCGCGAGCACTTCGGCCTCGCGGGCGAGCGCAGCGGGGATGACGCGCGCGCCTTTGTCGGCAAACTGTTCCGTGTCGCGTTCGCCGCGCTCCATGCGCCAAGCTATCAGTCCGAGCATAAGAGCGCGCTGTCGAGCGACTGGGCTCATCTGCCGATACCCAAGGACGCTGATTTGCTTGGCAGGATGGTCGATGCCGGCGAGCAGGTTGCCCGCCTGCTCGACGCGGATCGCGATGCACGGGAAGTGGTCGAGGCGGTGCTCACTCCCGAGCGCGCCAAACTACTTGGCCAGCTTCGCCGCTTGGATGAAGCCAATGTCTCGGCCGACGATCTGAAACTGACCGTCACCTACTGGGGCGGCGGCAAAGGTAAATGGACGCCGCGCCCGTTTCTCGAGACGGAATTGCCAGCCCCAGCGTGGGATGCCGCTTGGGGCGAGCGAACCGGCGATCTGTTCCTGAACGCGCAAGCCC
>JBBRCA010000235.1:0-4194 GCA_038205325.1 Terriglobales bacterium | reverse complement strand
GGCGACCTGGTGATCTCGTTGAAGTAGTCGACCGTTCGTCGATGATGGCCCCAGGATTCCTTGGGGCCATCATCATGAGAGTCCGCATCTGCAACGGAACGTCTGCGATGGACTCGCAGGCAGGAACAAGGGAGTAAGTCGTGACCCAGCCAGGGCCGGAATTTCCACCGCCGGAACCGAATCCGAACAACCCGGGTGCGGTCCCACCGCCACCTCCCTATGGGGGCACGCCGTACGCCGGAATGCCGATGCCGGGTGCGCCGATTAACCCGGGAGCTCCGTATGGGGTTGATCCGCAGACGGGCATTCCGTATTCCGACAAGTCGAAGATCACCGCAGGACTTCTGCAGATCTTGTTGGGCGGTGTCGGCGCCGGACGTTGGTACACCGGCAGTTACGGCGTAGCGGTAGCGCAATTGCTCACATGCGGCGGTCTCGGTGTGTGGTCGTTGATCGACGGGATCATGATGTTGACCGGAAATGGCAAGGACCCGCAGGGCCGTCCGCTGCACCCGTGATTCATCGTTAGGATCCGCGCGTGCCTACCGCTCGGTCGAGACTTGTGGTCTTGGTGTCCGGTTCGGGGACGAACCTCGCTGCGCTCCTCGACGCAACCCGCCGATCGGACTACCCGGCAAATGTGGTTGCCGTGGGTTCCGATCGTGACGGGATTGGCGGTCTCGCACACGCTCATGACGCAGGAATCCCCGCGTTTGTCGTACGCCCGGAGGATTACAGCGATCGACGCGAGTGGGATAGCGCCTTCGCCCGAGCTTGTGCCCAATACGAGCCGGATTGGGTTGTCTCTGCGGGATTCATGAAGATCTTGGGGGAGTCATTTCTGGCGGCGTTTCCAGGGCACGTGATCAATACCCATCCTGCCCTGTTGCCGTCATTTCCCGGAACACACGGCGTACGTGATGCCTTGGACTACGGCGTCAAGGTCACCGGCGTCACTGTGCACGTCGTCGATGCCGGAGTTGATACCGGTCCGGTGCTAGCCCAAATGCCCGTCGATGTCCTACCCGACGATTCAGAAGCCACGTTGCATGAGCGCATCAAGACGGTCGAGCGCAAACTGCTCGTGGACACCATTGCCGCGCTCGCAGCGGATGGCGTGTCATTCTCCGGCAGAAAGGCCAGCATCCCGTGACGACTGATTTGCACGAATCACCGGTGATTCGCCGAGCTTTGGTGTCGGTGTACGACAAATCCGGTCTGGAGGAATTGGCCCGGGCATTGCACGCTGCCGACGTCGAGATTGTGTCAACCGGTTCGACGGCGTCAACGATCGCTGCGCTGGGAATCCCGGTGACTCAGGTGGCCGAGCTGACCGGATTCCCTGAGTGCCTCGACGGTCGAGTCAAGACGCTGCATCCCGCTGTGCATGCGGGGCTTCTCGCGGATTTGCGACTTGAGACCCACCGGGACCAGATGGCATCGATGGGGATTGAGCCCTTCCAACTCGTCGTCGTCAACCTCTACCCGTTTGCGGCGACTGTGGCCTCGGGCGCAACGCCGGAGGAATGCATCGAACAGATCGACATTGGTGGGCCAGCGATGGTGCGCGGTTCGGCGAAGAACCATGCAAACGTCGCGATTGTCACCTCACCGGCCCGCTATGCCGACGTGATCGACGCGCTGAGGAGTGGCGGCTTTAGTCGTGAACAACGAGCCCGGTTGGCAGTTGAGGCTTTCGCGCACACCGCTTCGTACGACGTGGGAGTGGCGTCCTATCTCGGCAGTGTTGTTGCTCCGAACGGTGTTGCCCCGACCGATGAGGGCACGGGATTCCCGGCTTGGCTCGGCGCTGTCTGGCAACGAGCAGAGTCGCTGCGCTACGGGGAGAACCCCCATCAGCGCGCGGCGTTGTATGTCAACGAGTACGCCCCCACCCCGGGACTTGCTCAGGCTGAACAGTTGCAAGGCAAAGAGATGTCGTACAACAACTATGTCGATGCAGACGCAGCCCGCCGTGCGGCGTACGACTTCAACTTGCCGGCCGTAGCCATCATCAAGCACGCGAATCCGTGCGGGCTCGCCGTAGGTGCCGATGTAGCGGAAGCCCACCGCAAAGCCCACGCCACCGATCCCGTGTCAGCCTTCGGTGGGGTGATCGCAACGAACCGGCGAGTGACTGCGGAGTTCGCGCAGCAGGTTGCGGAGATTTTCACCGAAGTGGTCGTCGCTCCGGGTTTTGATGACGAGGCGCTGTCCATCCTGGCTGGCAAGAAGAATCTTCGGTTGCTGCTGGCATCGGACGTTGCCCCCGGTGCAGGACCGGAGATCCGTCCGATCAGCGGCGGCTTGTTGATGCAGATCCAGGACCGCATCGATGCCCCCGGGGATGCTCTCGCGACGTGGGCGCTCGTGTGCGGCGATGCTGCCGATAGCGACACTCTTGCCGATCTGGAATTTGCGTGGCGCGCGTGTCGCGCCGTGAAGAGCAATGCGATTCTGCTCGCGCGCTACGGGGCGTCCGTGGGAATCGGGATGGGCCAGGTCAACCGAGTGGATTCGGCGCGGTTGGCAGTTGCGCGCGCGGGCGCTGAACGCGCTCGTGGCGCAGTCGCCGCTTCGGATGCGTTCTTTCCCTTTGCCGACGGTCTTGAAGTACTCACGGCCGCGGGTGTGCGCGCCGTGGTTCAGCCGGGGGGATCCGTACGGGATGCTGAGGTCATCGCCGCCGCCGTAGCGGCTGGCATCACGATGTACTTCACGGCCACGCGTCACTTCTTCCACTAGTACCGAGGTTAGGCTTGAGGCGATCAGCGCAGAGGCACGGTGTGGACGTCTCCACGGGAGGTCAGATGGTGTCGGTGGTTGCGCCATCGGCTCCCGCGCAAACTTCCCAGCGGTCTGCCGCGATCGGTTGGATGCGGGTCATTGCGATCGTCGGGGTCGTACTCATTCACGCCTCCGGAGTCGCGGCGAGCACCGAAAGTCTTCGAGGGACCCCGGTCTTCACCGTGGCACTTCTCCTCAACACGTGGGCACTGTGGTGTGTGCCGCTCTTCGTTCTTGTCAGTGGGGCGCTGCTGTTGCGGCCCAGAACCATGGCCGGTGGACCCGGTGCGTTCTACCGACGCCGCGCGTCGCGTTTGCTCGCGCCGCTGTTTTTTTGGAATGTCTTCTACATCTTGTTTCACGCGATCGTCCGTCACGACGCGGTGACGTGGAAGTGGTTGGTGTTGGTCGTTCTCGAAGGCAGGGTTTACACCGCGCTGTACTTTTTCTGGATTCTTGTCGGTCTCTACATTTTGGCCCCATTCCTGTGGGCCGCGGTGCGCGACTTGTCGCCAACGGCCCGCTTGGCTGTCGGTGCTGGAGTCGCTGCCGCGACCTGCACGTGGACCACAACTTTGGGCCTCCTCACCTACGTCGGCGGGGACGCGAATCCCGGCACGCAAAACATCGTCACGCTGTGCATCCCGTACATCGGGGTCTTCATGCTCGGTGGTGCTCTCGGTGAGTTCACGCCGACGCGTCGAGCCGCCATCTTCGGATTGCTCCTCGCAGTCGTGGGTTCGGCGTTAACGGTGTGGCAGCGCTTCGGTGGAGCGCCGCGTTGGACCTGGGTGATATCCCCGCCGAACGCATGGTCGTGGACTGTCGTGGGCAGTACGGCGGGCGTCTGGCTCTTCTTGTGGTGGGTCGCTCGGCCAGGGACTTGGCTGGGCAGCGGCGTACCGGCCGTCATTGCGGAGAAACTCGGGGCACTGACCCTGGGGGTCTTTGCCGTTCACCTCGCCGTGCTCTATTTCTTGGCGCTGTGGATCGCCCCGCAAATGGCGGAGGGAAGTATTCGACTACCGGCCCTACTCGCGCTGTGTACGGCGACAATTGTCTGCTCGTGGGTGGTCGCATGGATCATGTCCCTCGTGCCCTATTTGCGTCGAGTCGTCTAGATCAAGTTGGGCGAGTTGCTCGCGTCAGTGAGTTCGCTAGGCCAGGATGGCAATGTCTAGGACGCGTCTGTCCTAGCGATTGATCTGTCAGAAGGAGAGCCCGATGAGCCACCAAGGTTCAACCGATTTGAAGAATGCTCCGCCGCTCGCGCTTGGGGTGGTTGTTCTCGGGGGACTTGTCTTCATCCTGAGTTTCTTCGCCTGGTACGGAGTCTCGTTTGGCGGGGATCTCTCGCAGTTCGGCGGGAATTTCAACGTCAGCAGCGGCGCGTGGGATCTTGGTTTC
>JBBRCA010000234.1:0-4203 GCA_038205325.1 Terriglobales bacterium | reverse complement strand
TCGCCGGTAACCACCTGCAGCCGGGTTCGGAGAGCAGCCTCATTGTCGACGGCGGCTTGCGCATCTTTGGTCTGCCTGTCGGCGACCTGAACGTCCAGGGCGCGCTCAAGCAAGTCACACCGGCGAAGTTCATCGTCGGCGTTTTTCGCTGTCGCTTTCGCTTTGGAAGCGGCTTCAAGTGCGCTATCGGTTTTCGCTTGGTGACCCTGGAGCTCGCGTTCGGCGGCCGCCACTGCCCTAACAAGCTTCTGCGCGGCTAGAGCAATATCGCTCCGTTGCTGCGCCTCGCGCGCGGCCTGGTCCGACGCAGACTTTCGAAGTTCAAGCTGCTGGCGAACAAGCGTATCGGTCACCCCTGGATCTGCTCCTTCAGCGCGGACGGCTTCTTCCGCAGATTCAAGGGCGGCATCTGTCTCCACTTGCCGGCGGCGCGCCGCATTGAGCTCCTGCTCCGCTTCCGTGATCTTTTCGACCAGCTCCGCAACCTCGCGCTCGGCAGTTGCCACTCCGGTCCCGATTCTCTGGATATGCAGCACATCTTCCTGCGCCAGCCGCACCTGTTCCGCCGCGACCGATCGACACGCGGCCTGCGAAGCAAGCGCTTCAAGGGTTGCGACCAGGTCGGCCGCCACAGCCGAACTCTCCTGCTTATATGCGCGACGATCGATCAGCTCCCGCAACAACCTCTCTGCGCCTTCCGAGTCGGCCACGATCCTCTGAAGCTTCTCCTTTTCGTCTCTCGTTTCGTTTAGTCGTTCCGCAGCCGCCTTGAACTTGCTCCCCTTAGCGGTCTTCTTCGCGCCCTTGTCGGTATAGGCAGCATCTCGCTGCGCTTGTGTTTCTCTAAGCAGCGCGACGAACAGCGGGTCCTGGGCGACCGCCTGCAATGCCGCGGCGATCTGTTCCTTACCGCTGACGGTCGGATCCCCCTGCAAGCTGTTGTAGAGAACAGCGCTCACGTCGTCCTGCGGAGACAATAGTGCTGTCGCGAGAAAGCTCTCCGGAAGTCCCTTCCCACCGCCCGTGCCGCCGGGCTCGGGAATGCCCCAACGCAGGATCTCCCGCAGTTTCGCATCCACCTTCCTCCCGCGTTCCACATCATCGAAGTCCTGACCATTCCTCGATTCCTGCAAAAGCGACGAGCCGCCCTTGCCAAACTGTTTCCGTACGCGCCAGATGCGTTGCGCTTCGGTTTCGAAAGTCATTTCAACAATCGGATCGTCACTGCCCGTCCACCCGACGTACTGGTCACAGTGCGTTGACGTATGAGGAAGCAGTAGGCCCAATCGAATGGCCGCGACCACCGTGGATTTTCCAAGATCGTTGGGCCCGTAAAGCACGTTCAGTCCCGGACCGAACTCGACGTCCACATTTCCGATCGCAGCGAAGCTCACGATACGCAGCCGGTGGAGTCTCATATATCGCGACCGCCTGTCGCGTCGTGGCTCTGCAGCAGCTTATAAAGGTGCGAGAGCGCCCTGGTCGCCCTCGATTTCTCGGATTCGTCGATCGCATCCGCGACAAGCCGATCGAGCCGCGCTACGGTGTCCTTGAGCACTGGCGGCAGATCGTCCGGAAAAGCGTCGCCGGAACCGACTTGCAACCGCAAGTTCGCCAGATCTTCCACCAGGACGCCGACGCGGCCATGCGTCGCGTCAGTCCCACGCAGGTCGCGCAGTATCCGCTCTACCTCGCTCTCCTCGGATAGGGACACTGTCATGTCGAGATGCAGTCTGACGACGTGGCGGTCGAGGTCCGGAGTCGTCAACAAACCACGAAGCTCGTTCATGTCCCGGCACCGCACGTCGAGCCACCGCCAAAAGGCAACCTGCTCGGCATCGACGCGAGGACGCAGCCCTCGCCTGAACAACGCTACGAGCGCGACGCGGCCGGCGCCGGCCTCGTCGAAGCTCGTGGGCTCAGGAGCGCCAGGATATACCGTTGGCACCGCTAAATCCTCAGTAACGTCGCGGAACGAATGCGTGTCGCCTATGGCGAGATAATCCAGTCCGCGTTGAACGCCTGCCTCCCGGCAAATGGGAAAGTTCGTCTGGTATCCGTCAATGTCAAACGTACTGCCATGAACGCAACCGATGCGCAGGCGTTCATCGCCAGGCTCGCGCGCTGGCAGCGCCATCGCCAGATCGTTCTCGCCAGCCTTCGATCGGCACGGACGCGCGTACAGAACCGCGTTGGGCGCGATTTCATACATGAAATCATCTCGATCTACGACGTGCACCCACGCGGGAAGCCGTGCCCGAAACGTGTGACCGGCAGCCCACACTGACTCTGGCGTCAGAGGATCGTGGTTGCCGGGCACCAGAAAGAGAGGGGGATGCGGGCCAGCGTGCCCTTGGAACGTCCTTGCAAGCCCCTCCCAAAAGTCCGGGGCTGGGTCAGGATCGTCGAATATATCGCCGACGCAAAGTATCGCATTCACCGCGTTGCGTCGCGCGACGTCGAGGATCCTCCCGACCACATCCATACGTGCCCGTGACAACTTTTTCGGCATAAATAGACTTGACAGACCAAGCCACCATTTCGGACAATAACCATCTTGGGTTCGCTGAACTCGTGGCGCGTGGGGAATCGGTGTATCGATCTGACCCCTACCGCTATCTCTTCAGTGGGTATCCTGGATATGTCCTAATGTTACAGGCGTTTAGCGACGAAAGTTTCCACCCGCGCAAGCCGTCCGGGTTTGCTGGAGCGTATGTGGTCGCTGGCTACATGGCCGATTCGGCGGTCTGGGTGAACATCAGTAAGGATTGGGACGCGGCGTTGAAAGAGCCACCCGCGATTCGCTACTTCAAGGCGTTCGAGTACGTCGCCGAAGATCCAGAGGATCAGGGCGAGTTCCGTGGGATGTCAAAGCTCAACCGCGAGCGCAAGCTTGAGGCGCTAGTGGGGGTGCTGGAGAAGCACGGCCATTTGATGCGGTGGCTCGACTCGATCATCACTTGGGACGCCTATAATTCGCTCCCTGATATGACACGGAAGATTTTCTCGAATCCGTACTTTTTCGGGGTCGCCGGGATCTTACTGGCCGCAAACTACGCGCTGGCCGAATTGAATTCTGACCTACCCGTCGATTTTGTGTTCGATGAGAAAGTGGGCGAGGATCGCTACGTCCTCAGTAATTGGAATGTAGCAAGGCACATCATGGCGAAATATCCGGTTATTCGCAGAGTCAACGCGATCAGTTTTCAGGACGACAAGATAACTCCGGCGCTGCAATGCGCGGATCTCCTGGTTTGGCAGGTTCGGAATCGCTACATCAGCCCCCCTGGGGACAAATTCAAAACCTATTATGATCGGCTGCGGATTGTCCCGAACCATGGCGTGCGATGGAGAGACGCGGAGTTGAGGGAGGCTTTGGAGTGGATTGAATCAGGGATTGGGAATGAGTGAAGGCTTCGATTCCGGCTTTATTCCTCATCCTCCACGTCCGGGTGGAGGTTCAGGTTTACCGCTCCCGCTTCCACGGCCTCCCGGTACTGGCGGCACAGGTGGCTTTTTTCCTCCGCCGATAAGGGATGCCACTTCGTCGTGGATTCGGTCGTAGAGGTCGTATCGGACGGCGTCGGCAGGTTCGCCGGCATCTCGGATGGCATGGCCCCGGCCGTTTCTGAAACTGACCTTTCGTGGCGATAAACGATCCATTGCCCCAGGACTCGCGGAACAATCATTGTGACGATTGCGAAAATCAGATCTGGGATGACAGACCACTGTCCGCGTACCACCGCGCCGATGACAGCCAGGGGAAAGACGCCCATCCCGACGCACAAAACACCAATGGCGAGCCAGAAGCCACCGAGCGTCCCGTAGGTGACGATGAACGCCAAGATCCAGCACGCAAAACCGGTAACGTAGGAGCTGTAGACTAACCCAACGCCAACCAATGGACGAGTCTTTTTGTTGAAGAAAAACATCGGGAGTAGAATCAAGACCCAAATCCCAATGCAAATTGCCACAGCCAGTTCCAGCAAAGGAAACAGATCTTGTTGCATCCAAGTCACAAGCCCATGCATGAGGCAAAAGCATATCACGGATGAAATTCAACTGCCACTGGCCGATGAGCGACTTGGGCACGATCAGCAGGATGCGCTGCGCACCCTCCGCCCGGCTTTGAGCGATGACCAGGCCGGCCTCAATCGTTTTTCCCAGACCGACCTCGTCCGCGAGAATGCACCCGCCTTCCCG
>JBBRCA010000233.1:0-4213 GCA_038205325.1 Terriglobales bacterium | reverse complement strand
TGCCATAGCGCGGCGAAGCCATGCTTGTAGGCGTTTTCCGCGCCGCCCAGCAGCGAGCCGGAGCCGATCCAGCTCGAAAGCAGCGTGAACACCAGCACGAACGCGGGCAGCGAGCGTCCGGCGACCAGGTAATCGGCCTTCGTCTTGACTTTACCCAGGCGGGCGAGAGAGACGCCAAGCAACGTAACCACAATGATGCCGAGAATGATCGCGTAGAGATTCATGGATGTCCCGCGATTGTAGCCGAGTTCGATCGCCGCAGAGAAGTCGGCGGCTCGTTTACACTTGATGTAAGCGTAGGTCAACGATGCGAACTGTTGGTGAACCCGAAGCAGAAACCTCTTTGTCTACATTGCTCGACCAAGTGCAGGGTGGTGAGGAAGTGACGATTACGCGCGGCGGGGAAGCCGTTGCTAAGCTCATCGGCGTTGGCCACCATGAAACGCTGGAAGAATTGCGCCGTCCTCAAAGGCAGGCCGAAATTGCCGCCGCCATGAAGAGCATCCGCGGTCGCGCCAAAGCTCTGAAGTCCAAATTCGACTGGGGCGAAATCAAAGCGTGGCGCGACGAGGGGCGGCGGTGAGTTTGACATTGGACAGCTCAGTGACCATGGCTTGGGTGTTTCCGGAAGAAAAGACCCACGAGATCGAGAATGTTTTCTCTCAAATCGAACATTCCGGCGCTATCGTACCGGCCCTTTGGCATATCGAAGTGGCGAACGTTCTTCAGACAGCTATCCGTAAAGGAAAACGCGACGCAGCCTTTCGCGACAAGACATTCGCCGAGCTTGCCGTTCTTCCAATCGACCAGGATAACGAAATGCAGCCCAATATCTGGTCCACCATTGCGCGGCTGGCCGAGCGCCATAGTCTAAGCGTCTACGATGCCGTCTATTTGGAACTGGCCATGCGTCGCGGTCTTTCCCTCGCCACTCTGGACGAGGATCTTCGCGCCGCCGCTACCCGGGAGGGCGTATCTCTCCTCGGCTTCTAACTCTTTCGTCTACACTCACAACCAAATACCGACTGAGGTTTCCATGCGCATCACGCTCGCACTTGTCACAACGTTATGCTCCCTATCGGCGGGTGCCCAGACCGCGCCCATCACTCTCTCCGTCGACCTAACCGACGCGCCGCGTAAGATCCTCCACGCGCACGAGACAATGCCCGCGCAGCCGGGGCCAATGACGCTGATCTATCCGAAATGGATTCCAGGCGAGCACATGCCTTCTGGCCCCATCGAAAATCAGGCGGGGTTCGCTATCACGGCCAACGGCGCGCCTGTGAAATGGGAGCGCGACAAGCTCGATATGTACGCCTTCCACATCACCGTGCCTGCGGGCGCGAGCAGGCTCGACATCAGGATGGACTATCTGGCGACGGGGGCGTCAGCGGGATTCTCTTCGGGGGGGTCGACCAGCGCCAACCTTGCGCTGTTGAGTTGGAACTCGGTGGTCGTTTATCCGGAGGGTATGAAGGCGGCCGATGTGATGGTGACGCCCTCCATAAAAACGTCGGCGGATTGGAAGTTCGGCACTGCGCTTGAATCCGTCGGGCGCGAAAAACTCGGCATCAGCGGTTTCAAAACCGTTTCCCTCGAACAACTCGTTGACTCTCCCGTCCTCGCCGGTCGCTGGTTCCGCGAAATCTCACTCGCTCCCGAAATATCGCCCAAGCATTTCCTCGACCTTGCCGGAGACGGGCCGGAGGACATTGAGTTATCTCAAGCTCACATCGATGAATTCTCGAAGCTCATTCGCGAAACCGGAGCGCTGTACAAGTCGCGGCACTATGGGTCGTACCATTTTCTGGTCACGCTTTCCGACCAGGTTTCGCACTTTGGACTGGAGCATCACCAGTCTTCCGACGACCGCGTTCCCCACAACACCTTTACCGACGACAGCTTGTTTATCGCAGGCGGCCTTTTGCTGCCGCACGAATTCACGCACTCGTGGAACGGCAAATATCGTCGCCCTGCGGGGCTGGCCACGCCCAGCTACCAGAAGCCGATGGAAGGCGACCTACTTTGGGTTTACGAAGGGCTGACTGAATACCTCGGCGATATTCTCGCCGCACGCACGGGAATCTGGACGCCGCAGGTTTATCGCGACCGGTTGGCCACGGTCGCCGGATATCTCAACGACGCGCGCCCCGGCCGCACCTGGCGAGACCTGCAAGACACAGCGACCATGGCGCAGGTGCTGTACCTGACCGGGGGTGCGTACGACAACGACCGCCGCGGCGTCGACTACTACGACGAGGGCGAACTGCTATGGCTCGAAGCCGATCTCACCATCCGCGACAAGACCAATGGCAAGAAATCGCTCAACGACTTTGCCGCTGCGTTTGAAGGCTTCGGCGGCAACACGGGGCCCAAAGTCGTCTCCTACACTTTTGAAGATGTCATTGCGGGGCTGAACGCGGTCGTGCCGTACGACTGGGCGGGCTTCCTGCGCAAACGGCTCGACTCCAATGAGTTCCACGCTCCAGAAATCGGCGGTATCGACGCGCTGAGCGGCTACAAGCTGGTGTATGTCGATCATCCCAACTACTGGTCGCTGTTGGGCGAATCGCAAAGCAGCAGCATCGACACGCGCTTTTCGCTCGGCCTTGTGATCACCTCCGAAGCAAAAGTCGCCGACGTGATTGTGGGTGGCGTTGCGGACAAAGCGGGCTTCGGGCCGGGGATGAAGATCATCGCGCTCAACGGCCGCAGCTACACTCCCGGACTTTTGCGCGCGGCCATCAAGGAAGCGCGGGGCAAAGGTCCAGCGCTTGAATTTATCGTCGAGAACACCGGCTACTTCAAGGTGATCCGTCTTGAATACCACGACGGTGAAAAGTACCCCGATCTGCAACGCGTGGACGGTACGCCCGCCCGCCTCGACGACATTCTGAACCCGATGACGAAGTAGCCGAGGGGTTCCGCGTGCAAATCGGCCAGTCCGCCACGGCGGATGCAATAATTTCCCTATGCCCAAACCGCTCGATGCTACCCGCCGCCACTTTCTTGCCGTCACGACTGCTGCCGGTCTCGGCCACACGCTATTGCCGGGTGCGCTGGTGGCGCTGGCGACCGGGGCGGCTTCGGCGCAGAAGTCTGCTCCGAAAACTTCCGTGGCAAAGCTGCTAGCGTCTGAGGAGAAGTTGCCGCCGATTACGGTCGAGATGATCGAGCAGGCGGCGTTGATTGCCGGCGTGACGTTCACCGCAGCACAGCGCAAGGTAATGATCGAGAACCTGACCGATCAGCGCGACGATATTGTAGAAGTCCGCAAGTTGGGGCTATCGAATGCGGTCGCACCCGCGCTGGTGTTCAACCCCGTGCCTGCGGGCGTGAAACTCGATACTGTACGCAAGCACGCCAAACTCAGTGCAATGCCTCGCGGCGTCGTTGAGGTGAATTCTTCTTCGCCTGCGGCGCTCGAAACTCTGGCGTTCCTGTCGGTGCGCGAGCTTGGCGAACTGCTGCGCAAGCGCAAGGTCACTTCGACGCAACTGACGCAGATGTATTTGGCGCGGCTCAAACGCTTGGACGCGCAACTGCACTGCGTCATCACCTTGACCGAAGAGCGCGCCCTGAAACGCGCCGCGGAAGCCGACCGCGAGATTGCGGGAGGCAAGTATCGCGGGCCGCTGCATGGCATTCCGTGGGGTGGCAAAGACCTCCTTGCGGTGGCGGGCTATCCGACGACGTGGGGTGCGGCGGGCTTTGAAAAACAGAGTTTTGACTATGATGCGGAGGTCGTGAAGCGGCTCGATGTGGCCGGCGCGGTGTTGATCGCGAAGCTTTCGATGGGCGCGCTGGCGCAAGGAGATTTGTGGTTTGGCGGACGCACGCGGAACCCGTGGAGCACCAAGCAGGGGTCTTCCGGTTCTTCGGCGGGAAGCGCGAGCGCGGTGGCCGCGGGATGTGTCGGGTTTGCGATCGGCACGGAGACGCTGGGGTCGATTTCTTCGCCGTGTACGCGCTGCGGAGCGACCGGGCTGAGGCCTTCCTATGGCTTGGTTCCGCGCACGGGAGCGATGGCGTTGACCTGGTCGATGGACAAGATTGGGCCGATCGCGCGCTCGGTCGAAGATGCGGCGATTGTGCTTGGCGCGATTTACGGTCCCGATGGGCACGATCTCTCCGCGCAGAACGCGGCGTTTAATCCCGACTTCACGCTGGACGTGCACAAGTTGCGCGTGGGCTATCTGAAGTCGGCTTTCGA
>JBBRCA010000232.1:0-4227 GCA_038205325.1 Terriglobales bacterium | reverse complement strand
GGGCTTGCTGGGCGCGGACGCGGGGGCTGAAGGCACTCCCGGCGTTCCCGGGCCCGTGGGCAGCGGCAGCGGGTTCTGAATGTATGGATTGTTGTAGCGCGGACCGTATTCCCGTTCGGATTGGATGGCCTGCAATTCCTTATCGAGCCGTTCAAGCTTAAGGCGTTCGACTTCGGCCTTCGCGTCGTCGGCGTCCGCGTTCGCCTTCGCTACTTTGGCGAGGCCCTCTGCTTTCAAAAGATCGGTCTGGGCTTCCTGCGTGATCCAGATGCCGTTGTGCTTGACCATGCCGCGCGCGATGTTGGCGTCATCGGGCGTCATCCAGCGGTCCTGAAATTTCACATAGCCCAGCGCCAGGCGGGCGGCGGAATTGTTGCTATCAACGCTGATCGCCTTGCGGAAGTTATTTTCACCGCGTTCGCGCATGCCATGATCGGTCGCGTACAGACCCAGCGAGGCCCAATCGTCCGCCGTCGCTTGATCGCCCTTAGTGCGAACCATCGCGAGCCGTTCGTCGTAGCTGTCGAGATCCGTTTTGCTTTTTTCGATGTGGTCGATTTTCGATTTGTCGAGATAGACCTTCCCCGTTGCCTGTTCGACGACCACGCGCCCGTCTTCGTACGATACCCGGCCTTCCAGCACGCCCCCATTAATCAGGAATACGCTATCGGCGTGCGCTAAAGCAGGAAGGGCCAGCATCATTGCAACCAGCAGTTTCAAACGCATATTTTTTTCCTTCGTCTCAGGAGATCTTTGCGCGATCCGAACGTTAAGAGCCAAGAGCCCGTACTTACATCCTTGCTTCCGCCGCCGTCACCGACCGCTGCCCGCTCGGCTTCACTGCCGCCAGCTCGATCTTCGGAGCCTTCTCGCCTGCCGCAACGATGCGCCGGACCAGGCGTTCTCGCAATACCGAGCGAACTTCCTGATGCGACTCCTGCTCGATCAGGTTGCGGAACTCGTACGGGTCCGCAAGCAGGTCGTACAGCTCATCTTCTTTGTAGCTTTCGGAACACGAATCCTTCCCTCCATTTTTGTCGGGAGCGTTGACGCAATATTTCCAGCGCTGCGTGCGGATGGCCCGCGCACATTGCGTCTCGCTGATCTGCACGAGGACTTCCTCCGGCCAGTCCGTGGCGGTATGGCGGATCAACGGCAGAATCGAACGCCCCTGCATTTCATTCGGAACTGAGATACCGGCGCAGTCCAGCAATGTTGGAGGAAGATCGATCAGGCTGACCAGTTTCTGCACCTGGCCGCCACCCGTAAACGGACCGCCATACAGCGCAGTCGGAACCCGGATCGAGGATTCATGGCAGGAGCGTTTGTATTCGCTGTTGCGCGTCTTGAAGTGGCAGGCGTGATCGGAGGTGAAAAGAACGACGGTGTTCTCAAGAATATTCAGGCTGCGCAGGGCGTCGAGCATGCGGCCGAGCGCTTCGTCGAGCCGCTTGACCATGCCCCAGTATCCGGCGAGATGCTGATGCGGCGAGCCGTCGAGGCCCGGCAAGCCAGCGAGATCCGGCGGCATCCAGCGCCCGCGGTAGCGTTCTTCGTAACCCCATGGCGCAGGGTAATCGTCGCGATGGTTCTGGAAATGCGGCTCTATGTACGAGACGAACAGAAAGAACGGATCCTTCTGTTTCTGATCGATGTAGCGGATCGCTGCGTCAGTCTGCGCGTCGACGCGATAGCCGGGCAGCGTCACCGGACGCCGTTCGCCATCGTACATCACCATGTTGTACGCATCGGAGCAAGCTTCGAGCGAATTGCTGCCGAGCCAGTACTCGTAGCCGCCGCGCTGTGCTTCTTTCACCGCGAGATCGTCGGCGAGATGCCATTTGCCGATGTAACCCGTCGTGTAACCCGCTGATTTAAAATGGTGCGCGAGCGTCTTTGAATTCTGCGGCAACGAAATGCCGTTGCGCCAGCAACCTGTCTGTGTCGCATACTGCCCAGTCTGCAAACACGACCGCGCGGGGCCACACACGGGCTGGCACGTGAACGACTGCGCCAAATGCGGTCCCGCCTGCGCCATGCGGTCGAAATTAGGCATCAGGTCGAGCGGATTGCCATGCAGTCCCGACGAATCCCAGCGCTGCTGATCGGTGAAGAAGACGACGACATTCGGACGGGACATAGGAGGGGATCCTTAATTTGGAGGGTAGAAACGGCATACGACAGATTCATATGAATACAAGGTGCGGGCGCACGAAAATGTTTGAGGCGGAAGCGAGAAATTGTGGACGCCGCATAGTCTCACGAAAGCGCGGGCTTCGTTTTTGGGTTGTGTGATTCTGTCCGATAGCTTCTTGTCGCTAGCGACCCACCTCTCGCTACGCTCCGAGGCGGGCCACCCTTGCGGCACGAGCAATTCGTATTTCAAACGTCGACATTCAACACTCGCAATTCGAAATTCGGATCACTTTCTGAGCGCGCGCGGCGACTTTCCGGTTTCCTGGCGGAGACGTCGGGCGAGCGTATGCGTCGAGGCGAAGCCGGATTTCTCGGCGATGCTCGAGACGGGCAGATCCGTTTGCCGTAAGAGCTCCATCGCTTTCTGGACGCGCGAGCGTTTCAGCCAGACTCCGGGAGACGCGCCGACGCGGCGGGCGAAGACGCGGGTGAGATGTTCGCGGCTGCAGCCATATTTGTCGGCGAGCTCTTTCAACGACCAGGGGTACATGGGGTGGCGGAGCAGTTCTTCAATCGCGGCGTCGACGGCGGTGAGGCCCTGTTGTTTCTGACGCCTGAAATTCGCGAACAGGTTCATCACAAAGTCGTGAATTTCATGCGCGACGACAGTGTTGTCGGTGGCCGCGTCCGGCGCGGCAAGCTCCATCAAATCCCACATGGTTTGCAGCATTGTTTTATTCATCGTCACAATGCTGCCGTGGCCGCGACGCAATACCGCCATGTGTTCCGGCAGTCCCGCGCCAAGGAATGTAATCCAGTCGCAGACGTAATTCTCGGTGGCATCGGCCGGCAGGTAGTAGGAGATGCCGTCGCCAAAGGTATGGAGAAACGCCGATCCGGCCGGGACCGTATGGACCCCGCTATCGTCCTTGTACAGCACTGAGCCGCTTACGGTTAGCTGGCAGCCGACGAGGCCGATCGGTTCACGCTGGTGGTTATTCAGATAGTACTTCTGGGCGGGCGTCACAATCTGCCCCCGGAAGTAGCCAGAGATACGCCACAATGTTCCTGCCTCTGCAAGCGTGTAGTCCGGGTCCATGTCACAAAGTGTACACACGGGATCACTTTATTCCCACTTACTTCCAACCCTGTCTGTGGGGTAAATACTACACGCGCTGATGAACGCAGCGATCAACCCAAACGGCCGTCGATCGGCCAACGATGCTACATCTCAAACTGAAGGAGTAACCGCATGAAGTTGTCCTGTCAGGAAGGCCTGGTCAATGGCGACACGTTCGCCGAGAAACTCAAGAACCTCGAGAAGTACGGTTTCGACGGCATCGAACTCGCCGGTCATCTTCTTCACGACCCGGCGCAGATTGAGGAACGCGTGAAAGCGCTGAAGGATTCCAAAGTCAAAGCCAGCTCCATCTGCGGCGGCAATCCCTGCGAGATGGTCCACGCCAACACGGCCAAGCGCCGCGCCTGCATCGACGGCCTGAAACGCTTCCTCGACATCAGCGCGAAGCTCGGCGCGGTCGGTCCGATCTCGGTGCCGATTTTCAACGGCAATGAACGCGTGCCGGATTTGTCGCCGTGGAAGACGCAGCATCAGCTTGAGCTTGAACTGCTGACCGAAGTTGTCCGCGAAGTCGCCGCGTATGCCGAGAAAGCCAAGACTGCGCTGCTGCTCGAGCCGCTGAACCGCTACGAATCCAATTCGCTGGCGAACGTGGCGGAAGCCGCCGCGATCTGCCGCAAGGTCGGTGGTACGGGCGTGCGCGTCATGGCCGACTTCTTCCACATGCATATTGAAGAAACCAATACGCCCAAGGCGCTGCTGGAAGTGGGCGACGTCGTCGGCCACGTCCATCTCGCCGACAACACGCGCAAAGAACCGGGCACGGGCGACATCGACTTCAAGGCGGGATTCACCTCGCTGAAGAAAACCAAGTTCGCCGGCTATATGGCGTTTGAATGCGGCCTGAGCGACAAGCCCGAAATCGCACTGCCCCGCGCGGTCACGTACCTGAAGCGCTGCATCGCCGAGGCGTAATAGACGAATTTCGCGCGGGCGTATTGCCCGCGCAG
>JBBRCA010000231.1:0-4230 GCA_038205325.1 Terriglobales bacterium | reverse complement strand
TTTGTGTTTTGCAGGCGTGGCGGCGGAAGCGAAGAGTGTTCCGCAGAGCAACGCAATCGGAAGCGTAGAGAGAGAAACAAGTCGCATCGTATGTTCAAGGCCTCGAAGGGATGTTGCTATTTTACTTGTTTGGGTGGAAGGATTGGCGGCGGTCGGAAACCCAGGTCCGAAAATCTGGACATGGGGCACCCCGCTTCGTGAAGTTCCAGACGAAGGAAAGGGCGCGGGCACCACGCCCGCGCCCTTTCGTGGTATTAGCCGCGGTTAAGGAAGCGTGCCGCCGACGTAGGTGTTGCCCCTGTCGGGGTGGCTGGGATCGCGCACCACGAAGACCACGTCGTCGCCGGATTTGAGTCCGCCGACAATGGCCCGATAGCCGGCATCGTCGTAAACGGGCTTACGGTTGATTTCGGTGATGACGGCGCCCTTGCCGAGACTTATTTCGTCGGCGAAGGAGCCGCTGCGGACGCTGGTGACGACGACACCGCCCTTGAGTCCCGCCTTGGTCAGCATTTGCGGAGGCACGGCCGAGACCATGATGCCGAGCTTGTTCTGGCCCGCGTCCGCTTCCGTTGGCGAAGCCGTGTCCTCGTTGCTGTTGCCGGCGAGTTCGTCGTATGTCTTGACGCGGTCGCCGATCGCGACGCTGACGGTGTTTGGCCGCTCGTTGCGGAGGTAGCCGAGCCGAACCGTCGAACCTACTTTGCGGGCCGAAATGTCGGCGACCAGTTCGTCACCGTCCTTGATTTGACGGCCGTCTATGCTGGTGATGACGTCTCCCGGCTCAAGACCGGCTCGGGCTGCGCCGCCGTTGGGCACAATCTGGCTGACAATGACGCCTCCGCTCTTGGAACCGTAAACACGGTTGACCGCTGAGGACGGAGCGGCGCTGAACTGGATGCCGATGGAGCCACGCGTGACCTTGTGGTCCGGGCCGATGAGCATGTTGTAGACGTTGATGAGGGTGTTCGACGGCATGGCGAAACCGATGCCCTGCGACCCCATAGACTGCGTATAAATGGCGGTGTTCATGCCGATGACCGCGCCGGTCAGGTCGACCAGCGGGCCGCCGGAGTTGCCGGGGTTGATGGCCGCGTCGGTCTGGATGAACTTCTGGAACTGGTTCTGCGCGATGCCGTTGGGCGCAGGCTCGTCGATGGAGCGGTTGCGGGCCGAGACGATGCCAGCGGAAACGGTTTGCGAGAGGCCGAAGGGGCTGCCGACGGCGAGCACCCAGTCGCCGACCTGCGCGCCGTCGGAGTTGCCGAGTTTGATGGTGGGCAGAGGCTCTTTGGTGTCGATTTTGATGACGGCGATGTCCGTTTCCTTGTCGACGCCAATGACGTGCGCGGGTCGGCCCTGGTCGCCGGGGCCGCCTTCAGGGTCGGTGGAGAGTTTGACGAAGATTTTGTCGGCTTTGTCGACGACGTGGTTGTTGGTGATGATGTAGCCGCGCGGGTCGACGATGAAACCTGAGCCGAGGGCGCGGCGCTCACCGGTCGCCTGGTTGTCGCCATCCCCGTTGCCGCCGCCAAAGAAGCGGTTGAAAAGGTCCTGCATATCGCCCTGATCGCCCTGGCCGTTGTCTTGTGGGAGAGGGCCGCGTTGGGAACCGCGACGATGGGGATTGGCCGACGGTTTGGGCAGGGACTCAGTGTTGATGTTGACCACTGCAGGGCCAACCTGTTTGGCGATTTGCGAGAAGCCATTGGAGAGGGTGACGGGGTTCGGGATGGTGAGCGGACGCGCGTCGGTAGAGTCGATGTGTTGGGCCTCTTTGCCGCTAACAGCGCCGGTGAGGACAGAGCCGGCAAGAATGCCGACCGTAAGCACGAGCAGCGCGGCGAAAGCGGTTGTGAGACGGCCGTTGCGGAGTTTGTCAAAGAGACCGCGACTGGAGAAGGGAGTGGGTGTCATCGATGTATTTCCTCGTTCGAGTGTTCGCCGCCGCCTGGGAGCGGACGGGAGAATTGGACGTTGCTGCTTGTAGGACAAGCGACTTCGGGAGGCAACGGTCCGCTGTTTTTTAGACGCAAAACTGGGCTAAAAGTCTTCATTCATTGGATGCAGACTGCGCGGTGAAGCGATGGGCCAAAGTTCAGCGACCAGAATACCGCTCAGGATGAGAGCAGCGCCAATCAGCGCGCGGGGGCCGAGGCGCTCATTCAGGAAGAGCAACGAAGTGAGCCAGGCGAAGACCGGTTCCAATGTAAAAAGCAGAGCCGTGTGGGTGGGGGAAAGGTGTTGCTGCGCCCAGCTTTGAATGGTGAAGGCCGCAGCCGTTGCAAGAACGCTGGTGATGGCGAGAGGGAGCACGAGGCGTGCGGAAAGATGGAAATATGGGTGGCCTCCGAGCGGCAGCGTAACGACCATCAGCAAGGCGGCGACGCCGATTTGGACGGTGCCGAGGGTGCGGGCGGGGGTGACGCGGGCGGCGTGGCCCATGGTGAGCAGGTGGGCGGCGAAGGCGACGGCGCAGGCCAGAGTGAGGCCTTCGCCGAGCCCGATTCCGGAGAGCAGGGCGCGGGCAGACCCGGACGGAGAGGTGAGCAGGATGAGGCCGCAGAAGGCGATGGCCGCTCCGGCGAAACCGGGCCAATGCGGGGCGGCCATGCCCGGCGGACGGGCTCCGGGGATGATGCTGAGGAGCGGAACCATCACCACGACAAGGCCAGTGATGAAAGCGGATTTGGAGGCGGTGGTGAGGGCGAGGCCGGTTGTCTGAAGCTGGAAGCCGAGGCCGAGGAGGACGCCCGCGAGGCCCGCGTAGCGCAAGTCGCGCCGGGAGATGGAGCGGAGGGAGCGCCAGTTGAGCGCGGCCAGAACAGCGAAGGCCAGCACCATACGAAGGAGGTTGAAGAGGAGGGGCGAGGCGTCCGCGAGGGCCGTCTTGACGACCGTAAAAGTGGTGCCCCAGACGAGTACGACGGCGAGCAGGAGGAGGTGCGCTGAGAGGACAGGGGAGCGGTGGATGCGGTTGAACATCAGTCGGCGTCGTGGCGAGTCGGGCGAACTGCGGGTCTCTCCACTGCGGCGGCAAGTGCTCCGCCTCCGGTCGAGATGACAGATTTGTGAGTTCGCGCGGAAGTGGCGGGGGCGGTGTAGACGGTTTGGCCGGCGACGACGGTGCGAAGGACTTTGGCGTGGAGAAGGTCTTGCGGCGAGGCCTTGGTGATGTCGCGGTCGAGCACGATGAGGTCGGCGTAGAAGGCGGGTTCGAGGCGGCCCTTTTTCTGCTCGGCGTTTTCGGCGAAGGCGGAGCCTTGGGTGTAGGCAAAAATCGCTTCGGCGATGGTGAGCTTTTCCTGCGGTTGGAAGGTCATCGTTCCGGCTTCGTTTTGACGGGTGACGGCGGAGTAGAGGCCGCGGAAGGGGGAGATGGACTCGACCGGGTAGTCGGTGCCGAAGGCGAGGACGACGTTGTGGTTGAGGAACGATCGCCAGGCGTAGGCGGTCTTGGCGCGCTCGGGGCCGAGGCGGTCGGTGGCCCAGTTCAGGTCGGTGAGGAGATGTGAGGGCTGCATGGAGGCGATGATGTGCAGGCGGGCGAAACGGTCGAAGTCGGCGGGGAGGAGGACCTGCGCGTGTTCGATGCGATAGCGCGATTGGTCTGAAACGGAGAGGTGCGCGTGGGTGTTAGCTTCCAGGCGGGGAAGCATTTTCTGAAGCATCTTCATGCGCTCGGATTTAGCGATGTCGAAGGCGGTGAGGGCCATCGAGTTGGCGCGGTCGCCGATGGCGTGGAAGCCGATTTGGAAGCCCGCTTCGGCGCGCTCGGCGGTCAGGGTGTTGAGGGTTTTTTGGTCGTAGCGCGGGATTCCGGAGTTGCTGGGGTCGTCTGAGTATGGAGTTTGCAGGGCTGCGGTGCGTGAGCCTAACGAGCCGTCCATGAAGCCCTTGAGCATTCCGGTGTGCAGCATGGGGTCGTCGGCGGAGTGGGCGGCCTGGTGCTGTTTGAGTACGGCGATAGGGTCGCCGAAGGTGAGCCACTCGGAGACGCGGACGTGCAGTTGGCCGTCGCGCTGCATGGATTCGAGGGCGAGGAAGTCGTCCCAGTCGGAGTAGTCCTGAACGGAGGTGACGCCGTGGGCGAGCGCGTCGTCGAGCGCGAGGGTGAGCGCCTGGCGGCGGATGGCGGGCGGGGGAGGTGGGATGTGCGCTTCGACCAACGCCTTCGCGGCGTCTTCGCGGATGATCCCGGTGAGTTCGCCTTTGGCGTCGCGATCGATC
>JBBRCA010000230.1:0-4233 GCA_038205325.1 Terriglobales bacterium | reverse complement strand
CAGGATAAGCGAGACGGTCTGGGACATGAAGCCAGACTCCCACGTTTCCACTCCGATGTGAACTATCAGATTGGTTCAAAGCACTAGTCACCATGCGGTCGGCAGGATCCTGCGGACGTCTTTGGTTGCCGCTCCGCCCGTTTCCTAAGTTCAGCGGAAGCGATGTCCGGAACGGTCATTCAAAATTGGCTTTCAAGCCGCCGTGTCGCCATCCGCTCCTGCGCTTCAGCTTCGCTCGGCAACCGGACCGTCATGGGAGAGATGCAGCCTCCAGCGACCGCCTCGACAGCGTAGGTTCGGGTTTCAACAAGAACACCAGCCTTGTCCGTGCCGTCGACGGCGCGACTGGAACCGCTGTGCTGCGGCACATGCGTTGAAGCCCGAGCGCTCGGTTTCGAAGCGACCAGATCACCGGCAGACGGCAGATCATCCATGTACCACTTTCGGGCCGCTGTCCAGACGGCAGAAGGCGCCATTGGCGTGTCCCAGGTGGGCATCACCCGCCTGCGTCCCGCCTTTGGTTCCGAGGGCGATGCTCGGAGAACGCATTCCCGTTTCGCGAGCGTACCGCCGGAGGAACCACATCGGCAAGATCGCGAAGTCGGCTTGCCTCGATCTGCGCGACCAAATCCTCGACCGAGTATGTGCAGTGGCCGCTGTCTACGATGCGGATGTTGCTGAAGCCCTCAACACGGAGTTCTCTCACGACCCTGAGTGCTTCCGCCGCTGTGGCTGTGGCAGTCGACCTGGTGCTCCTTGCTCCGTTACCCGAAACGATGAACATCGCTACGCCCCCCCAACTATCTACACAACAATAAAAACCACTCGACCTGTGGCGCATCTCCATCGCCTGTGATGGGCGCCCCCCACCACAGGTACTTCGACCTCTCGGTCCTGATCTCGTCCTGTATGGCATCTCGACGCCACGACGTTCGGTTGAGATAACGCGTATTATACTCGCCCCCCCCGAAAGCGGCAATCTGGGGACGGAGCAAAAGGCGTTCACGTTCATCAACTACGGCACGAACCCCTTGGAGATCACTGGCGTCCACGTCCTCCTGCTGGGCATTTAATGTCAAGGCGCCAAGTATTCGGCTTGTGGCCGTGATCCGGGCATTGTGTGCTCATGCGGCGCGGCCGATCGGGGCCGCGGCAGCCACCTTGCCCGTCGATCAGCGCACCGCTCGCGACAGGTCTAAGCGTCGACATCGTGACTGTCCGATTTCCCGGGAAACCATCTCAGCCAAACAGTCGTCTGCGTGGCATGCTCACCAACATGCCGAGTCCTGTTGCGCCAGCAGGAACGCCACGTGCGTCCGGTTCCTCGCCTTCATTTTGCGCATGATGGTGCGGACATGGACCTTAACCGTGCTCTCGGCCATCTTGAGGTTGTACGCGATGACCTTGTTCGAGGTGCCCTTACGCAGGGCAGCGATCACCTCGGCTTGCCGTCCGGTGAATACCGCCCGACCCGCCGTCCCATCGGCAGAGGACGCAACGCTGCTATTGGGAAGGAAAGATGTTGCCGGAATGAAGATTCCTCCCGCTCGAACCAACTCGATCGCCTCGATGGCGACGCTTAGTGGCAGGCTCGTCGGGATGTAACCCCGGACGCCATCTTTGATGGCATCGACGACGTAAGGGGCCTCTTCCTCCTCCGCGAGAAGTACTAGGGGCACAGAGTGGCCGACTTCGGCTACGATGCGGCTCCAGTCCTCCTTGAGCATGGCCGGGCTGGAGCCCCCCGTCGAAAGCAACACCAAGGTGTCCTTGTCTGCAACAGGCCGGTGTTCAAGCCATTCTTTGACGCTTGCGAAATTCTCGACAATTCCTCTTGTGCAAAGATCATGAAAGCCACGCACAAGGCACTCTCGAACGAGTTGACGACAATCAATTATGACCGTAGTCAACCGCTTAGTGTTCACAAATTCCTCAACCGGCCTGTCGCTTGATGCCTTGTATGAACTATGCCTGAAGTCTATCTCCTCTAAATCAACCTTCTGATCAAAAATATTTGACTCAAATGCGGCTCGGTCAGCGATTTCCACGGAGATCATCCCCTGTTTGCAATCAGGTCTCGATCAACGCTCCGCACGATTTCTCATGCATATTAGCAATAAGGTGGCTAAATGGCGCTGTTGATCAGCGCGTTTTTGATAACCTTTCAATAAGATTTACACAATTCGGTCATATTCTCTACACCTTGGTATTAGTACCAAACCTGAAATCCTTCTTTGAGCGTGGTCAGGAACTGGCCCATCCATTCTCCGCCAGTATCGGCGCAGGCCGGCGCCATGAGGTTCGGATCTGGCCAGAAGTCGGCCGACCAGCACTCGCGCGCTCATGATCTCAAGTGCCGCTTCGATCGCTTCAAGCCGGACATCTTCCACGCTGACCTGGCCTGCGCCGTCCAGATCCCTGACGAGGCCCGCCTGTATCAAATGGGCAAGAACAGCCGGGGCATGTTCGCTGTTCGTCCTCAGCGGCTGCGCAAGGTCCGCCGCGGTTTCGACCTAGCGCCGTTCGGTGCGAGACTAGACCCAGCGTCGGTTCTCGCGGCCCTTAACCGGTGGTCAACCATATCAGCCCACCTTGAGCCATGCCCGGCACGCGGTCGATGGACTGGCGCCCAACGCGGTTTGGAGACGACGTGTCGGGCTCACGTCTGCATCCGCCGCGGATACTCGACGATCGACCGCGTCATGACGGGATCGAGCCAAGGGGTCGGCGAGAACCGCGCCTTGAACGGGAGGCCGGCGAGCGTCCTGGTCCGGTGGCCCGATCTGGTCGTGCCTTTCGATCCGGACCTTCGCCGCGGCTTCGTCGCGTTCCGCGCTTCAGTGCAGGTCTGGGACTGAGATAAGGTCGACTTGGAACGCCAGCGCTCCGCCCTCTTTTGCAACCTTAATGGTCCATCTGGGGTGCTTCCAAACCTCCACCGCTTCGTTTGCAACTAAGGCAACGGCGTAGCGCAATGCCTCTTGGCGGGCCGCGATGACGTCCGGCAACTCCACGCCATCCAGATCGAGGAGAGGGGCGTCGAAATGCATGTGGAAGAAGAACCGAGGCATGATGCCCCCGAGAGGTGGCGAGCGTTGCAAAAGCCACTAATCGTAGTCGCCAGCTAAAAATGTGGAAGGAGCGCGTATGGCGGCGTATCCTCCTCCTTTAGGCACTCGGGTCCTCCTGTGGGTCATTACCGCAATCGTCAAATTAACATTAACATTGCTTTCCTCTGCGCCGTCGCTTGTGAAATGCGTAGGATAATAATCTGTTAAGCGGAATGTATTTCGAACGATATTCTGATGAAATCTTCATTCAACGAAAATATGAAGTGCGACTTGGCGGCCGCGCTTGTCGTCGACGATGATGAGTTGTTTCGGACGAGCTTCGCCGAGATGCTCCGACGTGACTTTCACTTCGGCGCGGTGCTCGAAGCGCGCACTTTGGATCGAGCCCTCGAGGTACTTGCCGAACGACCCGACATCTCATTTGCGTCGTTCGAGCTACCAACTGGCGAGGCGTCCGCTCGCTTTCTTCAAAAGTTGAGGAAAACATTCCCGCGGCTTTGCATCATTGTCGTCAGTAGCTCGCGCCGCCCTGAAGATATGCTGCTCGCGGTGCGGGCCGGCGTGCGAGGTTATTTGCTCAAAAGGTGGAGCGCAGGCGAAATCGCCGCCGCAGTGACACGTGTTTTGGAGGGAGCAATTTCGCTGCCTGCAACCGTCGCGCAACTGCCGGCGCAGCCTTCCCGGTCGGCGGGACCGATCTCCAAAACGGCCGGGAAGGCAGACGTGCAGCTGACACCCCGTCAGCGATACGTGCTGCAACTTCTTCGCAAGGGAAAATCCAACAAGCAGATTGCGCGTGAACTGAACATTTCTCAGAGCACCGTCAATTCTCACACCATGGCGATTTACCGGACCCTGGGGGTCCACAATCGTGCCAGCTTGGCAGCTATCCCAGAGCCACCTGCGAATCCAAGGCAGCTCTCCTGATCCTCTCGCACTTCCAGTACAGCCGGCGGGAGCGTACGTTTGGCTGAAGTGAGCGCGCGGTTTCAACACCGCTTCTGGGAGGATGACATGACGACGCAAAGTTGCGCCATGGGCCTGATGATTTTGACGAGCATGCTGGGTGCCGACGGCGCCTCGGCTCGAGGCGTCTGCCACGGAGCGAAAAGGCATATGACCCACCGCCTCATCGCCAGTTCGAGCGCGATACTCATCAACG
>JBBRCA010000229.1:0-4250 GCA_038205325.1 Terriglobales bacterium | reverse complement strand
AGCACGGGACGACCGGCGGCGAGGGCTTCGACGACCGCGATGCCGAAGTTTTCTTGGTGCGAGGGCAGGATGAAAGCGTCGCAAAGGCCGAACGCGGCGGATTTGGTGGGGCCTTTTAGCATGCCCGACCAGTGGACGCGGGCAGCGACGCCGGCGCGCTCGGCGATGGCCGTCAGTTCGGGCTTCCAGTGGTTGGGGTCAGGGCCGGCAACGACGAGGTGCAGGTCAGGGTCGCGGGCGGCACACTGCGCGAAGGCCTGGACGAGAAGATCGCAGCCCTTCTTGGGGTCGATGCGGCCGAGGTAGAGGAGGTAGCGGCGATTGCGGACTTCGGGGCATAAAGCGTAAAAAGCTTCGTGCGAGGCCTCAGTTGCGGGTTGGAACTTGGCGGCTCCCAAGGGGACGACGAGCGGCGTCCAACGGTGCAGCCAGAAGCTTTTGCGGGCGAGGTCGCGCTCGACGGCGGTGGTGAAGAGGACGCGATAGGCAGAGCGCAGAATCCAGTACTGCGGGAAGAGCCAGTAAAGCCACTTCTTCATGTGCTTGAGGGGGAAGGCGCGTTTGAAGTAGGGGTCCAACATGCCGTGCGCGAAGACGACGTAGGGGACGCGTCCGGAGAGCGCGCGCCAGGCGGCGTAGCTGGGGTAGGTCCAGAGGCCGTGGACGATGACGCCGTCGAAGCGGGCGCGGTTGGCGCGGAGCCAGGGGATGAGATTGGGGCTGTAGTAGAAGCCGGGGCGAGTGTTGCCGAGAGCGTGGGCGGGGCAGGGTAGAGGGGAGAGTTCGTTGGGTTGGTCGCAGGTGACAATTTCGGAAGTGATGCCGGGAGGGGCGAACTCGATCATCATGCGAACGGCTTCGGCGGGGCCGCCCGCTTCGGCGCTCATGGTGCCGACGATATGGAGGATGTGCATTTGGTTTATAGGATAGCAATTGCGTAAGTGCGGCCGAAATACGGGGGTCCTTCCCCTTCGACTTCGCTCAGGGTCAGGATGACGGCGGAAAACAACAATGGCAACAACGGCAACAACAACAACAACAGCAACAGCAAAGCAGATTCCTTTCGGGAATGCCAGAAAGAAAAGCAACGGCGCGGCGTGGTCGGCCTATAGCTTGCGGGTGGTGTGGGCGAGGGCGGCGCGGAGGCCGGCGATGTCCTGGTCGAAGGACCAGGTGTTCATGCGTTGGGCGGCGCGCTGGCCCATTGTGGCGGCGGTGTCAGGGGTGGCGAAAACTTTTGTGAGAGCGGCGGCGAGGGCGGCGATGTTGCCGGTGGGAAAAACGAGGCCGTTTTCCCCATTGACGATGAGGTCGGGTTGGGAGCCGACGTCGTCGGAGACGATCGAAGGGCAGCCCGCGGCCATGGCTTCGTTGACGATGAGGCCCCAGGGTTCGTGACGGGAGGGGAGAACGAAGACGTCGGCGAGTTGGAAGAAGCGGGGCAGAGCGGACTGATTCTGGAAGCCGGCGAAGCGGACGTCTTTGAGACCGGAGTTGGGGAGGTTGGCGGTGCGGCAGTAGGCTTCGAGGCGAGCGCGCTCTTCGCCGTCTCCGACGATGACGAGGTAGGGCGCGGGGCTGGGTTTCGTGTGAAGGAATTGCACGTAGGCTTCGACGAGGTGCTGGCAGTGCTTGCGCTCCTGGAGCTTGGAGGCGAAGAGGATTACGGGGCGGTTGGGTTCTAGGTGTAGCGAGGCGCGGAGTTCGGATTCGTGGGGGACGGCGTCGGCGGCCTGGCGCGCGAAGTAGGCGTTGTCGACGGCGTAAGGCATCAAGAATTGTGGGACGCTGGGTCCGAAGTAGTGCTGCCAGTAGTCGGAGTTGAACGTGCCGATGGGGAGGGTGGCGGAGATCATCGAGCTGAGGATTTTCAAGAAGGATTTTTTTGCGGCGAGTTTGAGGCCGCTGCGTTCGCGGTCGCGCAGCCAGGACTCCGCGCGCAGAAGGACGGGGATGCCGAGGGCGTTGGCAATGAGGATTCCTTGCAGCGCGTTGACGCTGGCGTAGCCGTGGACCCAGAGGGCGTCGAAGGCTGGGAGGTTGTCGGGGCCGCGCAGACGGCGATAGATTTCGCGGCTGATGGGGCTGGTTGGGGAGACGGTGCCAATGTCGCGTAGGGGCTTGAGGAAGACGTGTTCGTAGCCTTCGGTGAGTGGAGTGTCCCAGGCTAGTTCGACGCCGAAGCCCTCATCTTTGTATGTGCGGATAGAAAAGTCGGAGCCGAAGAAGACGGTGAGGTCGATGTCGGGTTGCTGCGCGATGCGGCGCAGGAGAGGGGCTTGATATTGGATGGGATGGCTGACGAGATAGGCGAGGCGGACTCGCGGCGCAGGGTTGAGGGATGGGAGTGGCGCGGTAGGAAGCATCTAGAGCAAAACCATATTTTGTGTTTTCCAGCGAAACTGGGTGAGCTAAACGAAATACGGGGGTCCTTCACTGCGCTCAGGATGACGGCGAAAAACAAGCAACGGCAACAGCAAAAGCAGATTCCTTCGCTGCGCTACGGAATGACAGAAAGGGCGCTACGGAGTGACAGAAGAAAGGCATCAGCGACAGCAAAAGCAGATTCCCTGCGGGAATGACAGAAAGAAAAGCAACGGCAACAGCAGGGCCTATACCGAGACTAGGCGGAAACCTATTAGCGGCGCAACGCGAGGGCGAGGGAGACGATGCCGAGCAGCGTGGCGATGCCGCCGTCCTTGATGACGGCCTTTAGAGTGCTGTCGGGGAGGAAGACGATGTCGTCGGCCTGGAGGACGGGGTCGGGGGCTTTGCCGTAGAGGACTTTTTTTATGTCGATTTTTACCAGAACGCGGCGGTTCTCGACCGTGCGGATGATGCGCAGATCGCCATAGTCGCCCTCGAAACTTGGGCCTCCGGAGAGCGCCGTGACCTGGATGAGGGTGAGGGGTGAGTTTTGCAGAATGGGGACCGCGCCCTGGGTCTTGAAGGCTCCGAGCACGTAGACGACGCCGACGCGCGCGACGATGATGGTGTCGCCGCCGAAGACGGGGATGTTGGCCAGCGCGCTGCGGGCGGGGTCGGTGCCGAGGTCGACGACGATGGGTTGGGCGAGCCCCGGGCGGTCGATGGTGATGATGTGGCTGGCGGTGGGGGGCAGGCCGCCTGCGGCGGCGAGAATGTCGAGCAGGCGGCGCTCGCCGACGATGGGGATGACGCCATGGACTTCACCGATGAGGGAAACGGCGGCGCGGGGGCCTTCGACGAGTTGGAGGGAGACCTGGGGGTCGCGAAACATGCCAGCGTCGATGAGTTGTTTTGCGATGAAGTTCTCGGCAGCGGCGATGGAGAGGCCGCCCAGAGAAACGACGCCGATGAGGGGCAATTGCACCTTGCCGTCGACGCCAACGCGTACCGTGGCGAGATAGTCGCCCGGGCCAAAGACTTTGACGGTGACGACGTCGCCGCTGCCGAGGACAACGTCGCGGCTGGCGGGGAAGAGGATGGTTGGGTCGGTGGTGAGGGTGGTGGGACGGTTGATGCCGGCGGAGGGAGGGAGGGCCGGGCCGTTGAATTGGGCGAAGGTGGGGAGGGTGGCGATGGATAGGATGAGAGCGAGGAGCGCGGAGTTTTGTCGCGCAGATTGCGGTCGAGATGACAGGTCTGAGGTTGTGTGGGCTGCGGGTCTCTCCACTGCGTCTTCGCAGAAGCGCGAAGACTTCGGTCGAGATGACAAATTTCGGGCGGTGGTCAAGTGCGGTGCTTTCAAACGAAATGGCAAATTTTGTGGGGTGGCTAAGTGGGCCGCGTTCCGGCGAGATGACAAATTGCGTGGGGCGGCGAAGGATGTCTGCATTAGCGGTCTCCCTTCGGGGAGTCGTCGATCGGGGGTTCGTTCTTGGATTCGTTGCGGGACTTCGGGGTCCAGCTTTTGGTGTCCACGCCGGCGTAGGAGTAGCCGGAGTATCCGTAATAGCCGTAGTACTCGGGGGAGTTGAGATCAACGGCGTTAAGCGCAATGCCGGTGAGCGGTGCGCCCGCGCGCAGCAGCAGATCGCGGGCGCGGCGAACCACTTGGCGGGACGACTTGCCGTGGCGGACGATGAGCACGACCGCATCGGCCTCGCGCGCGAGCACCACGCCGTCCGTTACGGATAACAGCGGAGGGGAGTCGATGACGATGTGAGTGTAGGTCGCTTTGAGCTTTTCGAGCAACTCCGACATGGTCGCCGAACCCAGCATCTCGGTGGGGAACGGAGGCACGGGGCCGCTGGCGAGGATGTCGAGAT
>JBBRCA010000228.1:0-4287 GCA_038205325.1 Terriglobales bacterium | reverse complement strand
AAATCCGTTCTCCTCATCGCGTTCCTTCCCCGTATAGCGATACCGCTTCGCCGTCTCCGTCCGGCTGCGCACTGCCTGATACGTCGAACTGCCGTAGGGTGCGTATTCTTCGTAGGAAATAATTCTCGCCTGCTCATCTAGTTCCAGGCTCGCCGAGGCCAAGTGGTTGCCAAACTGATAGCGGATCAGCTGCCGGGGAGCTTGATCGGTGCCTGCCGTGTCCAGTGTGCGCAGTTCCACCAACGCGATGCGGCGCTGGTCGTCCATCACGTGCAGCGTCTCGCGCTCGAGCGTGGCGGTGTTCTGGCCGATGGGACCACCATGCTCGCGGTAGATCTCGAAACCGCCAAGGTAGATGCGCTCTTCGATCAGACCCGGTGCCTTTTCCCACACCTTGCGCACTCGCTCTCCCGAGGCGTCATAGGCGTAAAAGTCCGTGCCCCCGCCGCCCAAGTCGGCTCGGCGAAACTGGTCTTTGAAGTCCCAGTGCATGTTCGGTCCAGGCATCCCGCCGCCAAGGTGAGGCATGCGGACCAGATTGCCGTGCGCGTCATGTTGATAGGCTTCGACCAGAATCGGGTTGGCACCGTTCGGGTTCACCGTGGTGCGGGTCAGGCGATTGCTCAATCTGCCAGGCGCGCCGCCGCTACCGTCTTCCGTAAGGCTTGCTTCCAGGTATTCGTAAGCGCGCGTCCAGCCTGCATGCGCCGGGTCATTGCCGCGATGCTGAACCTGCAGGAAATTGCCGACAGCGTCGTACACGTAGCGCTCAGTGTAAGTACCCATGACGTTCCCGTCGCCGGGATGGTCGAGCCGGATGTGGAAGGCGTTGCGGGAATCGAACGAGGTCGGCGGGTTGGGCGCGCCATTGCCCTGCCCCAAGTGCTCGCGCCCGCGGGCCTCGATCAGCCGGTACAGGGCATCGTAGATGTAATCGTTGCTCGGTTCGACGCGCTTGTTCCTGAAATAGGTGGCTTGCTGCGCGTCATCCTGGATGTGAGTAACGTTGCCGGCGGGATCGTAACTATAATGCAGATTCTGCAGCTGACGTCCCGGCCAGCCGGCGACGGGGGGCTGCGGATCATCCCCGGGAAAGGCAGCCGCATTCCGGCTCGTAATGAGTTGGGTGAGCCGGGACGTGAGCCGGTCGTAGCTGTACAGCGTACTGGCGCCATTCTTGTAATCGATGCGCTGCCGCCGCCCCTTGGCGTCGTAATCAATGTTTGCCACGCCGGCCAGTGACGGCGCCTCGGTGAGCGGGTCCAGCACCCCGGCCGGTTCGGCGTTGCGTTCGAGCCACGTGTCTACCCGATCCAGCAGGTTGGCTTCGTTGAAGACCGGTTGAATGACATGAATCTTGTTAGGCCGTTGGGCGCGCGTCAGGCTGCTGTGCGGTGCTATGGATTGAAGAGGGCGGCTGAGCGCGTCAAAGCGGGTACTGCCTTCGAAGACCTCCGCATCGAGTTGTGGGTTGAGCAGCCAGTTGGGAATCGCTTTGTAGTCGCTTACCAAGCGGCGCGTGCTGCTCAACAGGTTGCCCTTGAAGTCGTAGGCTTCCACTGGGTCTCCGCTGGCATCAAGTCGTGAGTTGGTGGCGACACCCACCGAATCGAAGTGCCGGTAGATCCGTGTGCGCAGGTTCAACCGCAGAGCGCGATCCAGTGACGCTTGGCTCGCGGAGGCCGGGGGTTCTCCGTATTCGATCTTGTCTACCAGCACATCGAGGTTTAGGGTGCGTGGATCGGAATCGGCCGTCGTGCCGCGGACGGTTTGCCCAACGGGGCGACCGAGCGCGTCGTAGTTGACGGTGGAGTTATGACCCCGGCTGTCCCACGCGCGGATGAGTTTACCCGCCGCATCATGAAGCATCCAACGCGCTCCGGCCTCCATGCTGAGTTGGTAAACGCGGCGGCCGAGCATGTCATAGGCGTAGCGCATGACTACACGCTGCTCCAGCGCACCGGCCGGAAGACTATTTACGGGAAGTTTGCGCTCATCTCGTGCTGTGCGCTGGTTGCCCTCAATGTCCAGCTCGACGCGTGTAGCGAAGCTCTCCTCGGCGCCATCAAGATCGTGGCCGGCGCAGACGACGCGGTTGCGGGCGATAGCGAGGAAGGGGCGGCCCAGCGCATCGAAGTGGGCCGTGGTGGGCGTGTCCGCATGCGCTGCCGCGCGGAGGGCGGCGTCGCGCTCGTGCGGCCCCAGGCCGTTGCCAACGCGCTGGGCGTGCCATGTTTGCCAAGTGGCCGGCTGGGTTTTGAAATATGCCGCAACATAGCCGCCGATGTCGGGGTCGGTGCGCGGCTCGCCGGTTTGGGCATTGCGGGCCGCGCAGGTGTCATTGGCGTCGTAGACGGTCTGCTGCCAGGGATCGAGTACGACTTTTTCGTAAGTATGATTCGGCTGCAGCGTGGCGACGACACGCGCTACAGGATCATAGAACAACACCGGACTGACGCCGGCCTCAACGCCAAACTCGAAGTCATGGGTGACGCTGAAGAATGGCTCGTACTGACGAACGGGCTTTCCCTTGTTGTTGAAGATGGTCCAGCCACTGCTCACCCAGCGAGGGTTGACCATGGGGCCGCCATCCACCACCGGCCCACTCTCGGCTTGAATTTTCTTTTGAATTTCCCGGCCAAACCCGTCCGAATAAGAAAAACTGAGCTGGATCTTTAGTCCCTGGGGAGGAAGCGGTGAGCTCGCATGCGTCTCACGGACCAGCGTCGCGGCGCAGGCTGGCTGCCACTTAGTCGGGTCCCCGGGATTCTCTTGTTTGGTGCGCCGGAAGCGGTCGAGGTCGTAGACAACGCGCGTGGTGGCACCTCGCAACAACGCGGGGGAATTGGGGTGTGGATCTGGCACCCCGAAGACGGACTCGAGTTGCACCTGCGTGAGGTCGGCGGGGAAGCCGGTTAAGGAATCTCCTTCCACTGTGGCAGGAAGGGGCTTCCCCATCACCGCGGTGCCTACAACCATGCCGAAGGTGTCGAAAGCGACTTCCGTCTGATTTCGATTCGGGTCACTGATGAGGCGCGGTTGGAGCACGCGGTAGTCGTTCGCATTCACGGTGACTCTGTTGCCCAAGGCGTCGCGAGTTTCCGCTACGAGTAGGTCGTGCGAGTCGAAGTCGACGACCGCGTCCTGGCCGAAAGGGTCGCGAGCACGCCGCGACAAAAAGAAATGCTGGCGTGCCTGCGCGAATTCGCTGGCCGCGTTGTCGGCGGGATTGGGGCTGAAGAACGATCGTCCCGAAGGGATCCACCAATGGTCGTCGGCATCGCTGGCGGGGAAGCGACCATCCGCCTTGAGCGTCTGGCTTTGCACGTACCCCCCCTGGCTTCCAGCGAGCACGGCGGACGCGCTGGGAAGCAAATCTTCGGGGGGTTGGCCTGCGCGTGGACGTTGGAACACCTGTTTGAGCAGTCCGGGCGTAAGAGCAAGCTTGTAACTTTCGCCTGGAAGCGCGAGCGACTGAAGTTCCCCCAGCGGCAACTGGCTGCCGAGATCGTCCCGGCGGTACAGTGTGCGCAAACATTCGATGGGGCGGCGGCGTTGATTGCCGACAGCGGTGGCTTCGTAGGCAACTTCGGGAGCACTGAACTTGTGCCGCAGGCGTCTGGGAGCAGCAGGGTCGGTCTCGACCAGATCCGACGCCTGAAATCTGCCGGCCGCACCGGTCGGTGTGTAGCCTGTCAATTCAAAGGTGATCGTTTCGCAGGGCAGAGGGCTGCGGTGTCCATCGCCTGAATCGACGGCAATGGTGAAGCGGTTCTCGGTGTAGGTGAGCAGGGACGTGGTTTGCTTGGGCCGATCGGCGAGCGGCAAGTCCATGAGACCAGGGTTGGGAACGTTCTGGAGGTTACCCCGGTTGTCGACAATTCGAATTTGTGCGCGGCGTCCGTAGCCGATGGCCGCCTGCTTCAGCACGTTGCCGTAGTCATCAACCTCAAGCGTCAGTGCGTGCTGGATGCGCGGATCAGCCGGGTTTCGCTCGTAGTGGTAGGCGATCGCTTCGCTGGCATGGGTGAAGAAGACGGCGTGGCGGTTGGTGCCCCGCGCCTGCAAGATGCGGATGGCGAAGTTCTGTTCGGTGACGGTATATGGGGTACGGGCGCGCTCGATCTGTTGGGGCGTAGCACCAGGGCCTGCATCATCGGCGTAGACCTCTTGGCGTAGCACCGAGCCCTTCAAGGCGCGGCAGGCTTCGCGCTCGTCGTTTGGCGTCAGACCACCGGGCAGCGTTGTGTCATCGAGCAGCAGTGGCCGGGCGGTATCGATGTCGAG
>JBBRCA010000227.1:0-4291 GCA_038205325.1 Terriglobales bacterium | reverse complement strand
TCCAGGCCGAGGTCTTGAATCCGGCCCTTGCGGAACTCGACGTTCGCAAAGCCCAGCCGTTCGGCAACGATGGGTGCATTGCGACGCGCGACTTCCAGCATGTCGTCCGTCATATCCACGCCAATGACGCGGCCTTTTTCGCCGACAACTTGTGCGGCGATAAAACAGATTTTTCCCGTGCCGCTGCCGAGATCGAGCACGGTTTCGCCGGGCTTCACATAGCGCGATGGGTCACCGCAGCCGTAATCCTTCTCAATCACTTCCTGCGGGATGATTTTGAGCAGGGCTTGGTTGTATTCGACCGGGCAACAGAGCGCGGCTTCCGGGGCTTTGGCAGCGGCGGTGTAGCGTTGCTGGGTGGCGGCTTCGGGACGGACAGAAAGTGTTTCGCTTTTCATGACGTTGGTTCGAATGCTTAGAGAAGCTTCATCAAATCGCTGTGGCTGGCTTCTTCTGAAAGACTTCAACTGAGGAATGGGCGGGGAGGTCTTTAAACCAAAGGACGCGCGTTTGTTGCCCGATCTCGCGAACAGGCGGATAACTCAAGTCCAAGTCGGCTTTCAGGAACTCAAAAACCTTGAGCAACCGATCTCGCTGGGTCTGAGTCGCTGATTGCTCATTCATTTTGTTGAATTTTAGTCAGTCATGCGCACCAAGGCGAGTATCGAATCCATCCTCATTGGGCGTCACAACCGAAGGCAAAGGAATCGCTACAGCTACCAATAGGCCAGTCCCTACAAACCATCCAGGTCGAACATCGCCGTCTGACGCAACCGCGTCCCGTCTCCGTCGAGGTGCACCTCGAAGTCCGGCCACGACCGGCCCAGGAGTTTCGCCTCCGCGACCAGGCGCAGGCCCTGGCCGGGTTTTATGAATTCCCCGCGCCAGCAATCCAATGCATCGCCCACCTGCAGCCGCCGCGGATCGCGCCGTCCCCGCCGCATGCCGACTCCGCCCCTGAGCAGGTCCGGCCAGCCGCGCAAAGTCCAAAGCCAGTTTGCGGAGTGCCAGCCGGTCGCGTCGCCGATGCTTTCCACCGTGGTGAAATCCCTGGCCCGCGTCGCGCCGACCCGGGCGGATCGTGAATTCACCAGCCGGTTTCAAAATCGTGTGCCGCCCCATTGACGGTGGGTTGTCGGAAATCCGGGGCGCCCATGTCGTTGAAATTCCCGTTGGGGGACAGGCGCACCCCCACCCGGTTGGCTGGCCAAACGGTGACGATGGCCTCGACGATTTCCTTCAGAAAACGAAAACGGTTTTCACGGCTGCTGCCGTAGCGATCCGTCCGTTGATTCGTCTTCGACTGGAGGAACTGGTCAATCAAGTAGCCGTTGGCTGCGTGAATTTCCACGCCGTCGAATCCGGCTGATTTGGCCCGTCCGGCCGCCCGCCGGTAATCCTGAACCACGGCGGCGACTTCCGCAGTCTCCAGCGCGCGGGGCGTTTCGTAAGGTTGTTTGCCGATGGGCGTGTGGAGATAGTCGCCGTTGATCTTGATGGCCGAGGCCGACACCGCCGGTTTGCCGCCGTGGAAGCTGCTGTGTGAGGCGCGTCCGCAGTGCCAGAGTTGCAGAAACACCGGCGCTTCCTTGGCGTGCAGTGCGGCGACAACCTTCTTCCAACCAGCCTGTTGGGCGTCGTCGTAGATGCCCGGGGAATCCACCCAACCGCACCCTTGTTCGGAGATCACCGTCGCTTCGGTGATGATCAGCCCGGCAGAGGATCGTTGGGTGTAATATTCCGCCATCAAATCGTTTGCGAGGCGCTCGGGTCCGGCGCGCGCGCGTGTTAGCGGGGCCATTACCGCGCGATTGCGAAGGGGCAACCCGCGCAGGTCAAAGGTGGAAAGTAATTGGGGTGACTGGGTTTTGGTGGGAGTGGGGGCCATAATTTGTTTGGGGTCACTTGATGTCAAAAAGAAGCGCTTTGTTGAGAGTGATGAAGGCTGCAGCACAATTGGTCTCAACGGCCGCTCCGGCGAAGCGTCCAAGAATTCGACCATCTTTCCCAAGAACCAGAATGTTTGCCAGTCCCGGTCGATATCCAAATTGCGCGCATACTTTACCCGACCAGTCCATCATCACGGGATAACGGCGCGTCTCCTGGAAACGGCGGCGAATGTTTCCCTGCAAAAATCCCGGCACCCCGCCGACATCGGCGAGGCCGCGGAGGTCGATGCGTCCAGAATAGCGCAGCTTTAGCGCCGCAATCCAACCGTCCACCTGGCTGGAACCTTTGCGATCCGCAATGGTGAGCACAGTGATGTTCGTGGTCGGGAAGGAAAGCTTCTGGGGCGCATCGTATTGATCGTGAAGTTCAATGCAAGCGGACACGTTGGTGGCGAGCAAATGGGCTTCGCCAGCGATGCCGCTGCCGACGACAAGCATCAAGGCAAAAGCAGCAATGGAACTTTTCTGAAGGTTCATGTGAGTTTGGCTGTTGTGATTGCCGTTGTCGCGGCGTAGCTGCGGCCCTTCCACTCAGACGGTTTGCCAGCGAAGTGGCGGACGAGGGCGTGCCATTGAATGGCGAGCAGCACGACCACGCCGACGGGGTGGAGCAACGCGCTGCCCAGCGGTTGGCGGAAACGCCAAACTGCAATCAAGCGCGGCAGGCCGACCAGAATTGCGGCAATGCCGTTGAGGACAAGGGCTGCGTCCGACTTAAGTGGCGCAAACCCAAGCAACACGAACGGTAAGACTTGTCCACCCAACAACAGCGCGGTCATCGGCACAATCGTGCCCGAAGCGGCAAGACCTTCGGTGGCGTTTTTTGCGAGTCCCCGCCAGGTTTCGGTGTTCGTGTGATACATCCGGCAGGTCGCGACGTCGGTGGCGTCGAAGAGATCGGTCGCCAATCCCGCCTGACGAAACACGCGCGGCAGCTTGATTCCGTCGTGCAGCGAGTCACGGAGCATGGCGTGGCCACCGCACTTTTCGTAGGCGTCCCTTCGGACAACAAAAAGCTGGCCGCAACCGGCGGACATGGAAGGCCAGCGGGTTCGACGCATCGCGTGCATTGGCAGAAAGCCCAGTAGTATGAAGTGAATGAGAGGAATCAACAGGCGTTCGGAGAATGTGCCCAGCTCCTGACGTGGCACGCCGCTGGCGAGGTCCGCCTCCGTTCGCTGCATGAAAGAGACCATCCGCGTCAGCGCATCGGACGCTAGCTGCACGTCGGCATCAATGAAAACGAGCAGCGGGTGGCGGGCAAGGCGGCCGAGAATGTGACAGGCGTGCTGTTTGCCGCACCAACCAGATGGAAGCGGCGGCGCGCTTTCGAGACGCACACGCGCGTCACGCAAGACAAACCCCCTGGCGATTGCGGCCGTCCCATCCGTCGAGTGGTCGTCGAGCACGACGACTTCGAAGCGACAGTCGCGGTTTTTGAGCAAGGCTTCCAACGTGGCGCGGATGTTTTGTTCCTCGTTGCGCGCGGGAATGAGAACCGAAACACCGTAGCCGCCCGGGTGAGGAGGCACTGATTTGTCGTTGGCATTTTCAGAGTGAGCCTCCGCACGGCGGCCGCTACGAGAGAGAGGGCGATAAACGCATAGGTTCAAAAAGAACAACCCCGTCGGGGCAGCGGCGAGCATCAATGCGATTGCGGCCAACCATTCAAAGCTCATTTGTGTCCATGCTCCTTCCTGAAAGTTTCGCCGCGCAACTTCGCTTTGCACGAGCGCCATAGATCGTAAATGCCGCCTTGACCCGCGACGCCGCGCAGCACCATTTGAAAATCCGTCGGGTTGCGACGTTGCGCGTCGGCGGCGAGAGCATTCTGCGTCGCGGTCAACTTTTGCTCGAACAATGTCGTGAAGTATTTCGCGTCAGATGCGGCGTTGCGCTCCCCTTCAATTTCCACCGCCTCGCCGAAGCGAACCAGAATTTCTGGCAAACGCTCCTCCCAGAAAACATATTCCGCGGCCAACGGCACGAACAGCGCGCGCCGAATCCGGGTCGCCAGATGGCCCAGTCCGAGTTCGAAACGAATCGGTCGCTCGCGCGCGTCAGCGAAGCGACTTTGCGGTGTAATAACGAGGAGGTTTTCCGGCGATTGCAAAACGGCCTCTGCGGTGCTGAGAAATTGAATCGCCCCCCGGCGGGTGTGCTGTTGCACGCCGAAGAAGCCGAGTTTGCCGAACATCCGGTATCGCTCCAGCATCGCGGCGTCAATCGGCGCGAACGCGCTGCGGTCGCCGAAGAACTCATCCTTCAGCACGAGACAGACCAGCGCATCCCACCACGAAGCGTGGTTTAAGTAAATGACGAGTTGCAGCCCATGCGTCTCC
>JBBRCA010000226.1:0-4323 GCA_038205325.1 Terriglobales bacterium | reverse complement strand
AATCCAACGTTTCAAGCGATCACACCCGAACCCTCTACGTTTGCGTTGCTCGGGATAGGCCTTTTGGTCCTGGCCGGAGCGGCTCGACTCAGATTTTCGCGCTCCTAATCCGTCCCATCCCTCGCAGAACGACAAGGACCGCCCGCAAATGGGCGGTTCTTGCGTTTAATGCCCTGCAAATAATCGCAACACCCATCACGCTCCCGCCCTCTCCCTCCGATAACACTCTGGAGACGCGAACCATGACTACTATGCCGACCGATTGCAGCACGCACTCCATTCCGATGCCCGAACTCGCGCCCGCCCCGGCCATGCTGGACATCCATACTTTCAGCTACGAAGACCGCCGCGCGATCTTCCCCGCCGTGTCGGAGGCGCTCGAACTGTGCGGCTGCTGGCTGCTCAATCGCCGTCCCATTTCGCTGACGCAGGTCGAGTTCCAATTCGAGTTGCAACTGCGCTCCGTCCTCGACCTCTACGCCGCCCTCATCGCGGCGGGCCTCGAACTCACCCGCGCAAGCCACCAGGACCTCACCGTCCTCTGTTCCCTACGCCAGCACCAGGATCACCCCAACAGCCTCGCCGGCGTCGTCACGGTCCACCTTGAAGTCAATTTCCTGGAAGAATCTACGCCCATCCCGAGCTTGTCGAGCGGCGCCGCCTACGCCTGAATCACAGCCGACTCAATGCGCATGGCTGTGATCGTGCGTCTGAGTTCGAGGCCCGCCGTGATGGTGATGGGAGTGGCCGTCGACCACTTCAGGCTCCGGCGGCGAGCAGCAGCCGTCCACCGTGGGGCAGTCTGTGATTTCGACCTGAATGGTGGTGTGGTTGATGCCAAAGCGGTCGCGCAGTTGATGATTGATGTGTTGCAGCAGACCTTCGCTGGCGATAAGGTCCATCTCGACGACCTGCACATGGCTGGCAAGCGCATGCGACTGCGAGCCGAGGCTCCAGACATGCAGGTCGTGGACATTGACGACGCCTTCGACGTTCTGCATCGCGGCGCGCACGTCTTCCAGATGGACGTTGCGGGGCGTGCCTTCAAGCAGGATGTGCAGCGTTTCGCGAATGATGCCGACGGAACTCCACAAAATCATTCCGGCGATGAGCAGCGAAAGTAGCGGGTCGATCCATTGCTGACCCGTGAAGAGAATCCCAAGTCCGCCGAGAATGACGGCTGCGGTCGAGAGCGTGTCGCCGAGCATGTGCAGAAACACGCTGCGGATGTTAACGTCGCCGGAAAACTTCCAGAGCAACGCGGCGATCAGTCCGTTCATGACAACGCCGGCGGCGGCGACCCCCATCATCAGGTGCGGCTCAACGGCGACGGGCGCAGTTAAGCGATGGACGGCGGCGATCGCGATCCAGGCCGAGAGCACGATGAGCGTGATCGCGTTGACAAAGGCGGCCAGTACGCCTGCGCGCTGGTAGCCGAAGGTCTTACGGTCGGTAGCAGGCCGCGTCTGCAGGTAGACGGCAACGAAACTGAGCGCAAGCGCGAGAAAGTCCGAGAGGTTGTGGCCGGCTTCCGAAAGCAGCGCCAGCGAGTGGGCGCGCAGGCCGAAATAGAGTGTCGCGAGGATGTAGAGCAGCGTCAACGCAAGTGAAAATTTAAGGATGCCTTGAATACGCTGGCTACGCTGACTGCCACCGCCAGCCTGTCCTGAAGCCGGGTTGATGGCGTTCGGCTTTGCATGAACGTGCATTGTTCTAGTGTAAGCCCGGGTGACATTCGCAACACATTCGTGAGGTCGGCTTCGGTCGCGCCCGCCCATTTGAAAGGGGCAGAAAAAGCAGCGGTCGGCAGAAGCGACGATAGAATGGAGCGTGCAAAATATACGACCACATTACGGCACGAAAATGGGGGGCAGCGGGCATCCGTTGGACTTGGCGGATGGGCGGCGCGTGCGCTCGACCACAGTGCTGTGCGTGCGGCGTGGCGACACTGTTGTGATGGCGGCGGACGGCCAGGTGACGCTCGGCGCGACCGTGATGAAACATTCGGCAAAGAAGATTCGACGGCTGTACAACGAAAATATTCTGGCCGGGTTTGCGGGCTCGACTGCGGACGCGTTTTCACTCTTCACGCGCTTCGAAGCCAAGCTGGAGCAGTATGGCGGCAACCTCGGCCGCTCCGCTGTCGAACTCGCGAAGGACTGGCGGACCGACAAGCTGCTGCGCCAGTTGCAGGCGCTACTGATCGTCGCGGACGCGAAGCAGATGTTTCTACTGAGCGGCGACGGAGACGTGATCGAACCGGATCCGGTCGGCGATGGGACGATTGCGACCATCGGTTCGGGCGGCAGTTTCGCCCTCGCAGCGGCGACGGCGCTGATGGAAAACACCAACTAGACCGCCCGCGAAATTGTCGAGAAGAGCATGAAAATCGCAGCTGAGATTTGTATCTACTCGAATATGAACGTGACGGTTGAAGAGTTGAAGGTCATCGGCTGAGCCTGGATTGGTACACTGGAAGAAGTGGAGAACCGTTATGAGCACCGTCAATTCAATCCAGCAGAGCGGTGAGATGGAAGTGCCTCTTCTCGCGCGAATCTGGCGCGAAGACGATGTTTGGAATGTCAGTGCATTCGATCTGCCGATCGTGGCCTATAGCGAGCGTATCGAAGAAGCGCGTGAGAATTTTGAAGAAGCCGTGAACAGCCATTTCGAGGCGTTAGCTGCTCTAAATCGGCTTGAGAATGTCGCATCCTCCCTGCGCGACCTTGCGACCCAGCGGGGATTCTACGAGGAACGTGTCAAGCCGCATGTCCTTGTGGAAAATTTTTTCTTCCATCCATTGCGGAAGCGGGCGGCCTGAGCTTGAGCAAGCTGCCTACGCAATTGAAGTGGTCTCGGTTCAAATGTGTCTTGAAGCGCTTGGAATATTCGCCGTTCTCTTCCGGCGGAGGTTCCGCGCGCACTTTCTACAAGCAAGGCGGGGATCCCGATCTCGTTACTTTTCACGAGCCGCACGGAAGTGACACGATTCGCCAAGGCACGCTTACGGAGTACCTTCGCAAGTTGAAGATCGACCGCAATACGTTCCACGCGCATCTGGAATTTTGCTAAACGCCGTTGCTAAACTGGGAGTGGAGAAAGCGCATGCAGGAATGGGTGGCAACAGATCCAAGTCGAACGATTCGCAGGTTTAACAGCCATGAGGAACAGGAGGCTGAAACGATGCGATATTGGAAGGGCCGAAGTATCGGCGAGAAGATGCAGGCGGTCGCGGAGTTGGTGAGGGACGGCTACCTGCTGAGAGGCATCGACATCTATGCTGAAAGACCAAAGAGATCTATTAGAAGAATTGAACTCTCAAGGAGTTGAGTACCTCGTCATCGGGGGACATGCGGTGTCCGCGCATGGGGAACCCCGCATGACGAAAGACCTCGACGTGTGGGTGAGGTCTACGCCAGAGAATGCGGTCGCGGTGTTTCGCGCGCTTGTTCGCTTTGGCGCTCCGATGCAGGGAATGACCCCGGACGATTTCAGCGGGCAAACCAATGCGATGTTTCAAATCGGCGTGATTCCTCATCGAATCGACATCCTACAACGAATTACCGCCGTCGAGTTTGACAGCGCTTGGGATCGGCGCGTCGAAGGTCTGGTCGATGGCCGGGTCCCAGTATTTTTTATAGGGCTTGAAGATTTGATACGGAATAAAAGAGCAGCCGGACGGCCTAGAGACCTCGGCGACGTAGATGAGTTGTTGAAAGTTCCAAGAGACGAGTGATGAATGGCGATCTATTTACCCGGCACAGCCGAGGACCAACCCCTTGCGCTAGACGACCTGACTCCGCGCGAAATTGTGGTCGAGCTCGATAAATATGTTGTGGGGCAGGCCGCGGCCAAGCGCGCCGTCGCTGTCGCTCTGCGCAATCGCATGAGGCGGCAAAAACTTTCGCCCGAGTTGGCGGAAGAAATCATGCCCAAGAACATCCTCATGATCGGCTCGACAGGTGTCGGCAAGACTGAAATTGCGCGGCGGCTGGCGAAGCTCACCAACTCACCGTTTCTGAAAGTCGAGGCCTCGAAATTTACCGAGGTCGGTTATGTGGGGCGCGATGTCGAGTCGATGGTGCGCGACCTGGTTGAGATTTCCATCGATATGGTGCGCGAAGAGAAGCTGGACGAGATCGAGGACCGCGCGGAACTTGCGGCGGAAGACCGGTTGGTGGATTTGTTGTCCGCGCAGGGAGCAGGGACATCCAGTGTAGATCGTGTTGATACGAAAACGCATGCCCCTGAAGCGGTACCTGGCGCACCCAACATTGAGATGGTGCTGGCCGCGGTTGTTCCCACCTTAGGTGATAAAGCCGT
>JBBRCA010000225.1:0-4336 GCA_038205325.1 Terriglobales bacterium | reverse complement strand
GCATTCCGTTGCACTCGGCGTACTGCGCGTCGAAACATGCGATTCTCGGGTTCACGGATTCGCTGCGGTGCGAGTTGATTCACGACCGCAGCGACGTGAAGATTTCGGTGGTGCAGATGCCCGCAATGAATACCACGCAGTTCACGTGGGTGAAGAGCAGGCTGCCCAACAAGCCGCAACCTGTGCCGCCGATTTTCGCGCCGGAGGTGGCCGCGGCGGTGGTCGTTCACGCCGCGCGGGCAACCAACCCACGACGCGAATACTACGTCGGCAGCCCGACGGTGGAGGCGATCCAGGCGCAGAAGTTTATTCCTGGACTGCTCGATCGCTACCTCGGCAAAACCGGATACAAGGCGCAGCAAACCGATGTGCCGGAAAGTCCGGACCATGTAAACAATTTATGGGACTATGTTCCGGGCAAGCACCAGGCGCATGGGCCGTTCGATGACCGATCGCACAGTTTCAGTCCGCAGGTGTTTGTAGATCTAAATCGCGGATGGATTGCGCTGGGAGCGTTAGCGTTGGCGGGTGGGATTTTTGGAGGAATAAAACTGGTTTCGAGCCGAGGGAAATAGATGAGAACCAACTCAGAACAAGAATGTTCGACGAATACGGCGGCGGTTGTTTGCTGCGGCGTCGCTATGGCTGCGTTGGTGCCGGTGCTGCTATATCAACTTAAGGCCATCAAAAAATTGCCCGATCCGCCAGGGGATATTTTCGATTCCGAACACATCATGACATCGAAGATGGCGTTTCCGCTAGGCGTGCCGGATGGAGCTTTGGGGATTGCGAGTTATGCGAGCACTATGGCCCTGCTGCTGGCGGACAAGCCGGGGCGGCCGAGGGTACACAAGGCGTTGCAGTTGAAATTGCTGCTCGATGGAGGCATGGCGGTGGCGAATACGGTGCGCCAATTAGTGCGGTTCAAGCGAGTGTGCTCGTGGTGCATGGGGACCGTGCTGGGAACTGTGGGAATGCTCTATTTCCGGTCTGGCTCGAAGTCTGGTGCGGAGGAGGGGACTTGAACCCCTATGCCTTACGGCGCCAGATCCTAAGTCTGGTGCGTCTGCCAATTTCGCCACCTCCGCGCTAAAACAGATGGGCTTTTATTCTGCCCGGTTGGCGGACTGAGCCGGTTCGGAGCTCAATCTACCATCGGCAACCGATCGATGGACCTCGAAGTTCGGACTCAGACCAGCAGCTTTGCTGTCCGTTGATTCTACCGGGTCTCGTCTGTTGTTGCACGAAAGCTTGACGATACCAGACGTGACCGCCAAGCTTCCCTTGGATGCCGGAAAGAGCAAAGCCCCATCCTCCATGGCGGAGGTGGGGCGATGTGTTCGGGTTCCGAAAGATCCTAAACGGCAAAGCGGCGACGCACCACACCCGCGAGTCCGAGTACTCCGGTTCCCAGCAGGAAGACACCGGAGGGCTCAGGGACGGGCGAAGAGGCCGTGATCGAAACGTTCGCCGGCTGGTTCTCGCTGACTAGGGCACCGGGGAAGCCAAACAGCTGTTGCGCGTCGAAGCCGGTTGTGCTGAGGAACAGGTTCACATCCACACCGTTCGCGAGCTTGTAGGAAACCCCACTATTGTCCAGGACTGCCGATGCCTGCCCCGGGGTGAAGAACAACAAATTGTCGTTGAATGCAAAACCGCCGGAAGATATGACGCCCGTGATCGCCTGACCGTCCGTGATGCCAGTCACATCCGTCACGAGATACTGGTTGGTCGCGCCCACTTGGCTGGTGATGAACTGACCGGTGCCCGAAAATGGCGTGCCCGGCGAACCGGTAACGCTGCTGTTGCCGGTAAAAGCGAAGTTGAAGATAGTCGAAGCGTACACACCGGGCGACAACATCGCAAGCGCGAGGCTGCATAAGAGAAAAGCTTTGTTCTTCATAATTTTCCTTCGGAGTTGACCTTCATAATCACGTACGATGTCGATTACTAAACGGATGTTTCCCAATCTCACACAAACGATGAGCTGCAGAAGTTTCAATTTGTCGAGCCGGTTCCAGCAGGAGTGGACCTGTTGCGAGGGAGAACTTGACTGATCCAAGGTAGGTGCTGGGTGAGAGCAGTTTGAGCGAGAGAGAGGAATGATGAGATAGTGTGTGTCACCGTAGGTGCCGATGACATCCAAACGTGTTCGAGCACCCGCGACTTTAAGGTGGCTTAGCGCATCCTATGCAGGAAAGTTGATAGAATCACACTCATGGCTAATGAATTTGTAAGCGTTATCAAACCGACGGAGAGCAAACCGGGCAGCGGTAAGCCCCAGGGGCACGCCTATCCGGTGCTTCCGGTGCGGGAGACGGTGCTGTTTCCCCATGCGGTGCTGCCGCTGACGGTGGGGCGGGCGAGCTCGATCCAATTGATCCAATCGCTGGGCGAGGAGAAGACGATCCTGGTCGTCGCTCAGAAGGATGCGCGGCAAGACCAGCCCGAGGGCGGCGATCTGTATGAGGTGGGGACGCGGGCGACGGTACATAAGGTCGTCAAAATGCCGAACCAGAGCCTCTTTGTGTTCACTGAGGGCACGGAGCGGGTGCGGCTCACAAACTACCGGCAGATGGAGCCATTCATGACCGCCGAGTGCGAGCCGATCGACGAGCAGGGCGCGCCGGAATCCCCGGCGGCGGAGGCGTTACAGAGAAATGTGCTGGGACAGTTTCAAGCCATTGTAACGTCGTCCTCGACGCTTTCGGACGACTTGCAGACAATTGCCATCAACATTGAAGACCCCAGCCGGCTCGCGGATTTTATCGCGTCGAGCCTGCCGTTCTTATCGACGACTGACAAGCAGGACTTGCTTGAAACGCCCGATGTGCGGTTCCGGCTGGAGAAGTTGAACAGCAGTCTAGCTAAAGAGTTGGAGGTGCAGCAGCTTCGCAACAAGATCCAGAGCGAGGTGCAGGATTCGGTGCAGCAGTCGCAGCGCGACTACTACCTGCGCGAGCAGATGAAGGCGATTCAGAAGGAGCTGGGCGATCAGGACGATACGCAGAAAGACATTGCCGAGCTGAAGGAAAAGATCGAAGCGGCGGGGATGACCGAGGAGGTTAAGAAGGATGCGCTGAAGGAGTTGGGGCGATTGAGCCGAATGAATCCGGCGGCGGCGGACTACTCGCTAACGCGCAATTATGTGGAGTGGCTGGCGGTGTTGCCGTGGTCGAAGGGCTCGGCGGGCGAGGTGGACATCAAGAAGGCCGGCGAGATTCTCGACGAAGACCACTACGGTCTGAACAAGGTGAAGGACCGCATTCTCGACTATCTGAGCGTGCGCCGTTTGAAGCCGGATATGAAGGGGCCGATTCTGTGCTTCGTCGGGCCTCCGGGCGTGGGAAAGACGTCGTTGGGACGCAGTATTGCGCGCGCGCTTGGGCGGAAGTTTTCGCGGATTTCGCTCGGCGGGATGCATGACGAGGCGGAGATTCGCGGGCATCGGCGCACCTATATCGGCGCGCTGCCGGGACAGATTATTCAGCACTTGAAGCGGGTCGAGGTCAACGACCCGGTGTTCATGCTGGACGAGATCGACAAGCTGGGGCGCGACTTTCGCGGCGACCCTTCGAGTGCGCTGCTGGAGACGCTCGACCCGGAACAGAACAATACGTTTCGCGACAACTATCTGGACCAGCCTTTCGATCTGTCGAAGGTGTTATTTATTTGTACTGCGAACCAGTTGGACCCGATTCCCGCGCCGCTGCTGGACCGCATGGAGATCATCGAACTCACCGGCTATACGGAAGAGGAGAAGGTCAACATTGCCGAGCGGTATTTGATTCCGCGGCAGGTGAAGGAAAACGGGCTGGAGTCGACGATGATTGAGTTTCCGACGGCCTCGGTTGGCCTGATTGCGCGGCATTACACGCGCGAGGCGGGAGTGCGGCGGCTGGAGCAATTGATCGGAACAGTCTGTCGCAAGCTGGCGCGCAAGGTCGCGGAAGGGCAGACGGAGAAGCTGGTCATAACGCCTGAGGTAATTCACGAAATGCTGGGCGGCATCAAGGTGCGCGTGGACACCGAGATTGCAGAGCGCACCAAGCGCGCTGGCGTGGCCGTGGGCCTGGCGTGGACGCCTGCGGGCGGCGACATCCTGTTCATCGAGGCCAACAAGATGAAGGGCAAGGGCGGCTTCAACATTACGGGGCAGATTGGCGACGTGATGAAGGAGTCCATGCAGGCGGCGCTGACGTGGGTGCGGTCGAATGCGGCTTCGCTGGGACTGGATGAGGATGTCTTGAAGGACACCGACCTGCATATTCATGTCCCTGCGGGAGCAATTCCGAAGGACGGGCCGAGCGCGGGCGTGACGATGGCAACGGCGCTG
>JBBRCA010000224.1:0-4368 GCA_038205325.1 Terriglobales bacterium | reverse complement strand
CGTCGGCGTACGAGGCACTGGCGTTACGGGCAGGACGGATGCGCTCGGCCACTACTCGCTTCGGGGCCTGCCCGCGGGCACGCAGGTGCTCGACGTCCGGCACCTCGGCTACGCCTCCGCCGAGCTCGCCGTCGAGCTGCGGAGCGGTGTGATGGTGACGCGCGACGTGGGCCTGCGGCGAATCGTGAGCCTCGACTCCGTGCGCGTTGTCGCGCAACGATCCCCCTACCGAGAGTTCAACGAACTCGCGAATGACAAGCGGTTCGGCGTCTTCATCGGTCCCGAGGAGATGGAGTGGCGGAAGCGCGTATTGTACGCGAGCGACGTGATCGACAAGATTCCGGGCGTTCGCGTTATCCACCATGGCTTAGACGCGCAGGTGGGCAGCAGCCGCGGCGTCTTCTGCCTTGGCGAGCCGACCATCGTCGTCGATGGCTTCGAGAAGGAGTGGATCAACGATGTGTCCGTGGCCCAGATCGGCGCGATCGCGGCATATCGCGCGGGCGAGTTTACGCCGGGGAGTCACGATCGAGGGTGTGGCGCCGTCCTGATCTGGACAAAGAAGTGAGTCTGCGCTCGGGGCCGAGTAATTCCTCAATCATTCGGAGGAGATGATCGAGGCGTCGCGGCTGGTGGTGCGGGACCTCAAAACCATACCAGCCCGCATTCTTCCCGTCATCGTGTTTGCGCAGTTCGCGGGCACGTCCCTCTGGTTCGCTGGGAACGCAATCGCTGCCGACCTTCGGCAAGCCTTTTCGCTAACCGCTGGCGCAACGGGTAACCTCACCGCTGCCGTGCAACTCGGTTTTATCGCTGGCACTTTGGTCTTCGGTGTGCTTTCCGTCGCCGACCGTTTCTCCCCATCCAAGGTGTTTTTTGCTTGCGCGATGGCCGGGGCATTTTTCAATGGCTGCCTCAATTGGCTGGCCAGCGGCTTCGAGTCGTTGCTGGCATTCCGTTTCCTCACCGGCTTCTTTCTGGCGGGCATCTACCCGGTCGGGATGAAGATTTCGGCGGACTGGTTTGCCAAGGACCTAGGCAGGGCACTTGGGTGGCTGGTGGGGGCGCTGGTGTTCGGCACAGCGTTCCCGCACCTGCTTAAAGCATTTGGCGCTTCCTTTTCCTGGAAAATGGTGGTGACTGCCACCTCTTTCCTGGCGATGCTAGGCGGGGCACTGCTGTTCTTCATGGTCGGCGATGGACCACACCGCAGGCCGGCGCCAAAGTTCCAGTGGAGCGCTATCCCGCATATTTTCCATTCCCCGGACTTCCGAGCGGCTGCGTTTGGCTATTTCGGGCACATGTGGGAGCTTTACGCCATGTGGGCGTTCACACCATTGCTGCTGGCAGCGTACAACGAGGCGCATGGCGCAGCCATACCCGTGGCACTCTGGTCATTTCTGGTGATCGCCACTGGCAGTCTGGGTTGTGTGCTTGGTGGATATCGTTCGTTGAAAAAGGGCAGCCCAAGAGTGGCGTTTACCATGCTGCTGACCTCCGGGATTTGTTGCCTGCTGTCGCCGATTTTCTTCCTGTCGCCAACCTGGATCTTCCTTCCCTTCCTGCTGATTTGGGGATTCAGTGTGGTAGGTGACAGCCCCCAGTTTTCGTCGCTCGTGGCCAAAACAGCGCCCAGCGAATACATCGGCACGGCGCTCACCATTGTGAACTGCCTTGGCTTTACGCTGACGATTATCAGCATCCAGCTTTTGTCAAAAATCCAGTTTCAGGTTGGGGCAAGCTGGTGGTTTGTGTTGCTTGCCCCAGGTGCCTTGTTTGGGTTGGTCAGTATCTCTAAACTGTCGAGGCAATGAACTCAAACATTGTGATTACCAAAAGTTCCTGAAAAACAAAACCCCCGATACATAGCGGAGGCTTCGTTTGTGCTCTCAGGTGTGTGCAGGGCGAGTTCAGTGCTCGCGCGCTGGCGACTCACGCAAATGAACCAGGAACTCGCGGATGCGTGAGGCGTTCTTGCCCAGGTCACTCCCGCCAAGCCGGGAAACGGATCGAATGTCGAGACGAGATCCACCGTCGCGCGGACGAATGCGGATGACCACATCGTCGCGGAAACGAAACACGCGGGTGGTTGCCGTCGCTTCGATACGGCCGGTCGATGAATTTGTCGCCACGAGGGCCCATCCCATTGCGTTGGCGGTGGCAAGGGCTTTCGCGAACGCCGCCGCCGGCGTGATTGCGAGATCGACCGGAGCGATGTCGGGGTATGCGGCGTGCTGCAACGCAGCGACTCGACTCCCCCCATAGATGGGGCTGTTCCTTGCGCCAGCGCGCAGGGGCAGTATGTCCACGAACAGGGGAGGGTCGTTCGTATCGGTGGTGATGTCGTGAATTGGCGGCGCACCACCGGCGAGCTTCGCGCACGTCGCGACGCCCACGATGAACACCATTGTCGCTGGCAGAATCAAGCGGGCCTTCATTCAGTATCCCCGGCAGCGGTTGAACCGTCAGACCCGGCAATGCAAGGTACACACCGCATCGAAAGGACTTGAGCCGCCTCAACGCGCCCAGCCCGACTTCAACGTGCGGTCAGTGCGCGGAGATGCGGTCCTGCGTTGGGATTACAGGTCTGGTTCGTCACTATACGTGGTGTCGCAGCAGCAGCGGAGCGACTTCGCGCCACTGGGTGATTTCGACGGGCGCCGCGACGTCTGCGCCATCTTCCGCACCATGCCCACCAACGTGTTCCTGGTAAAGGCCACGTACTGACGGGCAAAAAATGCCCGCGAGCTCAATCTTTTCGCTTTGCGCTCGCCGGAGATCCAGCGTCGGCAGCATCGCCATCCACCGCGTGATCGTGACGTTGGACGTCGCGCGCCAGGCGCGTCTTCTCGCTGTTCTTCTCAGCTTCGTCGTGCTGCTGGCGGCCCTCGAACAGGCGGTCCTTGCCGGCATCGTCGTGCTTCGCGATTTCGACGGGATCGTGCCCGGCGCCAGACGAATGCTGAGTATCGTGTGTCTGGCCCGCGTCGTTCGCCGCTTCGGCGGACTGGTCGAGCTTCCTGTCGCTTGCGTCGTGCTTGTACCCGCTACGCTCTTCGGCCATGTGAACACTCTGGTGTGTGGGATGGGACATCAAGGCAGAAGGCGTGCCGATTTCCGCTGATGCCAACGGACACACCAGCCCGCTTTGATTCACGGAACTCAGGGGTGCCCGGGTTGTCCAACGAGAGTGGCGCTCCAGTTCGCGAATCGGCGAAAGGCATCGTGCATGTGGCTGCTCGAGGCGTGAAGTGAATGAGGGGGATGACCGGTCACAAGATGTCGCCGATGTCGCGTGCATGGGAGTTCTATCGCGTAATCGCAGTCGATGGGCATATTCGATCAACGTACGAAAGGAGCGGTATTACTTGAGGTGGGCGCGCGAGCGCTGACTGAAGCGCTCGCAAATACGCGGGACGACGAAGCGCGCTTTCAAGTCGTCTGCGGGGCGTGGCAAGTTCCCGCTTGCCACTGGCTCGGCCTTACTGACCGTCTGCTGTCCTGCCGCGTTTAGCGTGCACGATGTCCGCGCCAGCGACCAGCTCATCCGCTTCCACAGACTGGCCAATCAGGCGAAGCCGACGTCAAAGTGGCGAAGCTACCAAGAATTCAGCTCGGCGTTTCCGACAGGCCGTCTCCGCTGGCCTAACGTTGCGGGACCCATCGTGCCGCCCAGCGAACACATGCAAGAGAATGAAATTCACTGGGCGGTTTCCGAGTTCAAGCGGGCGAGGCGCGACACGGGGTCGGCCAGCCATGATAGGGAGCCGAGCTGGTAGAGGACGTGACGTACCTGACCTTCCCGCGCCGTTACGCACTCCCGGGTGGCCGGCTACTTCTTGTCGTACGCCTCGGCGAGCTTCAGGTGTTTGATGGCCTCGTCAATCGATTTGATGGCTTCGGCCTTGTGGCCGCCGTAGTCATTGGCGGTTTTCTCGAGGTCCTTCTTCGAGCGCTCGAGCGCTGTCATGGCAGCGCGCAGCTCAGGATGTCCCTCCTTTTTTCCTTCCTTGCGCTCTTCTTTCCGTTCTTGCTTCATCTCGGCGCGCTTTTCCGCGCCGGTCCCGGCTGCTTGTGCGTGCGTCACAGCCGGAAGTGCCAGGAAGGCGAGGGCGCAGATGAATTTCATGGCTCTTGGCATACTCTCTCGGCGAAAAGGGGGCATTCGGATGCGGGACGTAGCGACGCGTTGCTAAAGGTGTGCCGTCCCGTGATGGGAGAATGCTGTCCGAAGATGGGACGAGATTCTTCAGCGACGTGAAACGTCACCGCATTCCCGGTTCGTGTCGGAATCCCCAGTTCACTCGACCCTAATGGCGGTGCGCCCAACTCCAAAGCCGGTCCTTTGCCGCGACGAGCGGGGGCACA
>JBBRCA010000223.1:0-4382 GCA_038205325.1 Terriglobales bacterium | reverse complement strand
ACGCCAAGGGGCCAAGAAACGTCTCATCACCGCGAGTCCAAATTGAGATCGAAGGGCAACCCCGCTGCTGCAGTTCCTGGGAAATCTCGCGTGCTACGTCGTCTTGCAAGCCGGTTAAATCCGACACAATGAAGTCACCGTCGCGAGAGGCCTCGGCTGTTTCGATACCCCAAGCGTCAAGCATCTCAAGAATGCGCCGCACGAACGGCGTTCGTCTTAACGCACTTACACGAGTAGCTGTCAAACGAGTCTGGGGGTCTTGCTCGCTGTCTCCGTTTTCAAGAATCCCGGCGCCAAGCAAACTCTTGCCTACAGCTTCGACCGCGACGGGCACGGCTCCGCCGTTCCACCTGTATAACGCTGGAAGAACATCCGACAGCAGCATCGATGCGGTTGACGCCTCGAGTCGGAAGCATCCGATGCCAGTCGAAACCAACGCGCCGCCGCATGTAGCGACGACGCGACGCTGTGAAGCCAGTCGCAGCTGCTAGCCCTTGGTTGAGCCCGGCCCGGCTGAGCCGCCTGGCAGCGTGTGGATATTTCCTGCTTCTCGCAGCGTTGTTAGCGCCTTCATAAAAGTCTCACCGCACGGCTGGCATTTGTTGCACTCCATGCAATGCAGTCGCTGGAAGATGATGTCGCTGACGATCGCCAGTGAGTCGACAATCTTTTCAATCTCGAAGTGTTTAGGCATTCAATCGCTCCTTCATGAAAGGGCGGATCACTCTATTCCGATGCTTGTGGCGATGCAAGCGCGAGTCTTGTCCAACGAGGTATGAGCCTGGAGCGGGGGTTCTGTCGCAATAGCGCATGACGCCAAGCATTGCTGCGAGGGCGACACCGATCAGAAAGCCAGTGAGTAGAACTGGTTCGCTGCAGACGAGGCTCGGTCTTTGAAGGTGCCGGCTTTCGGGTGACGGTCCTACGGATGTAGTTATGCGCCGCACCGACTTTTCGTAAGAAGCAGACCCTGCCGCGGTGCAGGCTTGCCGCGCGACTTGGAACGCCATCCCTGATCTGCGGACCTCGAAGTTCACATTGAGGAATCCCCGATCGGCGGTTGAGCCTGCGGCGTGCCAAATGTCGCGCGTGGAGGCCGCCGGAGTCAATCCAACGCGCTATGTCCGACCGGGATTCCCAGGCGCAGCATTTCCCATTTCCATTTCTGTATCGAGTGGTAAGGAATTGTCGGGGCGCGCGGATCGTGTATCGGACGACCCTGCACTATCTGGTGCGTGATGGTTCGGACGGAATCGGCATTCGGCCTGCATGACCACTCGCGACCATCTTCAATCAAGCAGTCCCTGTACTTGCCAGACGGATCCTTCTCTCCGGCAATCCAAAACAGCACCTCGCTGTGCGCCTTGAGCGCGCGAAACCGATAGCGTTTCGACGGCACGAGCGCGCCGCTACACTCAGTACTTCGCCACGGACCCCCATTGCACGCGACGGTGTAAATCGTCCATTCCCCTTTTAGGGTCTGAAGTCCGTCGCCCAAACGGCAATACCCAAACCAATAAAAAGCGACAGTAGGAACAGGGAGACGCGGCGGTTCATCTTGCGGTCTTCAACGCGGGCCCGGAGATTTCAACATCGGCCCGCCTTCCACCGGCGGTCTAAACCCGTGCTCCTGAACGCCTAAAAAGCATGTGATAGACAATAAGCACAACCACAGAACCAACGACCGCGACCAAGATGCTGTAGATGTTGATCCCGTCCACGCCGTGTGCACCAAGCATGTTGAAGAGGAATCCGCCCACCAGCGCACCCACCACACCCAACACGATGTCGAGTAGAACACCTTCACCAGTCTTGTTGACGATCTTGCTGCCAATGAACCCAGCGATCAAACCGACAACCAACCAAGCGATTATCGACATAAAGCCCCCGATGAACGTCCGCGTGCGAAATGCTCGCGATCCGACGACGACATCATGCGCAACTTTCAATATATTGGAATGCTCGCTGGGGGAGAAAAGCATGTCAGACGGGAACTGAGCTTAGCCTCATGCTCATTTGAGCCTTGTTCCGCGTCGCTCCCTTCTGGCACTTCGTAGACCTGTTCCTGACTCCCGCTAAAGCGCACGCGGCGCGCGAGAATTTCGGCGCTGACTACATCGTAAGGCACTGTGTGCGCGGAAAGTCCGGACCGACGCGGTCAAGTGGTATCGCGAAGCCGATCACGACTGATCGCGCCGCACAACCCTCGAGGCCGGGCTCGCGCTGGAACGATTTGCAGTTCAAAGTGACAGCGGCGCGAGCAGGTGTACCAGCAGCGCCTTCACGCAGTCCTACTGCTTCCCGGCTTTACAAGCTCCGGTCCACCGCCCCTTGAACTGCATCACATCTGTGACTCCGTCCTCCGTGGATGTCATCGTCGTCTCGATGCTATCGCCGCCATGAAACTTCGTCTCCGTGAGGACGGTGCGGCTTTCGCAAACCATAGTTTGAGTCAGAGTATTTCCTTCTAGTTTGAAATTCTTGAGCGAACAACCACTTTTCGATAGTAATTTTTCCGTTTCGGCACGGATCGTTGCCGGGGACCCGTTTGACATCGCCGCTTCCGCTGGTGTTAAGCAATGGCTTTGCGTCGTCGTATGTCCTTTGGCAGTCATGGTGTTCTCCCATGTGCCCGTCCGCGCCCTCTCCTGTGCCTGCAGAGTAGTCGCCGTGCCAAGCGTCAGATACACCACCGCCGGTATGACCGTTGTTCTGAGTCGGATCATTTGCGCACCTCTTTATTTGGTTGGTTTGAATCGCCCCCGCTTTTCTAGACACTGGCGAGCCGCTCGAAATACTGCTTCTCAAAGTTGGCTGGTGACAGCCGATTGTTATACCCGTGTCGACGAGTCGGGTTGTAGAACATCTCGATGTAATCGAAGATGTCCCGTAGAGCCTCTTCACGGTCTGCGTAGATTTTTTGACGAATGCGTTCGCGCTTGAGCAACTGGAAGAAGCTCTCGGCGACCGCGTTGTCGTGGCAGTTGCCACGGCGGCTCATGCTGGGTTCGAGGTTGTGCGCCTTCAGGAAGTCGTGCCAGTCGTGACTGCTGAACTGACTACCCTGATCCGAATGCACGACGACGGTGTCCTTCGGTTGACGACGCCAGACAGCCATCAACAATGCGTCCAGCACGAGCACTCTGTCGATCCGCGATTGCATCGCCCAACCGATCACGGTGCGCGAGAAGAGATCGATGACGACCGCGATATACAGCCAGCCTTCGTAGGTTCGGATGTACGTGATGTCGGTCACCCACGCCTTGTTCGGCTCGGCCACATCGAATCGCTGCTCGAGACGATTCGGAGCAGTGACGGCGGGCAAGCCGCCCCGTGGTCCCGTACGCCGGCGATAGCCCACCTGTGCACGCAACGACTCACGCTTCATCAATCGATAAACGCGATTGCGGCCACAGGTCTCGCCCAACTCACGCAGGTCGTCGTGGATCTTGCGATAGCCGTAGACCGCGCCGCTCTCGAGCCACGACTGCTTGATGTGGCCGAGCAATCGCCGATCTTCCTTGCCTCGCGCGGACTCCGGGACCGCCCGCCACGCATAGAAGCCGCTCGGATGAAGATCGAGCATCTTGCACAGACGTCGAACACTGTGAAGATGCATTTGCTCCGCGATGAACGCGTACCTCACCCGGATGCCTTGGCGAAGTACGCGGCCCCTTTTTTTTATATGTCCCGTTCTTCGGTGACCCGCTTGAGTTCCGATCGCAACCGCCGAACTTCGGCAGCCTGGTCCTGGTTCGCGAGTCGCTGCGGTTTAGGCACGCCGTATCGCTTTATCCAGGCGTACATGCTGTGCGTCGTCACGCCCAGCCGTGCCGCCACATCAGCCAGCCGATGGCCGCGCTCGGTCACTTGCTTGACCGCTTCGATCTTGAACTCTCCCGTGTATCGCTTCGCGCTCATGAGACTCCTCCAAGTACGCCAATTTAATGGCTCGGAAGCGTCTAGCAAACTGGGGGCAATTCAGAGCGTCGCCGACCTGAGTTTGGACAAGGCGATGCTGCAGGCGGTGGGCGCAAAAAAAGTTTGAAGCCTTCGCACAAGCGTGCCTTGGTCCCTGAGCTGATGCAGCGATTCGGCTCGAGCGCTGCGTGTCGTCAGGATGTCTGCATCGGTCTACGGGTATCGCTCGGTAGCCCGAGGTGCTGAAGATGCGGATCAAGGAGATCACGAACACGCGCGTGCATTACGGCTACCGCCGGGTGCATGTGATGCTCCGGCGCGAAGGCTTCAGGGACAACGTCAAGCGCGTGTATCGGCTCTACCGAGAAGCGGGGCTATCGCTGCGCCTGAAGCGTCCCCGTCGCAACAAGGCTGCGCGGTGGCGACAGCCCAAGCAACTGGTCACGGCCATCAACGAGATC
>JBBRCA010000222.1:0-4401 GCA_038205325.1 Terriglobales bacterium | reverse complement strand
CCAAAATTGGGTTTGGTAACGAGATGGGGATAAAGGCGCGTGGCGCGAATGTGGCCTGCTTCGCCTACGCGGGGAGGCCGTCGAGTCCGTTGAAGAGGCGGGCGTGGCTCCAGGCGAATTCGACTTCGGCGCGCAGGTCTTGCAGCATTTCACGGGTGATCTGCACGCGCTCGGCGCGCATACGGTTCCACTCGGCGGCGGTGGCCTGGAGACGCTCGATGGCTTGCGCAAGGTAGGCGCGGGCGCTCGCGGAGAGCTCGGCTGTCGTCATGTGCGCGTCGAGGCGGCGCTGCGCTTCGGCCAGCTCGGAGAGAAGTATCTTCTCGGTGTTCACGGTGCGCAACTCGGAGGCGAGCCCCAGTTTCGAGAGGCTCCAGATGATCCACTTGGTAGGATCGAACTGCCACGGCTTCACGCCATTGCGGTAGTCGTGCTGAAACTCATGGTGAAAATTGTGGTAGCCCTCGCCAAAGGTGAAGATGGCGGTGATCCACGAATCGCGTGCGCTGCAACGTGAGGAGTACGGCCGGCTGCCGATGGTGTGGCAGAGGGAGTTGATGCAGAACGTGCAGTGCTGGAGGAAGACGACGCGGGCGACGCCGCCGATCAGGAAGCCGCCGAGGGCGCCGCTCCAGCCTTTCCACAGGTAGCCGAGGGCGGCCGGAAACAGGAATGCCACGACGACAGCGATGAGGACCACATGGCGGTGCTGCCACATCACGAGCTTGTCTTTCTTAAGGTCGCTGACGTTGTCGAATGGAGGGAACGGCTTCAGCTTGAAGAGGAGCCAGCCGATGTGGGCATGGAAGAAGCCTTTATTGATGTCGTACGGGTCTTCATCGTGATCGACGTGCTTGTGGTGGGTGCGATGTTCGCACGCCCAGAGGAGCGCGGAGTTCTCGAAGGCTGCGGCGCCGAAGATGAGGGTGAAGAGGCGCACAGACCAGTGTGCCTGAAAGGTGAGATGCGAAAAGTGGCGATGGTAGCCGAGCGTAATGCTGAAGCCGCATGCGGCGAACATGACGAGGAAGAGGACGACCTGAAACCAGTCCAGGCCAAAGTGGATGATGTACGCGGGCACCGCCGTGAGGGAGAGTACAAGGGTGCCGATCAGGAACGAACTGGTCGTCCAGTTCACTTTGTCGAAGGGGATGCGTGGAAACATGTATGGGAATAGGGCGCTTCGCGGTCCAACGGACGGTCTAGCGGGCGGACTGCGACGTGGCCGGGACTATCGGGCGGTTTGCGGAAAACGCCAGAGAAAAATGTACCGCGCTGGGACGCGGAGGAGACAGAGAGAGGTAAGGGTTTGGGTTGCCGTAGGGGCGAGTGCACAGGTAGCCGCAGTGAAATTCTGGACAGGATTTACAGGATGGGGACAGGTGAATTGCCGTGGGACGGGCGCACTCCGGGCGGGGCATTTAGGGATTTCACGCGCAGCCTCCGGGGACTGCGGCTTGCCACGGGGCCGGGTTTCACGCCAGCCTGAGGCTGGTTAGAACTCCGGTCGCGGAGGAGACGAAGAGAGGTAAGGGTTTGGGTTACCGTAGGGGCGAGTGCACAGGTAGCCGCAGTGAAATTCCGGACAGGATTTACAGGATTTACAGGATTTACAGGATTTACAGGATGGGGACAGGTGAAATGCCGTCGGGCGGGCGCACACGCGCAACGGCATTTTTGCAATCACGCGGCAGGTTTCGCTTCGCTACGCCGGGTCAGAAGTGCGGAGGAGGGATGGGACGGGCGCCAGCGTGAGGCTGGGTTTATGGGTGGGGATGCGCGGCGGAGCGGTGGCAGAGGTCTTTGGCGGCGTCGGGCCAGTGGGGAAACTGGAAGGCGAGTCCGGCAGCGAGGATGCGCTCGGGGATGACGCGGCGGCTCTTTAGGATGAGTTCGGTCTCGGTCTGGAGAGCGAGCGCGCCGATTTCCAGCATCCAGCGGGTTGCAGGCAGGCCGATGCTGACACCGGCGGCGTCGCGCAAGGCTCGCATGAACTCGGAATAAGGGAGCGGCTCGGGACTGGCGATATTTATAGGACCGCTGAGGGAGCCGTCGGCGATGAGCAGGCGGATGGCGCGCACGAAGTCGTCGCCATGGATCCAAGATACATATTGGCAGCCATCGCCGGCTCGTCCGCCGAGACGGAGGCGCACCAGACGCAGAAGGGTGGCAAAGATTCCGCCAGGATCGGCGCTCATGACCATCGCGGAACGCAGGATGACTTTGCGCGTGCCGGAAGTCACCGCTTCATTTACCGCCGCCTCCCATTGCCGCGCAACTTCAAGGCTGAAGCGCCAGGTATCTGGAATGCCGGGTTCGGAGCCGCCCAGAATGCCGGTGGTGTCGTCATTTGGGGCGTCATAGCGATCCGAATAAATGGTCGCGGTGCCCGCCTGGAGCCAGACGCGCGGCGGATGCTCGGCTTTCGCAATGGCGTCACCCACAGCGCGTGTGGAGCGGACGCGAGAGTCGAGGATGAGCCGCCGATTGTGCGTGGTGTAACGGCAGTTAACGCTGCGTCCGGCGAGATTGATGACAACGTCGGCGCCATCGATCTCCCGCGACCAGGGGCCAGCGTTTTCGGCATCCCACGCTGCTGTGCGCCACGGGGTGGCCTGCGGGGAGCGGCTGAGTACGAGGACTTCGTCTCCCGCGGCGTGGAAGGCCCTCGCAAGGAGCGTTCCGACTTGTCCGCTGCCACCGGGGATGACGATTTTCATGGGGAACTACATGTTATCCACAGATTGACGGAGATGGGCGCAGATTTTTGGGAGCGGCTTTCTGTTAAGACAGGATTTACAGGATGGGGACGGGTGAATTGCCGTGGACGGGCGACGCCTGGCGCAAGCTCAGTCCCGTGAAATATAGACGCTCTGCCGGTTTCTTAAAAATCTGCGCCTATCTGCGTCCATCTGTGGATACTAAAGCAGGCTGGTCTCTCAGGGAGGAGCGGATTGCGGGCTGGTCTCCAGGTTCGCAACGATCGATTGCCGGGTGGCTATTTCCTGGCGGGCCAAATCCGCGGCTGATTCTCCTCGCTTGTTTCGAATCGCGGAATTTGCGCCAGCCTTAATCAGAAGCTCGGTGATTTCTTTCGAGCCATGTTTCGCAGCCCACATGAGCGCGGTATAGCCGTCCACATCGGACTCATCAATCTTGATGCCTGGCTCCGCCAAGAGAAGCCGCATCACTTCGATGTTTTCGCGGCACGCTGCGTTCGTGAGGGCGATCGTGTATTGACCACGGGCGTTCGGATCCACTCCGGCGTGGAGCAGTGTGGTGACCATCTCCAACGCCTGCTGATGCCCAGCAGCAAAGGCGGCATCCGCGAGTTCATGGCCTTTGGGCTTTGCTCCGTGCGCAAGCAGCAGCTTCAACATCGCGACATTCCCCGTATAAACTGCGCCATCCAGGGTGCTAAAGGTTCCACACCCGATCGGCGCATCGATGTCAGCGCCGCGGACGAGCAATTCCCGAACTTTTCCGACATCCTGAGTCTGGAGAACCGCTACTTGCATTTCGCGACTCAGCGCGGATTTATCCTGCGCCGGCTCGGCTAAAGCCGCTGTGGAAAGCGCGCCCAACCCAAAGAGCGCCTGTGTCATCAGGCTTGCGAAGCATTTCATGAGATCTGCCATTGGGGATTCTACCACGAACGCACGGCGTCCGCCGAATGAAGTGAGGAAGGTTGCCAAATGTTCCAAACTTGCTCATGCCCACCCTCCCGCAAAGTCAGGCCAACTCCGCAATTCCGCCGCCTGCTCCTCGCCACGCTGGCCGGTTCGCAAAAGGTCGAGGTAAATTTGAACATCCGAAACCAGATTGAATCCGCGCACGGTCTGAGCGGGATGAAAGACGCCTTCTTCCTTCGGCAACACCAGTCGCAATCCCCCGTCGCCAGCAGACACACGCCGCACTTCCTTCTTGAGCGATGCCAGCTTCAGGAACGGCACACGACCCAGCAAACCGCGCAACAACGCCTCGAATTGTGACTCCTAATCCCGTGGTTTCAATGCTGGTGGCGTAGATGTCGGCGATTTTTTGGTAGAACCGACGCTCGGAGGTGCGGATGTCCTGAATCCGGCGCAGCAATTCATCGAAGTAATCGAAGGGGTGGTCGGGGTTTTTCAGGCGTTCATCATCGAGAACGAAGCCTTTGACGATAAATTCGCGAAGCTTTTGCGTGGCCCAGATGCGGAAGCGGGTAGCGACGGCGCTTTTGACGCGATAGCCGACGGAGATGATGGCGTCGAGGTTGTAGTGCTCGACCGCACGGGTCACCTGGCGGTTTCCCTCCGGTCGAACTATTAAGAATTTCTTAACAGTTGCCTCCACCTGCAATTCGCCCTCCGCGTAGATGTTGCGGAGGTGCATGCTGATGTTGGGGACGGTGGTTTGGAA
>JBBRCA010000221.1:0-4408 GCA_038205325.1 Terriglobales bacterium | reverse complement strand
TAGCGTGAATTGCGCCCGTCGCGTCGACCGTGAGTGCGAGAGAGTGGAGGCGCTGCTGCATCCCCTTCGGGACGCCGGAGAGCGTGTAGCCGCCTTCGACCAGCGTCAGGGTGAGGTGGTCGAGTTCTTTGGCGAGTTCGGTGTGGCCCAGCAGGAAGCGCAGCGGGGAGCGCAGGTCGTCAAGCTGTTTCGCGGGGATGCGCTGGGCCTGGGCGTCGCCGGGTGTGTAGAAAATCGCGGACTTGCCGTCGAGTAGGAAGAGCTTGCCGGAGGGCGAGTCGTAGGCCCACCGCATTTGTCCGGGCTTCTTGAGGGTCAACGTACCGGTCTCGGTGCGGTCCTGGCCCATGCCGATGTAGCGCTCGGTGTAGCGAGCTTCGAGGGAGTGCAGATGATTGTAGTGGGCGTCGACTTTTTTCGCAAGCAAATCAGCCGTCGCCTGCGCGGAGGCGACGGCTGAGAGCGCGAGCGAAAGAACTACTGCAGCAGTTCGGTGCAGTTGGTGCCGCCCTTAGGGTCGAATCGGATTTGTGCGTTCTCGTCGGTGCAGTAGCCGTTGTTGCCGGAGTGGCCGACGGAGTTGGGCACTGCGAAAACCTGATAGGTGTTGTATTGGTCCTGATTGTTGGAGCTGCTCTTGCCGCCGCAGGCGATGGTGAAGGTGTAACCGGCCTTGTTGCCGCTGGCGAGGTCGTCGGGGATGAGTTGCGCGGCTTCAGGCGTCGGCGGCCCGGAGCCGGGTTTGCCGCCGAGCGTGGCGAGCGTGCAGGCGTAGCCGTGTTGCGCGTAGTCCGAGTTGTATTGGCCTTCCATCGAGTTCAGCAGACGCAGCGACGCGATGGCGGATGTCTGGTGGGCGCGCTTGGTCACGCTCTGCATCGCGGGGATGGCGAGCACCATCAGGATCAAAATGACCGACATGACGATCAGGAGCTCGATCAATGTGAAACCGGCTTCGGGGATGCGGTGGCGCTGGGTTTTCATAGGTTCGGGTCCTTGATTGCGCGAGCGCTTTCGCTCGCTCCGGATGACAGTTTCAGAGTATAGACGTTTTGGGGAGAGCTATGGCATTGCCCTGGGCGAAGTGTAACTGCGGATTCCTTCGCTGCGCTGCGGAATGACAGAAAGAAGCGAGAAAGCGATGATGAACGTTCAGCAGGCCAGGCTTTCGCGCTCGATTTTGAGGCCGCCGAGGTTGCCGAGCAGGGTGAGGGCGAGTTTGTCGGCGTGGATGAGGTCGGTCGCCAGGCGCTGAACGTCTTCGCGGGTGACGCGGTTGACTTCGTTCGTGATGTCGTCAACCGTGAAGAAGCGGCCGAAGTACATCTGCTGGCGCGCCAGATTCGACATGCGCGAGGAGGAGCTTTCAAGGCCAAGGACCATGTTGCCTTTGAGCTGGTCTTTGGCGCGTTTGAGTTCTTCTTCGGAAACAAGTTCAGTCTTGATGCGGCTAAACTCGGCGAGCGTGAGGGAGAGGACTTCACGGGTTTTGTCGATGGCACAACCGGCGTAGACGGCCAGGGAGCCCGTGTCGCGGAAGGGGTTCATCTCGGAGTAGATGGAATAGGCCAGGCCGCGCTCTTCGCGGATGGATTGGAAGAGGCGCGAACTCATGCCGCCGCCCAAGATGGAGTTGAGCAGGTAGGCGGTGTAGCGGTCGGGATGCGCGATAGGGAGCGAGGGCAGCGCGAGACAGAACTGGACTTGTTCGAGCGACTTCTTGTTCTTCAGCGTGACGTGCGGATAGGCCGTCGGCGCAGCTGTGCGGGCGAGCTTGGACGCCGAGGCGGGGAGGGTCGAAAACGCTTCCGCAACGTCCGCGACAAACGTGTCGTGGTTGAGATTTCCGGCGGCGGTGAAGACCATGTTCTGCGGAGTGAAGTGGGAGGCGTACTCGTCGAAAACGATGGACGGATTGAAGCTGGAGACCGTTTTCGCGGTGCCCAGAATGGGGCGGCCGAGCGCGTCGCCCTTCCAGAACTTCTGGGTGAAGAGTTCGTGGACCAGATAGTCGGGGTTGTCTTCGTCCATCTTGATTTCTTCGAGAATGACGCCCTGCTCGCGGGCGAGGTCGTCGGCGGAAAACGTCGGGTGAAGGACGAGGTCGGTCAGCAGGTCGAGCGCGGCGGGAACGTTTTCGTCGAGGACTTTGATGTTGAAGCAGACCGTCTCTTTGCCGGTGAAGGCGTCGAGGTTGCCGCCGATGGAGTCGACTTCGCGGGCCAGTTGACTCGCCGATCGCGTCGTTGTGCCCTTGAAGACCATGTGCTCGATGAAGTGGGAGATGCCGTTGCGCTCTGGGGTCTCGTCGCGAGAGCCGGAGTCGATCCAGACGCCCATACTGACAGACCGGAGGTGGGACATGCGCTCGGTCAGGACGAGCAGGCCGTTGGGGAGCGTGGTCTTGCGGATGTCGCGGGCAGGGGAGGTGGAGGTCGGGGTGGCGTTTTCAGCGACGGGTACAGAAACGGGCATTGGTCTATTATTTCACGGCTGGGGGAGAGTGGTGGGACAGCGGCGAGGGCAATAGCGATCGCGGTGGGCGCGAAGGACGCAAAGGAAGGCGGGTACGATAGAGGGTGATGGCAGATGTGGAAATCATTGCGGGGGGTTGAGGCAGGCGCGGCGATGCCAACTTCGTCGGCGGGGGCGCTGTTTGGGTTGGGGCTGGCAGAGTTGACCGTCGTGATGGCGGGGATGGGGCAGAAGTCGTACCGCGCGCGGCAGGTTTTCGATGCGCTGTATAAACAGCGCGTCGCGTCGCTGGACGAGGTGATGACGCTGCCGGTTGCGTTGCGGGAGACGATGCAGGCGGCGGGGTGGACGGTAGGGCTGCCAGAGATGGTGCAGACGGCCAAGTCGGTCGATGGGACGGAACGGTATCTGATGCGGATGGCCGACGGCGAGACCGTCGAAACGGTTTGGATGCCGGATGGGGATGGCGGCGAGCGCGGGGATGGGAGCGAAGCGGCGGTCGAGGAGGCTTCTGAAATTGTAGAAGCCGATGAGGCGGTGGCGGGCCCACCCACGAACGATGAAGCCGCTCATGGATGGGGCACCCAGAGTGTCGTCACTCCGAAACGAAGCAGGTCCTTTGCTGCGCTCAGGATGACAACTCATGAGGGGAGACGCGCAGCGTTGAAGGTCGATAAACGCAATTGGGGAACGCTGGCGGAGCAGGGGTTTAGGCGAGCGACGATTTGTATTTCGAGCCAAGTTGGATGCGCCGTAAACTGCCAGTTTTGCCTGACGGCTAAGTTGGGGATTCGGCGGAACCTGACGGCGGGCGAGATCGCCGGGCAGGTCGCGGCGGTGCTCAATCGGCACGGCGTCAAGATGGGCAAAGACCGCATCAACCTGGTGTTCATGGGGATGGGCGAGCCGTTTCTGAACTACGACGCTTTCATGCAGAGTGTGCGCGTGCTGGTAGATGGCATCGGCGTGCCGGAGTCGCGGATGACGGTCTCTACCTCCGGCATACTGCCGGGGATAGAAGCGTTTGCAAAGGAAGCGGTGAGGCCGAAGCTTGCGCTGAGTTTGAATGCGTCGAACGATGTGGTGCGGGAGCGCATTATGCCGATTACGCGCAAGTGGAACATCGCGAAACTGTTGGAAGCGGTGAAAGCGATTCCGCTGAAGACGCGAGAGTGGGTGACGTTTGAGTACGTACTGCTCGGCGGCGTCAACGACCAGCCCGAACACGCGCGCGAGGTGCTCGCGCTGCTGGCTGGGATGCGGGCGAAGGTGAATCTGATTGTGTGGAATCCGGGGCCGGGAATCGATTATTCGCAGCCCAACCCGGAGGATGTGGCGCGGTTTCAAAAGCTGCTGATGGCGGGTGGGATGCCGACATATATTCGCAGGCCGCGAGGGCGCGATATTTATGCGGCTTGCGGGCAGTTGAAGCGGACGGTGGCGGAGGAGTTGGTGGTGATTGGGGCGGTTTAGTTTCGGTGTTTGAGGGCGAGCTGGAGTGCGGTCTTAGCGACCAGGTCGTAGTCGTGGCGGAGCAGCTCGCCTTCGTGGACGAAGCTGCCCGTGACCGGCTCGACGCCGAGGGCGCGGACGCGGTCGAGGTCAGGTTCGATGGGGCATTGGCCTTCGTGTTCGTAGCGCTCCAGCATCGAGGAGTTGATGGGTCCTGTGTTTATCAACGCGTAGTCGAAGATGCGGGCTCCGGTGTGATCGAAGATTTTTTCGATGTGCTCGGAAGCGGTGAGGTCCAGAGATTCGTTGGCCTGCGTCATCAGGTTGCAGATGTAGACGCGGGTAGCGCGCGCGGCAGCGATCGCTTCGGGAATGCCGTGGACCAGCAGGTTGGTGATGACCGACGTGTAGAGCGAGCCGGGACCAAGCGTGATGAGGTCAGCGGCGGCAATCGCTTCGAGCGTTTCGGGCACGGGTCGCG
>JBBRCA010000220.1:0-4411 GCA_038205325.1 Terriglobales bacterium | reverse complement strand
ATTCCAAGCCCAATGACGGTGTAGGCGATGTGTGCGCCGAGGACGCAGCGGCGGAGTGTGCGGTCTGCGTCGAAGACATGCTCGGCGCGGACGAGCGCGATGCAGATGAGCATCAGGAGCGGGAGGTAGGCGGGGAAGGTGTAGTACTCCTGGTTGGTTGAGAAGGAAAAGAAGAGCAGGACGAGTGTGCTGTAGAGGCTAAGGAGGAGGAAGAGCGTAGAGGAATGCTGCGATCTCTCCACTGCGGCGGCAAAGAGCGCCGCCTTCGGTCGAGATGACAAATTTGACGCGGCGGCAAAGAGCGCCGCCTTCGGTCGAGATGACAAATTGTTGCGGTGGGAAGGAGAACTGGGCAGAAGGCCGCTGCTGGTCTGTGGGCTCACGACGGGCTGAGGGCCGTGGCTAAAGCGCAGGATGCGGCGATGGCGCCAGCCAAGGACGGCGGCAATGGGGACGAAGAGGCTCCATGGGAACAGCCAGACGGCGTGCAGCGACCAGTAGAGCGCGAAGGGGAGTTTGTTGTAGTCGCGAGGGATGCGGCGACCGAGGAAGCGGAGGATGTGCTCGTTGATGAAGTAGAACCAGAAGAAGCCATGTCCGTTTTCGCCGCCGGTGTTGCGGAGCGAAGCCAGGATGTGCCAAGGGGCTGCGATGAGGAGAAAGAGCGCGAGGCCGGAGAAGGGGCGGACGCGGCGCCAGTGGTGAAGGTTTCCGGTGAGAGCGAGGTAGAGAACCGCTGTGCCGAAGAAAAAGACGAGGGCGACGAAGCCTTTTGTAAGGACGGCGAGGGCGAGGGCCGTCCACATGATGTAGGGGTAGGCCACCCACCACAGTCGCACAATGCGCGGCGATGATGGGCCACCCACACCACCCATGTCGCGATGAGACTGAGCTATGAATGGGGCACCCAGGTTTGTGGTTGCGCTTTCCATAGTGGGTTCTAGCGTGCGGAGGAAGGCGTAGAGCGCGAGGCAGAGGAAGAGGGAGAGCAAGACTTCGGGGATGAAGATGCGCGTGAAGAGGAAAACACCCGTGCAGGTGAGCGTGGCGAGACCGGTGTAGAGGGCGGTTCGGCAGTCGAAGACGCGGCGCGCCCAGACGTAGCCGAGCGCTGTGAGTGTCAGCACCGCGAGTGCGAGCGGTAGATGAACAGCGAAGGTATTGAAGCCGAAGAGGCGAAAGCTGAGAGCGACGAGCCAGTACGGGAGTGGTGGTTTTTCGAGGTAGCGGATGCCGTCAACGTGCAGCGTCACCCAATCGCCCGTGACGAGCATGGCGCGCGCAGCCTGCGCGTGGGTGGAGTCGGCGTCGTCAAGCAGCGGCGGCGAAAATAGAGCGGCAAAAAAGAGGACCAACCACAATGCGAGGAGCGCGAGGACGTGGCGCGTTGGGGGCCGTTGCGGGTGTGGCGCGTGATGGGTGGGTGTCCGCGGGGGGCTCAGAGGCATTGTGTGGGAGCGTTCTTTGTCAGCATAACGGGTGGGCGCAGCGATTGTTGCTGTTGAGGTTGTATCTTGCTGGTATCGCGTCTAGCAGATTCCCTTCGGGAATGACAGAAAGAAGAACAAGAGCAAGAACTAAATACGGTGGTCCTTCGCTACGCTCAGGATGACGGTGAAAAACAAGCAACGACAAAAATGCAGAAGGGAGATTTTAACAATGCCAACATTTGCCGCCATCGACATTGGGTCGAACTCCTGCCGATTGGCGATTGCCTCGGTCGAACAGCATCGGTTGAAAACTCTGCACGAAGACCGCGAGGTGACTCGGCTGGGCGAGAGCGTGTTCGAGTCGGGAGTGATTTCGCCTGAGGCGATGGCCAACACCATCAAGGCGCTGAAGCGATTTCATAAGGCGGTGCAGGCGCATGTAGTGGACCAGGTGCGCGTAGTGGCGACCAGCGCGTTGCGCGACGCGCGCAACTCGGAGGCCTTTCGCGCTTGGGTGAAGTCTACTACCGGTTGGAATGTTGAAGTGATTTCAGGGCTTGAAGAGGGTCGGCTGATTCATCTGGGAGTTGTGACGCATGAACCTGGCGCGCGCGGCAAATGTTTGCTGATCGACCTGGGTGGAGGGAGTTGCGAAGTCACTCTTTCCGAGCGCGGCAAGGTCCGCGAGATGGTGAGCCTTCCGCTGGGCGCGGTGCGTTTGCAGCAGGAGTTTTTACGCGTAGATCCTCCGGGGAAAGAGGATGTTGCGCGGCTGCGGAAGTTTATCGAGCGTGAGTTGCGGCGCGCGGACCGTAAGCTCGGCAAGCCCAAAGTGGGGTTGGTGATTGCGACTTCGGGAACGGCGGCGGCGCTGGCGGAGGCCAGCGAAGCGATGCTGGGCGCGGGGAAGCCGAAAAAAGTTTCGCGTGTGAAGCAGGGCATTCCGGGGCGCGGCGGAAGAGTGCTGACGGCGGACGCGTTCGCAGTACGGAAGCTGGCCGACCGGCTGCTGAAGATGAACAATGCGCAGCGAGCAGCGGTGGCGGGAATTGGGCCGCGGCGGTCGGAGATCATCGCGGGTGGCGCGCAAGTGTTCGCCGCGCTGCTGGAGCGCATGGGTTTGAAGGGGTTTCGCTACTCGCCGCTGGGGCTGCGCGACGGGATGCTGGCGGAGATGCTGGGTAATGCTGACATCCGCGCTTCGGTGCACCGCACCATGGAGGCCGAGCGCTGGGAAGGCGTGTTGCAGGTGTGCCGGCGCTACGGCGTCGACCCTAAAAAAATGGAGCCGGAGCGCGAACACGCGGCGCAGTTGTTCAAGCAATTGCAGCCTGTCCACGGGCTTCCGCCGGAGTACGGGCCGTGGCTGCAGGCTGCCGCAATGATGCAGGAGGTGGGCAAGTTCATGAACCATCAGGGCCACCACCGGCATACGCATTACATTGTTGCGAACTCTGAAATTTTCGGCTTCTCGCCGCCGCAGCGGGCGATCGTTGCAGCGATCGCGCGCTACCTCGGAAAGACGCGGCCGGAGCCGATGGACCGCGTGATGCGCCTGGTTCCGGTGGAAGAGCATATCCACGTAGCGCGGGCGATCTTACTGCTGCGGCTGACCGAAGCGTTGAACCAGGACCAGGCCAGCGCGCCGGTGCGGTTGCGGACGAAAATCTATCCGAAGCGCGTGGTGCTGGAGTTGCTCCCCGGGCGCAGTGGTGCGGAGTTGGAGGCCTGGTCGCTGAAGAAGGAAGCGGGCTACTTTCGCGACGTTTTTCGGCGGGAACTTTTAGTCGAAGTGGTGTAGAGCGCGCGGATGGTTCGCGGCTCCAGGAGCCATTGCAGTGTGGCGGGGCCGCGTTGCAGAGTCAGGCGGGCGAGCGACCCTTTACGCAGACGAACATGCGCGCGGCCATTGTCCGCTTCGGGGGCCGGGCCGGGGCAGATGAGCGAGCCTACGAAGTCGGTGAGGTTGGGATTGTGGCCGACGACGAGGAGGTTTTCGTGAGGCGCGCACTCGCGTAACAGGCGTTGAAACTGGGGCAGCGTGGCGGTGGGCGCGAGCGCGTTCGAGATGAGAATTTTGGACTCGTAGCCGGTCTCGGTGCCGATGAGTTGCGCGGTTTGCAGGCTGCGTTTGAGCGAGCTGGAGACGATGAGGTCGAAGTTCAACTTCATCGCGTTCAGGATCATTCCCAAGTGGAGACAGTGTTGCTTGCCCTCTTTGTCGAGCGGCCGTTTGAGGTCGAGGAGAGGGTTGACGCGCCGCGTTCCAGCGCTGGCATGACGGAGGACGTAAAGGTTCATGTCGTCTCTTTGCCGGGTGCGGCGACATTGTCGAATACGCGGGATTCGGGGTAGGGCCGCGCAAGGCTTTCGAGGTGAGGCGCGAAAAAATGTGGCGTTGAGTCGGTCATGGCGTCTCTAGAAGGAATGCTGCAGATGGCCGAGGAGTTGCGCCCGGTCCCTGTAGGCAATTGTAGTCCGCGAGCGGTCGCGGTCATAGTCCGGCGCGCTGCCAAAGCTCGCTGAAAAGCACGCCGCCGAGAAGCCGATGGCACGCGATACGGTGAAAGCCGGCAGCAAAAAGCGAGGTGGCGTGATTGGGGAGCTGGGTGACGCGCAATCCGGTCAGTATGCGGAAGGCGAAGTAGAGGCTGCGAACGTAGGCGAGCGCGACAGGTCGGATTGCGCCGTGCTGGGGGATGCAGAAGTCCGATATAAGCCACAGAGTTCCGGGTTGGACGGCGCGTCCGATTTGCAGGGCGAGTTTGTCGACGTCCGATTGCGTGAAGCCGTCGAGAAAAAAGTGCGTTACAACAAGGTCGGTGTTGGGCGGAGGAGTTTGCGTGAGCGCGTTGGCGTGGATGGTCTTGACGCGCTCGGGGTCGCAACGGGTGTGCAGGATCGCAAGCATTCTCCGGCTGGAGTCCACGGCGACCGCTTGAAGAGTTCGATTCTGCTGGAGGAGTTTGGCGAGAAAGCGG
>JBBRCA010000219.1:0-4413 GCA_038205325.1 Terriglobales bacterium | reverse complement strand
CTCTTTCCGGATGTGCCGGGAACCGATCCATTCTGGATCGCGAGCGGGCGCAGCATGTTTTTAGGCATGACGCTGTACGTGCTGGAAACTCCTGCGTTTCCCGCCACCTTGGGCGAAGTGCTGCGCCAGGGCATGGCCAGCGATGCCGAAGGCTTCAGTGCCCAGTGGAAACGGGTGATTGGCGGACGCCAGAGTGGCCGATACCCCTTGAGCCCGCAATGCGTGCGGGCAATCTCTGATCTGATGGACCTGGCGCCGGTCACGGCCTCCTCGATTCGCAAGACCTTTACCTCGCGATTGGATTTGTTCTCAAACCCTTTGCTCGATGCGGCGACGTCACGTAACGACTTTGACCTACGGGAACTGCGCAAGCGCCCCATCTCAATCTACTTAGGGATCAATCCGGGCGACTTGCAACTGTTGCGACCGCTGTTAAACCTGTTCATCGAACAAGCCTTGAGCTTGCAGACTCGGGAACTCCCCGAGCACAACCCATCACTTCGCTAGCAGCTGTTGGCTCTGCTCGATGAGGCAGCAGCCCCTGGCCGCATTCCCATTCTCTCGCAGGCGATTTCCTATTTGCCCGGTTACAACGTGCGGGTGCTGCTGGTGATCCAGGCGTATTCGCAGTTGCGTGAGATCTACGGGCTTAACAATGCGGACACGATGATGAAGAGCCTGGCGGCGCGCATTTTGTACGCGCCCAAGGACTTTGCGGAAGCGAATGAAATCTCGCAAGAACTGGGCATGACGACCGTGAAAGTGAAGAGCCGCTCCAAGCCTGTCTTCAATCTGGCCGACATGAAGGCCAAGCGCTCCCACAGCGTCACGGTGAATGAGCACAAGCGACCGCTGATGCTGCCCCAGGAAATTAAAGAACTCGGCCGTGATCGGGAACTGATTCTGTATGAAGGCCTGCGACCGATCCTGGCTAAGAAAAATCGCTACTTCGAAGATCGGCTGTTTCGCAAGCGCCTGTTGCCGCCGCCGACACGGACAACGCCCGCGCGGTCGCCCCAGCCGCCGGGTCCGCTTGCGCCGGCCGCAGTAACGGTGCCGCCAGCGCAGATGCCAGTGACCTCAAGTAGCGATGCACGCGTAGTGCGTGATTCCACCGTGGCGGACATCGAGCGCATCGACACGCTCACACTGGAAGACTTCGACGTCACGCTACCGTCCGCGAACCTCCCGGAACGTGACGAGGGCGAACCACAAACGCGCGAGGAGCTGGATGCCGACGTCGCCGGATTCTTGAAGGCTTTTGATCGATAGGACGATGCATGGCGAAGACTAATGATGAACCCGCCGATCCGCCGACCACGAAGGGTACGGCGCGCACGAAGCGTTCGCGTCAACAAGCCGAGAACGCGATTCGGCCGGTGAGGCGACGCCCATCCGTGGTGCCCGCAGAACCGGACTCGCGAAAGGCTGCACCGAAGCGTGCGGCCGGGTCGCTGAGGGTTGCCCACAAGGCCGTCACCACCGCGGCGTCGAACGCGGTGCCACCCGAAATCTGGGAGCGCTTTATCGGTATTGGCTCCAAGTACTACTTCCCAGATGGCACGCCGGCCTTTGTGGATCGCGGTGGCAAACTCACGACACCCTCTGAGAACACCGAAGTCATCCGCAGCCTCATGGTCATCGCGCAGGCGCGCGATTGGCAGCACATCAGCGTCACGGGCACCCAGCGCTTTCGCAAGGAAGCCTGGTTTGCGGCCCAACGAGTGGGTATCGCGGTGCGCGGCTACAAGCCGAGTGAAATCGAACAGGCTCAGCTGGTGCGCGGACTCGCGGACGGGCGTGGCGCCGGTGGGCGTCAGGAACACCAGCACACAGATACGCAGGCATCTGCAGACGTGCGCGGCGTGCGCGCTGGAGCGAGTCCTGGCCGTGGTCGTGCAGAGTCCGATTCTCCGAGTGGTCGGCGCGGCACGTTGTTCGTCGGCCGACTGCTCGATCATGGTCGAGATACCTATCGTCACGATCCGCGAGAGCAGGGCTCCTACTTCGTCAAGCTGCAAACCTCGAACGGCGAGTACGAAATATGGGGCGTGGATTTGGAGCGTGCGTTGCGGGAATCGCTCAGCAACGCGCGCACAGGAGATGAGGTCACCGTGCGGGCGGTCAGCCGCGAAGCCGTGACAGTGTCCAAACGGGAAAGAGATATCGAAGGTCGCGTCATCGGAGCATCCCCAGTGTCAACGCATCGAAACGAATGGCTGGTGGAGCGCACGGAGTTTCTTGCGGGGCGTGAGAGCGCCGCGCGAACCTTCCGCGATCCAAAGATTTCGCCGCAAGAGGCTGTGAGGAAGCACCCGGAGCTGCAGGGCTCCTATCTGAAGCTGCAAGCTGTGAAGCTTGGGGCCGAGCGGGATTTCAAGAATCCGGTGGACCGTGAACGGTTGTTGGTGCGCGCCCGCGTGCTCATAGCCCAATCGATCGAGCGCGGCGAACCCCTCGAGCCCGTTCGGCTGCGCGAGCCGGTTGCCAAGCAACCGGAGAAAGAGCAGGAGATCAAGCCAGAACTGCAGCGCGCGCGGTAGAGTGCCGCGCTGCGTGACTTCTTTTGCCGGCTTTGCTGGAGTTCAACCGCTTTTGTGGATGGGTAGTCTTCTATGTTCTCGCGAGTTGACCGTCGGCCCGAAACGCACCGGACCCCCACACCCATCGTTCGCACAATGTCAAACGCAGGTCGTCATCTGTCATTTCTGACAGCGCAGCAAAGTCTTGCGCGTTGCTCATGAAGTCGAGGACTTTCTCCCGTGGAGTGTTCTTGTAGCTGTCGTAGAAAAACTCGAACATTTCCATTGGCGTTTCAACTTTCCCACCGACCTTGATCTCCACACCGAAGAATGTAGATGGGTGCGCCCGATAGGCAGCGGCTTCGGCCTCCGTCAGGGTGTTCGTAAAGATCGCGCGCGTCCCGTCGTCCATCTTCATAACGAGATGGGCTTGGCGACCGTCACCCGAGACGACGCCAGACTCCAATTCTCCCACCGCCCCCGGCTTGTGCTCAGACAGGTCGTATTTCCGACCCACAAGATATCTCGGCTCTGTCTGATGGAACGCGAACTCGGGTGCCTGGCCATCAAACGTCGTCGGGATGCTGTAATTACGAAAACCGTCGATAACTGCCAGAACGTCGGCGTGCTTCCGAAGGGCCTTGAAGCCTTCGACCAGACTGGCAAACGTTACTCTGTATCCGAAGTCCGGTATCTTGAAACCGGCACCCAAAACCGCGCGCATTGTGCCCGCGCTATCGAGGTCGTAGTGATATGGATGGTTAGTAACTAGGACGTAAGCTGGCGGCGCAGGCTCACCCCTAATTGTCAGTCCGTTTTCTCTGCTCTTAATCCCACTTAGGACCTCGTCGCGCCACGCCTCAACGGTCTTTTCGGTATCGGTTGGTAGGTTTATGTCGATCACAACTATCCGCGTATGGTCAGCGTTCTTTGTAAGCGCTGCGTAGAGTTGGTTACCCACGTCGGCGTTCGCCTTGCCCGGTGCACGTGACTTCGCTTCAATAGAGAATTTGTTTTCCGACGATTTGTTTGTCGCCGTGAATTCGCAGTGAGTTGTGTCGCCATCCTGCTCGTTCTCAAGCTCCAACGTGAAGCCCGCGAGTACGAAACACGCAGCGACGAACGTCTCGTAATATGCGCCCCTGAACTGCTCTGAATTCTTGAGGCGCTTCATCAAGCGCGCTTGCAACTCTGCGTTGTGAGCGAGCAGGTACAGGTTATACGCGAGTCCAAAGTAGGCGGCCATCGCTCCGGTAGCCGGCACGTCCCGTACCTCACCCGTCTGAGGCACGGCCTCCCTCTGATGCCGGCACACTGCGTCGTACCACTGCAAGATGGGGTGCCGCCGCGCGAGGGGCTTCGCGATTTCATCGTTACCCCATGTGTCGCCCAAATGTTCTTGATGTAATTCGACAGAAAGTCGATGAACGTCTTCCATTTCCCGTAGTGAACCGTGTTACCTACGGCGACGAATTGGTATCCTTTGAACTGCGCACCGATTATAGGTTTGCCGAGGCCCTGCTGTTGCTGCCGTTGCAACTCACGAGCGTTGACCTCGGCTATCCGAAGCCGAATCTCCTCGTCGGTCGGCCCCATGTGCGCTTGATCCGTGATGGCTCCATGACAGCGCTTGAACTTATTCCCACTGTCACAATAGCAGGGGTCGTTCCGGCCGATTCGTTTGTTACGTGGTCTGCTCACCAGCGCATTTTATCTTCCAGCCTGTAAAGCGGTATCGAACATTGATTAGGTTTCAGCGCGTTCCGGCGTCCAAAGCGAACCATGGCAGGTTTCGGACTCACAGATTAGCTTCAACGCACTACGGAAGGGGGATTGCCCTGTTTCTTGTCACGCTACCACGCCGGTCACAGCCGTCAAGGCGACCCCTGCG
>JBBRCA010000218.1:0-4460 GCA_038205325.1 Terriglobales bacterium | reverse complement strand
CGCGTGGCTTCCAGGTGATGCCCATCTCGGTGGCCAATCTGCGCGAGGTGGCCGCCATGCGCTGCCTGCTCGAGACGCACGCCTTGCGCGAATCGTTCGAGGCCGGCGACATGGAATGGGAAGGCAGGGTCGTCGCGGCGCATCACAAGCTGGCGGCGATGGAGCAGCGAATGAAGGCAGGCGCGCGCTCGCAGGCGCAGGACTGGAAGCGCTACGACCGCGAATTCCACCGCGCGCTGATCGCCGCTTGCGGCTCGCAGGTGCTGCTCGAAACACATGCCATCATCTACGACCGCTACCTGCGCTACCAGCTGGTGGCGGGCGTGTATCGTGGCGATGTCGCGGCCGGTGAACACCGGCGCCTTCTCGACTTCGCGCTTCGGCGCGACTGGAAGGGCGCGCAGGCGATGCTCACGAAGCACGTGAATGACTGCGTAAAACACATGATCGACAAACGTCTGGTCGCGTGACCTGAGACGTACGGGCGCCAGCGAAGGGCGACTAAGACGCGATTTTTCGGCTGGCCGTGTCGGTTCAGCGCGAACCTCCGGCCTGGGTTCGACCTGGCGTCGGGCCGAGGCCGCACACATCCACGCAGCAATGCGAAGCGGGAAACTCGCTCGGCGCAGCAAGAAAGCGCAGCTTTGAACGTTGCTGACGGGTCGTTAGTTCCAGTCCACCAACTACGGAAGCAGTCGCCGTGGTTCTGTCGCGATAAGGGCAATTGGTCGAGAGAAGCCGCCCCGTCGGTCGGCGCGGCCGCGCTCAAAAGCTCAAAATGCCGGGGAGTAGAACTGGTTCGCCGCGGACGAAACTCGGCCTTTGGTCTGTTCGAGCTGACCTTTACGAATCATGTGCATCGTTTCGATGCCGGCGATCAGGATGCGCGCACAAGCGACTGACTTGAATCCCATCATCGGCCGCCGGACGCGCTTGAGGCTCGATGGTCCTGCTCGACGAGGTTGTTGAGATACTTCGACTGGCGCAGCTCGATGGGCAAGCCGCTGTCGGCTTGGATGCTCACGATGGCCGCCGTGTTGGCGCCGCTCTTGTCGATGGTGATCTTTTCGGGTACGCCATGAAGATCCATGGCCCGTTCGAGGAACCGCCGCGCCGCCGCCTGAGACCCGCCGACCTCGTCGTCCAAAGTTGCTGTCGAAGGCAACGTGAAATACATGTTGTCGCAGATCGTCCAGCCGGCGGTGTCGACGGGAAGCTCGTCGGCGTACGCAATTGCGCAATGGGCGTTGCCCGGTAAGGCCCGGCGAGTGAATGTTGAGCGCAGCAGGTTCTCGAATAGAGTGATCGGTACATGAACCCGCCGCTCAGACCAATGTCGATTGACAGCGTCGAGACATCCGTCGCCGCGTTTGCCGGACCCACGGCAACGGGCCCGACGGACCGGGCTTCCACGCTTTTCGCGAGCCTGTCGGATTTCGAGCGCGACTATGGTGGCGGGGCCGATCTGACGTTCGAGCGCAGGACGCGAGCGCCGAACTTCATGTGGCATGCCGCCCGCGCATTCTTCGCGAACGGCGGGCAGCGACTTCACGTCGCCCGCGCTGGGCGGCGTGTCCATGTTCCGCCGACGGCGGCAGATTACATCACCGCTCTCCACCATCTCGAGGCCGTGCCTGACATCTCGATCGTCGCCGCGCCGGGCGCCTCGGGGATTGACGAGATCGCGGCGCTCATTGCGCACGTGGAGCGCATGCGGTATCGGTTCGCCGTGATCGACTCGGGCGCGGGGCAATCCTTGTCACAGGTTAGAGAGCTCCGGCAGCGCGTGAACTCGCCGAGCGCCGCGCTCTACTACCCCTGGCTATCCGTGACGGACTCGGGGTCTGGTGCCAGGCTGCAGCTCCCGCCCAGCGGGTTCATGGCGGGCGTTTATGCGCGGGTCGACGCCGCCCAGGGCGTGTACCACTCGCCGGCAAACCAGCCAATCAGCCTGGCCACGGGTCTGGAGCGCGAAGTGACGCTTGCCGATCAGGACATCCTCAACGCCGAGGGCGTCAACTGTCTGCGCGCCCTTCCTCATCGCGGAGTTGTCGCATGGGGCGCGCGCACGCTCAGCGCGAATCCCGAGTGGAAATATGTCAACGTGCGGCGCCTGATGATCTTCATCGAAGCTTCGATCAATCGGGGCTTGCATTGGGTGGTGTTCGAACCAAACGGCGAGCCGCTATGGGCCCGCGTTACGTCTCTCGTGCAGGATTTCCTCACCCGCCAATGGCGTCAGGGAGCGCTGGAGGGGACGGCGGCGCACGACGCATTCTTCGTGCGTTGCGATCGAACCACGATGACGCAAGACGACATCGACAAGGGCCGACTGGTGTGCGAGGTTGGCGTCGCCCCACTGCGGCCGGCCGAATTCGTGATCTTCCGCATTGGCCAGTGGACCGCTCACCGGAAGCAGTGACCGATGACTACGACGATGGCGTGGGGTAGCTGCTTTGCAGCGGTTGCTGCCGGTGACGCCGGCCTCTGAATTCACGCTCTCCGGCGCGTACCCGTCATTGCGGCGCCGTGACGTCGGCGACCTGAGCGTCGGGTATGCGCTGCACTGCTGACGTACGCCTTCGCACTGGGCGCTATCCCGCATGAAATGTCAAACGAATGTCTGCTGCTCGGGCCAGCAAACCTACGATTTCGACCCTGTGCTGCAGTTCGAGGCGGCGTCGCGAACGGCGGCAATGCAGCTATTCTGTTGAAAACTCGATTTCGCAAAGAGGCTGGTCTTGGGCCAATTGCAAGTCGCAGTCCGTGCGCACTGCATGCATGGCCTTCGGAGCCGTGCAAAGGCCCACAGGCCAGATTTCCGTCGCAGTTGGTCCCGCGGACACTTTGCTCGCGAGTCGACGCCGAATCCGAGTTTTTCAACAGAATGCAGCGGTTGCTGTCGATCGCGGCCGACCCCTGACCTCACGGTCTCGGGCACAAACCGGTCATCGCGACACCGGGTTGTCGGTGGAATGAACGGCCGGTATGCGGTGACCTTCTTACGTACGCCGACGTGGCTGCCGCCGATCGGCATCGTTGGGCGGTTGACTGTCTCCTGCTCAGGCGAGCGAACCAACGCAACCGACCCGAAGGGGACATCCGCGGACGCATGCTCGAAGCCTTATAGCCGACGTTCGTCGCTGAGGCCGGCAACACCGAAGGCGTCATTCTTCCGGTGTGAAGCCGCTTGCCCGAATCAACGGCCCCCAGAAGTCGTACTCCTTTCGCAACGCCGCCTGCAATTCCGCCGATGTTGAGCCTTCGGGCAACAACGCAACCTTCTGCCAAACCTCGCGCGTCTCGTCGCTCCGCGCTGCTGTCGCGAGCGCGGCGCTCGCGTATTCGGCCGTCGTCGCCGGCGTGCCTCGGGCGACGAAAGCACCGAACCACTCGCGCTGCGTCAGGTTTGCAAAACCGGCTTCCTTGAAAGTTGGGACCAGCGGATTAAAGGGGGAGCGGTCGCTCCAGCTCGTCGCCAATGCGCGCACTCGGCCCGCCTTGAGGAGCGGAACAGCACTGGGCTCGGTCCCCATGACCGCGCTGACTTGACCACCCGCAACATCCTTCAGTGCGGCCGAGCCGGCTTTGAACGGTATATGCGTTAGCTCAAGTCCCGCGTCGCGCGCGAACAGCATGGCCATGAAGTGCGGAAATGAACCGGCGCCTGAGTTGCCGCATTCCGCCATGCCAGGGTTCGCCTTGCACCATGTCACGAAGTCGCGAAGCGTCACGACGGATTGCGGAACTTTGGGACCGACCACGAGCGCAAAGCCGAACGAAGCGACGGACGATAGCGGGACCAGGTCGACGAAGGGGTCGTATGTGAGGTTCTTAAAGACATGCGGGTACATCGTCAGCACGGACGCCGGTGCGATGAAGATCGTCGCGCCATCGGGCGGAGAACGCTTTGCATCTTCGACCGCGATCCGTCCCGCTGCGCCGGGCTTGTTTTCCACCAGCACCGTGCGTGCGTAACTCCCGCCCAGGCGCGCCGCGAGGGTGCGGCAAACGACATCGATGGAGCCTCCCGGCGGATAGCCGCACAAGAGTCGAGCAGTCTCCAAACGGGGCCCGGCGATGGCGCGCCACGGAAAGGCGGACATCGCGATCGCGGGTGCAACTCCTATCAGTCGACGGCGGATGACGTTCATGACGTTCCTTGCGTTCAGAAGTTTGACTGGCGTGAAGCGCCACCGACATCCAACACGATGTCCCATTCGAGCACCCGGCTGACTCCATCGCCCATGGGCCGTGCAACAAGGCGCAGGGGGTCCGCCAATGTCTGGTACCAACGGTCGACCGCGTTGAACTGATGGTTCGGCAGAAACATCTGCGTCACCAGGCGATCGTCACCACACGTCACTTGGAAATGGACGTGCGGCGCCCGTGCCGAAGCGCCAGAGCCGTAGGGCCCGGGCACGACGCTGGTGAAGCTCCAAGCTCCGTCCTCTTCGGTG
>JBBRCA010000217.1:0-4496 GCA_038205325.1 Terriglobales bacterium | reverse complement strand
CCACTTTCTCCAGATCTTGAGCGTCAACGCCTTCGCGCAAGTGCCTGTCGCTGAGCTCCTCTGTCCGCCGGATCCCAGTTCTGCTCCCACCGATACTCCTAACCAGCTCATCCTCAACTGGTAATGGCCGGACACCAGTGTTCGCGGGGTAGCGCTGATTCAATGATTTCTGCGAGCTTTCTCTGGGCGGTGGCATCTCCCTGTTCAGCAGCTAGGCGGAAGAAGCGCTCGGCCTCGCGCGCATCCGCTGGCAACCCCCCAAGACCCTGCTCGTACATGAGCCCAAAGTGCAGCTGACCGCTTGCGTCGCCTTTCGCGGCGGCCAGTTGGTAGAGGCGCACCGCCTCATGCTCGTCCTTGGGCAGCCCTCCGTGACCAAATAGGTACATGTTTGCCAGACCTACCCTTGCGACTGAATTGCCTCGGTCGGCCGCGAGGCGAAAGAGCCGAGATGCCTCCACCTCGTCCTTTGGAAGCCCGCCACGTCCAGCGGCGAGCATGACGCCTAGGCGAGCCCGACCCGCGGAGTAACCTTGGTCGGCGGCGAGTTGATAATAGTGTGCTGCTTGGCGGTCGTCTTTCGCGAATCCGCCACGCCCCTCTTCGTGCATCAGCCCGAGACGCACTTGCGCCGACGCGTTGCCCTGGTGTGCCGCCAAAGAATGGAGTCGTGCGGCTTCGCACTCATCTTTGCGCAGGCCGCCTCGCCCCTTTTCATACATGGCTCCAAGATCGGACTGGCCCAAGGGGTCGCCTTGGGCAGCCGCAAGGCGGTAAAGGACGACCGCCTTACGATCATCCTTGGGCCGCCCACCTCGACCAAGCCTCCACGCGTCTCCCAAGCCGGTGAGCCCAGTGGCATTACCTTGAACGGCAGCCAGACGAAATTGGCGTACGGCCTCACGCTCGTCGCGCTGCAAACCTCCACGCGCGTTCTGATACATTACTCCGAGATAACTTTGCGCGACAGCGTTTCCCTGGTAGGCGGCGAGCCGAAAGAGACGTAGAGCCTCTCGCTCGTCCACAACCAACCCACCTTCGCCTCGGACGTACATGATGCCAAGATTTGCCTGCGCAGCGGCGTGCCCTTGGTCGACTGCGAGACGAAACAACCGCACCGCTTCAGCCGGGTTTTTCGCCAATCCACCAAGTCCCTTCGCATAAACCTCCCCAAGCGAATTTTGGCCGTTTGCATTTCCTTCCGCTACCTGGGCTCGGTAGCTTGCCAACGCTTCTGCGCTGTGCGCTAGTGCGGGTGCAGCACGAGTTGGTCGCACCCGAGCCGGGGCCGACTGGGGGAAAGCAGCCCACGTATGCTCCCAGATTTGCAGGGCCTCCCCGGCGCTCGCTGGCCGTAGGGCAGGCAGCTTCTGCATCAGGGCCTTTACCACGACGTCCCAGACAGCCGGAACTTCAGGACGGAAGCTCAACAATGCCTTCGGGTCCCGTTCGCAATGCAACTTTGCTAAAGCGTGTTCACTCTCGGCCTTGAAAGGCACTCGACCAGTCAGCATCTGATAGAGAATACAGCCCAGTGCGTAGAGGTCAGCTTGCAGAGAGACCGGCTCCGCTTTCCAGAGTTCCGGTGCCATATAGCAAGGTGTACCCAGCGGAGCTCCTGTTCGAGTTAAACCCAGAGTCTTGCCGCCGATCCGGGCAATGCCGAAGTCGGCGATCGCAAGGTTTTGATGGTCGTCAAAGAGGAGATTTTCGGGTTTGAGGTCACGGTGGACAATCGGATGCACTCGTCGAAGATGAACCTCATCCAAGGCACTGCAGAGCGCGCGGAAATGCCGCTCAATTTGATCGAACGGCAACCCGCGTGGGTATCGACTGAGATGCCGCGCAAGAGTTCCTCCGGAGAGGAATTGCATGACGAGATAGAAGTCATCTTCGCGCTGACCGAACTCGTAGATGCGAACTATGCCGGGATGATTGACGCCAGCCATCGCTTCCGCCTCTTGCCAAAACCGCTGCAAACAGGCCACGTCGGACGCGAGATGCGAGTGCAGCACCTTGATGGCCACGGCACGCTGAAGTACAGGGTCGAACGCGCGGAAAACGCTCCCGTACGCTCCGCTACCAAGCTTATCGTCGATCCGGTATTTTCCGAATACCTTTAGAGCCACAAGGCGGACGATGTCGAAATAACTTCGCGGGAAAAGACAAACTTGCCTTTGTCAGCACCTGTTGTTCGATGCCGGGACGTCTCGATATGTCTGCAAAACCCGTCCGCGACGCATACTCCATCGACCGGCTCCGCGAGCTCTTACGCGAGCCCGCCAACGCGACGGCGGCAGCGAGCGAAGAAATCAGCAAGAGCCTCCGCCAGGAAATCGAATTGGAGCGGCGCATCTTATCTGCTCAAGAACGGGTGCGTCTGCTCCACGAAACCCGGTTGGGATTGGACGCGACGAAGCGCGATGCGAAAAAGCAGCGGCAATTTGCTGAAGAAATCCGCTTGGCGAAGGCAGAGGAAGAGCGTGCTTTCGGGTTCGAGCACGCCCGCCAATTCCTGAAGGAAAGCGTTCTCGGAGCGGCGTTCGACCGAATGAAAGACGACCCGGCCCGCCTAGAACAATTCTTGGCCGGGGCCAGTCAGCAGGCGTTTGTACTTTCACTCGATCTACGCGGCTCTACCGCCCTGATGCTCAAGGCCAAGAGTCCAGCTCTGTTCGCCAAGCTTGTTACCACCGCTCTTGGTGCGATCGAGCGCTGCGTTAAGCATCACCTTGGCATATTTGATAAATTTAGCGGCGACGGTGTGTTGGCGCTTTTCCCTGACGATTTCTCGGGCCCCGACGCCGGCCTGCGCGCGCTTTCCTGTGCGCGTGAAGCTGCGGCCATCTTCAACGCAGTTTACGGCGAGAGCGCTTCTTCCTTCATTACAGTTTTAGCCGACGCCGGCATGGGCGCCGGAATCGATTTCGGCGAGGTGACGATGCTCCGTGTTTGTGGGGCGATCACAGCCCTTGGAACACCAGTTGTCTATGCGTGCCGCCTGGGTGGGGCACCGAAGGACTGCATTTACCTAAACCAAGGCGCGCGTGACGTCTTGGTCGCACGCCACCCGGCCGAGGTTGAACTGGAGAAAACGACGATGGAGGTGAAACACGAAGGCCGAATTGTCGTGTACAATGCGAGGCTAAAGTCGGCCGAGGCATTGAAGTTTGCACTCCCGACTTGGTGGGTACCGTAACAACCCGGCGAATCGCCTCAAGCTGCTAAAGCGATCGCATTCATCGGGGCGAGACGACGTGAGCGTCCGAGCCCCATCTCCGCAGGAGGATTTCCAAGTCGGTCGTCACGGCGACCTGCATCGTCCTTTCGACATGGCCGTTTGGGCGCACCACGATTTGCTGACTCGCATGCCAGCACCGTTCCTGCGCCACTCGCGGCGGCGCGCCGCGCAAAAGCAGCTTCACCTCCTGCGGCTTTCCCCGAGAAAAATACCTAGGCAGTCGGCAAATTCCTTATCGGGCTCGTAATCGGCCGGACGCAGCACGGGGAAAAGGTGTCACGGGGAAAAGGTGTCAGGCGATAAATCATGACAGTTCCGTGAAATCCAGTCACGAACGGTACGCTTTCCCGTAGGGCGTAATCGGATTGGGGTCGAGTGTCGATGGGGTTACGCATTCGAACACTCAAGTGGCCGGTGTGTTACGCGCTTCGCGCCACATTTACCGCGAACCCCGGCCGAGGGAGGCGCGGCGCTCGAGGTCATCGCAGTCTCCAGTGGTGGCCGCCGCAGTCGGCGGCCCTCAAGCTCAAAGCTCGCGCTACGCCCACTCTTCCCCGGCGACCATCTCCCGCGCGTCTGCGAGGATCCTTTGCCGCAGCGCCACATGCTCGACCCTGTGCACTGGTCCAAGCCCACTTTCGGACGAGGAAATCCAGGCCGCGGCGGTGGGCTCACCCAAAGCCGCAGAGTCACAAAAGTGATCCCGGCAAACTACGCCGCGTATTTCGCCGCCTGGCGCTGGGATTTCTTGCGAAAGATTTCCCGCAACGCGGGAGGGTCGAGCACTTCCACTTCATCGCACCAACTGGCGATCCAATTCTCGAATTCTTTGTCGATGGCGACGTCGAGCGTCATTTCGATCTGGCCATCGGCCCGCGTGACGCACGTGGCGCTGGGGTGCGGCGGCATTTCGGCGGCAATCCGGCCTGCGTTCCGCTCGAAAAGCAGACGCACCCGCTCCGGCGTGCCGCCGCCGTAGATGCCGATGTTGTGCTGGAAATGCGCCTCCACGTCGACTTCGACTTCTTCGGAACGCGTCCCGGTCCGCCGCGCCTGGCGGATGCGCGCCACGGCAAAGGTCCGCAGCTTGCCCGGCCTTGTCGGATCGTTCACGAGCATGTACCAACCGATGGGGGTGCCCACCACGAACCGCGGTTGCACGGTGTACTTCTCGGTCTCCTCGGTGTGGGTCTTCTCGTAGACCATTTCCATTTCCATGTTTTCATCCGCGCAGTCGAGGATGAGGCGCATGATC
>JBBRCA010000216.1:0-4514 GCA_038205325.1 Terriglobales bacterium | reverse complement strand
GCCTGCTTCCGCAGCCATTGTAGGTCTTCAGAACAAGGAACATCAGAGGTGACGATAACCATCTCGATAACCTCTCCGAGGAACTCTCGCCAGACAAGAAAGATGTTACGCTATTTGCGCCGCACTACACTAGCAACGGGTGAAACCATTCACCTTTATGCCTGACCCCGACCCGAACAAGAAACTCCACGGTCTCGACCCCGGCGAACTGCTGGCCCGGAGCCTCGACACCGTGAAACCCACCGGCGGGGCGAGCGCATGGGAGCCGCCTACGCCGGAGGAACTCGCGAAGCTCCTCCCGCAATACCGCATCGAGAGCCTGCTCGGCCGCGGCGGCATGGGCGCGGTCTACAGCGGCGTGCAGGCTGCGCTCGAACGCCCGGTGGCGATCAAGCTCCTGCCCGCCGAACTCGCGGGCGACGGCGATTTCCTCGTCCGCTTCCAGCGCGAGGCGCGCACGCTCGCCAAGCTCCAGCATCCCGGCATCGTCACCGTTTATGACTTTGGCCAGACCAGCGTGTGCGATTTCGACCGCTTCATCATCCGCACGAATTTCAACGGCACCGTTCAGGAAACGCACGAGTTCAACACCGCACAGATTGACGACCCCATAAACCTCCGCCTGCTCCGCGCGGTCTTCACCGACCCCGCATTCCTCAAGCCGCAACGCACGACCGCGGAAGTGACGGAAAAGCTCGCCACGCAAATCGCCGAAGTCGCGATGTCTTTGCAAAAGCGGGAGAGCCGCGAGTTGGCCGACGCCAAGACGCGCACCCAAGCGAACTACTCACAGCGCAAAAACCTCCGCATTGCCCGCTTCCTTAACCGGGTTGTCTTCTGCTTCTTCGCCGAAGACACAGGGCTCTTGCCAAAAGGACTCTTTTCCGAACTCACTCGCACCGCTGCCGACGACCCGGCGCACTTCGCGGAGACGCTCGAAAAACTCTTCGCCGTGATGGCGAAGGGCGGCACGTTTGGCGTTCACAAAATCCGCCACTTCAACGGCCATCTTTTCGAGGATTCCTCGGTGTTTGAACTCACCGCCGACGAACTTGCAAGGCTGGCGGAAGCCAGCGAAGCGGACTGGCAATTCATTCAGCCGAGTATCATGGGCACGCTATTCGAGCGCGCCTTGGACGAAAGCCAGCGCGGCCAACTCGGCGCGCACTACACGAACGAAACTGACATCAGGACCCTCGTCGAACCCGTGCTCCTCGCCCCACTACGCCGCGAGTGGAGCGCACTAAAGGGAGAACTCGCCGCTGCTTTCGTGAAGGGGAAGGGCACGCCCGCACAGCGGGAGCAACTCGCCGCCTTCCAAGGAAAGTTCGCTGCGACGACCGTTCTCGACCCCGCGTGCGGCGGCGGCAATTTCCTCTACGTATCGCTTCAATCGCTGCTTGGTCTGGAAAAGGAAGTCGTCACCTACGGCGCGCAACTCGGCTTCAAGCTCGCGCCGCAAGTCAGCGTGCAGCAACTCCGCGCCCTTGAAATCAATCCTTACGCTTTCGAGTTGGCGCAAGTCTCCGTGCAAATCGGCTTTCTCCAATGGCGGCGCGACAACGGTTTCGACAACGACCGATCGCCCGTGCTGCAAAATCTCGACGGCTTCCAAAACAAGGACGCGCTCATGCGCGACGTGTTTAAGACTGTGCCAAAGGATCTGAAGGAAGCGCAGGCGGAGGAACACGCGGCCATTGTCCCGCTCGGCGCTAGCCAGTTCGAAATCGTCGGAACAAGTGCACAAGGGGAATTCACCGAAAGCTCCACACCACCGCCGAAAGCGGGCGAGGAACGGCTGCGCGTCTATTACGAGCGCGCCTGGCCCGATGCCGAAATCATCGTCGGCAACCCGCCTTTCATCGGCAACAAGCGGCTCCGCTCGGAACTCGGCGCGGAATACACGAAAGCGCTTTTCAAAATCTATGGGGACCGGCTCCCCTCCACGTCGGATTTCTGCTGCTACTGGTTTGAAAAGGCGCGCCAACTCGTCGCCGAAGGCAAGTGCCGGCGTGCGGGCCTGTTGGCGACGACCGGCTCGAAGCAAGTCAGTTCGCGACACGCCTTCGAGCGCATCAAGGAAACCGGCCGCATTTTCTTCGCCATTTCGGATCGCGATTGTTCGACGCTGGAACGGCGATACGCATTTGCATGGTCGGATTCGGTGGGCCAGACGCGCCCGACAAGGCAACTCTCGACGGCAACGAAGTTGCCACGATCAACGCTGACCTCACAAGCGGCCTCGACGTTACGGCCAAGCTTTACCTCAAGGCCAACGAAAAGATGTGCTTCATGGGGACTACCAAAGTGGGCGACTTCGACATTCCACACGAGCGCGCCGTCGAGATGCTCTCGGCGGTCAATCCCCACGGCAGGCCCAACAGCGACGTGGTACGCCCGCTCCGCAATGGAAGCGACCTCGTGCAAATCGACTCACGCCGCTGGATTGTGGATTTTGGCGTCGGAACCGAGATGGGAGTTGCCGCCCTTTACGAGAATCCATTTCAGCACGTGAAAGAACACGTAAAGCCGTTTCGAGACGCGAACAATCGGAAGCTCTACCGGGAAAAATGGTGGCTTCACGCGGAGCCACGACCGGGCCTGCGCGCCGCAATTGCCGGGCTTCCTCGTTACATCGGCACAGCGCGTGTAGCGAAGCATCGGCTTTTCGTATGGCAGGATTCCGCCGTCCTGCCCGACTCCAAAGTAATCGCCATCGCTTTCGCCGATGACTTCCGCTTTGGAGTTTTGCACTCGCGCCTTCATCGGCTTTGGACGCTGGCGACGTGCGCTTGGCATGGCATCGGAAACGATGCCACCTACAACCCGACGGAATGTTTCGAGACGTTCGCATTTCCGCGGGCGACCCCTGCGCAGGAAGCCGCGATTGCCGCCGCCGCGCAAGCGATGAGCGATCTGCGCGAGCGCTGGCTCAATCCGCCCGAATGGGTGCAGACGCCCGCACTCGAATTCCTCGGCACGGCTTCCGGTCCCTGGGCGCGCTATATCGACCCGGCGACAGTGGATTCAAAAACCGGCATCGGCACCGTGCGCTATCCACGCGTCGAACCCCGCGACGCCGAGTGCGCCGCGAAGCTGAAAAAGCGCACCCTCACGAACCTCTACAACGAGCGCCCCACCTGGCTCGCGCTCGCGCATGACAAGCTCGATGCCGCCGTCGCTGCCGCCTACGGCTGGCTCGCCGATCTGAGCGACGACGAAATCCTCAACCGCCTCCTTGCCCTCAACCTTGAACGCGCCGCAGAAGAAACAGCGGCAGCGAAGACAGCCGAACCCAAGAAGCGAACCACGCGCGAGAAACGCGCAGACGAACTCATTTAGCCGTCGCAGCAAATCAATATGGAGCTTTTCAAACTCACGGAAGAGGATGCCATCAAGGCTGTCAGTATTCCTGAGGATGGCATGGGTTATCAGTGGGCCCACCTCTCGCGGAGCGGCTCTCCTGAGAGCGGCGTTGTGATCTCCGGCGCATACTTTGAAACCTTGGACGACGCCCCCTTGCTGCGCGGGGAAAACCGCTTCACTACTGAACGTCTAGATCTGTCGGAGGGGCTTTTTACGGACCTACCGAAGGAGGTAACAGACCTCTCCACAATAGGCGCTTTTGGTCGGCGGTCGCTGATTCTCGAAGCAACGACAAAGGGGGCGCGTGCGACCGCTCCAACTCGAACGGGCACCACTCCCCCGCACACCACGCTGACGGTCGCGGGCGATGTATTCTACCGCCTATCGGCGTTTCGCGCGGACCGCCGCGTCTTGCCGAATGGCAGTCTGGCGAGCGGCTCCTACTCCACAACAGACACCGACATTACGGTTGTGCCGAGTGGCCTCGCCGCGGTGGGCCGCTACGCATTGCCAACTCGAATCTCCGCGAAATACGTCTTTGAAATTCGCCCGCCCCCTGGCACACAGATTCTCTACGGCACCGTGACGCCCAACTACGGACTCGCGGGCGGCGGCGTGGAAGTGCTCTTCCCAAAAGGCAGCGCAGCCGGGTCTGTCACCTTCCTAAAGGTCATGTCCGAGAAATAGACGCTCCGCCTCGCGATGCCCGCTCTATGACGACCGCCACATAGGCGACTTGTCATTCATCCAAACATCTCTCCATGCTCAAACACTCCTGATGAATTTAGGTGCGCAATCAGGCTGTGGCCTCCGAATAGACCGTCGTCGCCATAGAAAATCTCGACACGACCATCACTGAAAATCCGGACGGCATTCAACTGCAACCGGCGCTGCAGCTCTGCCAAAGGAATCTGGTCTCCACGCCAGTCAGAGTGAAGTGGAGCGGAATCGCCAACCAGTCTCTCTCTCGCCTGCGACTCCGAATCGCGCACGCGCGTAAACGCCTGACTGAGGTGCAACCGATTTCTGGACCATTTTGTTGTTTAGTTTGTTGAGTGGATCTGGGCTTCGAATTGGTTCGGGGTTTTGTATCCGATCGAAGAGTGTTTGCGGTGGGTGTTGTAATAGCCTTCGATGTATTCGAAGAT
>JBBRCA010000215.1:0-4517 GCA_038205325.1 Terriglobales bacterium | reverse complement strand
AAGGCATGGTGTCGCACTGGAGCGTCACGCCGGCGGCGTCGAGGGTGCGGCGCGCAGCTTCGATCTCGGCGAGCAGGCCTCGCGCGCGATAGCCGCCGATAGCTTCGCGGACCTCGGCGAGAGCGCTGCGGGCGGTGCGTTCGACTTCGGCGATCTCGCTGGCGGCGCGGCGCGGGTCGAGTTCAATCAGACGACCGGCAAGTTCGGATTTCAGGACGATGACCGAGAGCGTGTGGCCAAGAACGTCGTGGAGGTCGCGCGCGATGCGCTCGCGCTCGGCGACGGCGGCGAGCGCGATGTTCTGTTCCTGAGCTTCGCGGAGTTTGTAATCGGCGCGGCGTTGTTGCGCGAAGAAGATGTTTCCGCCGCCGATGACCAGCACAAGGAAGATTCCGAAGAGAGCGTTTGCCCAATGCAGATGCAGCCAATAGGTCTCGCCCGCGAGCGCAGCGGCCTCTACGCCGAAGAGCGACAGGACGACTGGAATCGACGGAACGCTGAAAGGCAGGAAGGCGGCGGTATAGATGAAGAAGGTCGACGCGCCGCTGTTCCAGGGGAAGCTGACCATGCCGAGTAAGAAGGTGGTGGCGATCATCGAGCGGCGCGTCGTCTCGCTGGAGGTGCGCATGTAAACCGTGAACACCACCAGGAACGCCACCATAATGCCGAGCGTGCCCAGCCAGAGATGCAGGCTCGGGTTGAAGACGGGCTCGATGAAGATGAAAAGAAGGTAGGCGAGCCAGATGAGCGTGGAGCCGGGCTTATGCCGGGTCGAGATGGACGTAGCGTTCATGGCTTCCTTTGGAGTTTACGACCCTTCAGGCGTTCTGTTCGCGGCGGCGAAAGAGCAGGGAGGCGATACCGAGCACGATGAGGGTGAAGCCGATGAGATACAACCAATGGCCAGAGGCGCTGCCAATTGTCGGGAATCCGAGCACGCCGAGCATCAGTTGTCCGGCGTGGAAGGTGGGCAGAGCGGGAGCGAAGGCGCGCAGGAAGTGGGGCAGCGCCTGGATGGGGAGCCACAAGCCGCCGAGAAAGCTCATGGGCAGGTAGATCATGTTGGTGACGCCGGGGGCGGAGTTCATGGGCACGAGCAGGGCCAGGACCAGGCCCATGCAGGCGAAGGGGACGGCTGCTGCCAGCGTGAGGGCTATCATGCGGGCGAAATCGAGGAGCGAAAGGGACACGTGACCGAAGGCGAGGCCGAGCGCGCAGAGCAGGCAGACGATGATGACGCCGAAGGCCATCGCCGTGCAGCACTTGGCGAGCAGGTAAGCGAGCGGGGGCATCGGGCTGGCGCGCTTGAGTTCGAGCCAACCGGCGCTGAGTTCGGCGGCGAGACCGACGCCGACTCCGAATAAGGCCGCGCCGACCGCGCCGAAGATGGAGTAGCCCGCCAACAGATAACGCGCCGCTCCCTCACCTCCCGCGAAGTGTTCGCCGCGGTTGAGCAGCAGGCCGAACAGGACGTAGAACATGACCGGGAACCCGATGACCGAGAGCGAGAAGGTGCGGGTGCGGGCCATGCGGACGAATTCGTAGCGGGTCTCGGTGAGGAAGATGCGGAAGTTGCGGGCGAGGCCAGTGGTGGGGGCGGCGGGAAGGGCGATGGCGGGGGTGGACATGGTGTGCTCCGGATGAATGAGTTGCCGAGGGAGAAGCAGATCCCTACGGGATGACAGAAAGAAAGGCAAGAGCAAAACGTTTCAGCGCGGCTCTGAGGTGAGGGCGAGGAAGGCGTCTTCGAGGGCGGGGGCGATGACTTCGAGAGAGTGGAGAGCGGTGTCGAGGGCGAGCATTTCGCGGAGCGCGGCTTCGGGGCGGGCTGTGACGAGGGTGGTCGCGCCTGGAGTGGTGTGGGCTTCAGTGACTCCGGGCAGAGCGCGAAGGGTTTCGACGGGCAGCGTGGTCACGCAGCGGATCGTGCGAATGGCGCTGGCAGTGGGGCTGACGGAGCCGGTTGCGCCCATCGACTTCACTTCGGCGGGCGTGCCTTGGCAGATGACGCGGCCCTTGTTGACGACGATGATGCGGTGCGCGAGCGCGTCGGCCTCTTCGAGGTAGTGGGTGGTAAGGAGGACAGTTTTTCCCTGCGCGGCGAGCGCTCGGATCTGCGTCCAGAGGCCGCGGCGGGCTTCGATGTCGAGCCCCACGGTGGGCTCGTCGAGGAAGATGAGGTCGGGATTGCCAGCCAGTGAGAGCGCGAACAACATACGCTGCTTCTGGCCGCCGGAAAGTTGGCCGAACATGCGGTCTTCGAGGCCTTCGAGGCCGGCGGCCTTGACGATTTGCGTGTAGGGCATGGGATGCGGGTAGTAGCCGCGAAACATTGTGATGTGCTCGCGGACGCGGAGCATCAGCGGGGCGGTTCCGACCTGGAGCATGGCTCCGGTGCGGACGCGCGCGGAGGCGTCACGGGGGTCGGCGGCGAAGATGCGGACGGTGCCTGCGGTGGGGGTGGAGAGGCCAAGCATGAGTTTAACGGCAGTTGACTTGCCAGCACCATTCGGACCGAGTAGCGCGACGATTTCGCCGCGCCTGAGTTCGAGCGAAAGGCCGTCGAGGGCGAGGACGCCGTTGGAGTAGCGCTTGGTGATGTTGGTCAGCGAGGCGACGACATCGTTCGGCTTGGGTTCGGTGCGGGGTGGGGTTTCTACGAGATCCAGGACTGCGCTCATGCTGTGCTCCTTGTTGTTTACAAGAGCGAGTATGCCGGGAGTGGGGGCGGAGTTTTAGTGCGGGTCGTCAGCAAAGTGCGGTGACGTTTGTCATGCTGGGATTTAGAGTGGAGGCAAGGAGAAGCGATGGCGAAGCAGAGGTATTTTCATGCCCACGAGACGGCGCGCGAGCAAGCCCTCTATGGACTACCACTGGCTGCTTTCTGGCAACGCGCGCTGGGCTATGTTATCGATCTGGTGGTTGCGGTCGTGCTGTGGTTTCCGACGGAGGTCGCTTGGCGGCGGTATGTTCTGCATCAGGGGGATATCCACATCAAGTGGGACTTCCACGAGGTGGGGAACGTGGTGGTTGCAGTGTTGTATTACGGCCTGATGACCTACTTCAGTAACGGACGGACTGTCGGCAAGTGGATGGCGCGAACGCGGGTGGTGTCGCTGACGCATGAACGGTTGGGTCTGTGGCAGTCGGTGGAGCGCGCACTGGGATACGGTGCCGCGTTCCTTGAGGGCGGCCTGGGGTTCGCGCAGTTCTTCTGGGACGAGAACCGGAAGTGTGCTCAGGACCGTTTGGCGGAGACGATCGTGGTGGATGTGAGGAAGAGTGTGCACGGGAAAAACAGCCAACAGTAAAGAGCTAGACCTTGTGGGATGCTTCGACGAGTGTGAGGTCACTCCAACCAAGCAAGGCCTTGACGCAAAGTTCGCGAAGTTTGAACGCGACGTTTCGCGAAGTAAGACGAGGTGGAGTTTTACATCCAATCGCTGCCGTACTGGACGGGGATTTGGGTGAAGGCGATGCGCGTTGGGGCGGAGTCGCGCGCGGGCAGCATGCCGGCGAAGTGCAGCGTGGTGTGGCCGTACTTCAGGTTGAGCTTGTCCATGGTGGCGGAAAGTTGGTTGCGGTTGCCGGGTTCGTCAAACAGCGTTGCCTGTAGTTCGTCGTCGGGGATCAGATTGCTGAGCGTAACGCCGATAAAGAAGGGCTGCCGATTTTCCGGGCCGTTGGGCGATTGCTTCCAGATGCCCTGTAGAGCTTCGAGCAGCGTGAGCGTGTCTTGACAGGGACGGAAGCGCGCCTCCATTCCCCACCCCGCGTGCTGGATGCCGCTGGTGTGCTTGCGGAGCTTTGGGGCGCGGGCGGCCTCGTCGCGAGTGAGCTTGTATTTGATAGTGACGGCGAGCGCAGAGGTGTGGAACTTCTCCATGCGCAGGCGCATGGCGGCTTTGTGCAGCAGCTTATGCGCGACGGCCCAGGCGCCTTCCGGCGAGCGATACTCGGGGCCGAGGACGTGGGAGTGGCCGAGCGATTTCTGAATGCCCGACGAGACGGGCGCGCCGTCGTCGCCAGTGTCCGCGCCGCGCAGCCAATGGTAGAGGCGGTCGCCCCAGACGGAGTCCCATAGCGCGTGCATCCCGTTGCGGTCGAGCGCGAGCAGCTCGGGCATGGTGTGGATGCCTTTGGCGTTGAGACGGATTTCCGTGCGTGCGCCGACGCCGGGGAGGTCGCGGAGTTCGAGGTGCGCGATGGCTCGCGGAAGTTGCGAGGGCAGCAGCCCGATGAGGCCGTCGGGCTTCTGCATGTCGCTGGCGATTTTGGCGAGCAAGCGGTTGGGCGCCATGCCGATGGAGCAGCGCAGGGTGGAGCCGACGTCATTCTTGATGGCCTGCTTGATCGCGAGCGCGATGCGGCGGGCGGCGGGCGGTTCGCGTTCGCGGCCCATGAGCTGGCAGACCACTTCATCGATGGAGGGCGTGTGCGCGACGGGGCAGCAGCGTTCGACGGCTGCAGCGATCTTGTGCGAGAACTCGGAGTAGACTTCGTGCGAGCCGTCGACC
>JBBRCA010000214.1:0-4526 GCA_038205325.1 Terriglobales bacterium | reverse complement strand
GGCAACCGTCGCCCGGTGAACAGCGGAATTGCAGCGCGTCGCCGGCCGTCAGCGAGTGTAGAATTGCGGATGAGATTTCGAAGGATGATATCCACGACGGTGGTACGAAGCCCAGGACCCGCGACAACCAACGGAAGATCGCCGCGTATCATGTTGTCTGTGACGTCGCGGGTGTGGTCGTTCCACTCGGTCTGCTTCGAGAGTAGTTCTTTTATTTCCACGGTTTGAACGGGGCCATCGGGTCCCGAGAGCGCAAGCGCTTTCCGAAACCATTCGTGCGACTCAGGCCGCTCTTCTTCGAGGCCCTCTTCAATGAAAAGATAGTAGCCGCCCAAGAGAACGTTGGGATCATCCTCCCCCTTGGCAAGGGCGGCGTCGATGAGGTCCATAAGCGGCCCCTGTCCGGACGCCTGCGCTAGATGTGCCGCGCGGATCAGAGTCAGGCCGTCGAGATTACGGGCAGGCTCTAGTGCCGCTGTCAGGGGGGCTGCCAGCGATTCCCACTCGCCCGTCTCGATCGCGATAGCCGTTTCAAGTTGAAGGTCACGTTGGTCCGAATATTTCCTTTCGATTTGTTCAATTAGTCGTTTGGCATCCTGAAGGCGCCCGAGCCGGAACAATTGCCAACCGTAATTACGCATAAAGGTGACGCTGTAGTCGAGCAGGAAGGGATGAGCTTCGATCAAGCGAACGAGGGCGTCGCCATCCCCCGCCTGAGAGGAAGCTTGTGCTGCGAGCACAATGTCTTGCGGGTCTTTAGTCTCGGTGAACAGAAGTTCGGCGTATTTGGAGACGCCGATATGATCTCTCTTTTGAACTAGCGCGTTGACGAGCGCGCGCAAGGCCTCTGGAGTCTCCTCGGTCTCATATAACCGCAGATGTTCAACAACGGGGTCCGCTCCCTCCGCTTTCGCGATCTCGGTGCGAAGGTGCGCGAGTTGGCGGTCCCCGAATAAAACCAAATTGTCTTGAAGTATGATCTTTGCAGAGGTTGCATCGCCCTTCTTTGCCAATGCTTGAATTTCAAGCGAGAGAATACCTTCTCGTCCAAACGATGCTTCGGCTTGCTGGCGTTTGGCGGCGATAAATGAGGCAAGGCCTGCAAAGTCGTCCTTGTGGAGGCGTATGGAGAGCGCCGCGCGCAATTCTTCATCGGAGAGGCCGCCGAATGAATCGCGCCGCTCTAAATAGGCCTCAAGATTAGCAGGATCAAAACCTCGGATGTAGGCGAATGCATACTGCACCCGTGATACCGCCAAGGCACCGTCCTCCATGTCCTTTCGAAGTTGCGTGAGCGCAGTGTCCTTTCGCGCGGGATGAACTAACTCACACCATAGGATATAGGACTCGATAATGCGCGGCGCGTGACGTAAGCCGAGCACCGACGTCAGTGGCTCGGCTCGCCGTAGATCGTTAATCGCTTCGTCAAGGGCGGCGGACAGCTCTGGATCGTTCACGATGGGCCGAGCGTTGCGGACGTCCATGGGTAAGCCGGACAACGCAAGCCCTTGCTCAGGCACGGGAAGCAAGCGCGCAAACCTCATGGCACCGCGCAGGAAGTAGAGATACGGGGCCTGTGTCAGTTGAGCAGGTGTCGCTTGAGATAATACCCCGCTCACAGCTTCGAAATCGTTGCGCCGAAGATAGAGCTGGCACATATTGAGGACACCAAGCGGACTAAGCTGCGCAAGCGAAAGGCCGTTATCCGTGAACCACCGCAAGGCGTCGTCATCACTCCGCTCCAGAGCAAGAATGCTAAGGAGAACTGAGCGCCCGTCATCATCCTGGACGTCGCGCAGCATTTGGATCGCGTCGTTTACGCGTTTTTCCGCAACGGCTATTCGCGCACATGCCGGTATGTCAGAGACCGTGCTGGAGATCGCTTGGCCGGCAGCTAAGAAGCGCTTCGCCTCGTCGATACGGCCATGGATTGCAGCCGAGCGCGCAGCACGAAACAGGATCATTCGGCGCAAGTCCGGCGACAACGATGCTCCAGCCGTCTCTAAGACTTCAACTGCAAGCGGTACAAATTCGTCAGTCTTTTGAATCTCGGGAAAGATTGAACGCTGAAGCGCGCGCTCATAGCGGCTGGCAAAATCTCGTTCTAGCGCATCGGCAAGCTTGTCATCGAGCAGACCCGGCTGCGAGCGCGGAGCTTGCTCTGCCTCAGTAGAGCTAATTAAAGCATTGGCCATTTGCAGTCGTTCAAAAACGCGATCCGCAACCGCGTTAGGCATCTCGTTCTGGATTTGGCGAAGCGTATAACTGTTGAAGTGTTTCTTTAGCAGATCGGGATGATCGTTAAAACGTCTTACGAGCTCGCTCCAGCCGTATACGGTAACGCGGAAAAGGCCCTGTTTTTCATGCTCTGCTGAAATAGCATTCACATAATCGGTTACGTGAACGTCGTTATCGGCAGTAGTTGCGATAATGTAGGTCTTGAGGGGTTCAGGGAAGTCCTTGGCCTTTTCGACTTCGGCGTCAATTTCGAAGGTCGTAAGCTTCGTGAGTGGCCAAACACGCTTTCCCTTGCACTGTACCCCCGCGTTCTCACCATTTTCCTTGCCGTAAATATCGACGCCATTTTGGCGCTGGCCTTGGCGGCCATACCGTACAAGCTGAGGGTCGTCCCAGATGCGAGCAAAGAGATCGGCACACATCTCTTCGAATGTGTCCCAACTCGGGGGCGGGCGAAGCTGTTCATTGTTGGAATCGGACATACGGTGTTTGCTGGATCGAAATGGGAGCGCAAGTGCTGGAATGCTTCGCGTATAAGCTGAGGTGCGTCACGTCGGCATGGCAGATGCTATGCGTCGGTGAGCAAGGCTACCATCGAATTATTGAGTTCTTTACCGAGAAATCTGAGAAGGAGGGAAATTTGCGATGACTGCAGCGGATATTGGCCTGCGGTCATTTCATTCTCGCCTCTTTGGGGGGCGGTAAGACCCTCGCCAGGACCTCAGTCAGAATACTCGGTCTGTTATTGAAGTATTGAAGATGTTCCTCTGTGATCCTTTCAGCCGTAACGGGAGATCTACGTCCTAATCAGGCGGGCTAAATGGTGGCTGCTCGCAACAGGTACGGTATACTCAGCATATCGGGTCCAGGCAATTTCAAGTCCAGCAGTCCAACAATATGCTTGGCCATCTCCGGATTGAGCCTGCACACACCATCACTGCGAATGGTAAAGTCGGTCTGCTGAAATACACGCGACTGCAAGAACTCTAATACCAGTCGATCGACAACCGGTCTCAATGGCTCCATCAGATCGAAAATAAGCGCCGCCCGAGCCCTCTGGGTTGCTGAACACCCTTTAATCCACGCACGCCGTATTTGTTTGATCGCATTTGGATAAGCTGCTTTCAATGCAGGCTGCACCAAAATGTATTTGGTTTCTCACAAATCCAATGTTCTCATTTTATTTGGTTTTTATTAGGTGTGGGCGCGCAAGTGGGGTCAAAAGTGTGGCTCATTCCGGAGATGTAAGTATCCCCACCCCTTGTGGGAGAGGGTGGACGCGATGCGAAGCATCGCGGACGGGTGAGGGGTCTCTCTCCGCGGATACAGACCCCTCATCCGGCACGGACTTCGTCCGCGCCACCTTCTCCCACAAGGGGAGAAGGGAAGAAAGCGGGCGAGGGCGAGTGTTGATTGTGGCGGAAGGTCTGACCTTAAAGCTGCCCGAGCAGCGTATCGCCGCCGGAGACCTCGACCTTGCCGGGGGCGGGCTCGAGATTCAGCGTCTTGACCACGCCGTCGTCGATCACCATCGAGTAACGCTTGGAGCGGATGCCGAGGCCATTGCCGGAAGCGTCGAGCTCCATGCCGATCGCCTTGGTGAAGTCGGCATTGCCGTCGGCCAGGAACACGGCCTCGTCGCGCTGGTCGGTGTCGCGCTTCCAGGCGTTCATGACGAAGGCGTCGTTGACCGAGACGATCGCAATGGTGCCGACGCCCTTGTCCTTGATGGCATAGGCGTTGAGGAAAATGCTCGGCAGATGCATCTTGTGGCAGGTGCCGGTATAGGCGCCGGGCACCGCGAACAGCGCCACCTTCTTGCCCTTGAAAACATCGTCGGTGGTTTTGACCTGCGGACCTTCCGCCGTCATCACGCGAAACTTGGCTTCCGGCAGCTTGTCGCCAACTTGGATCGTCATCGTCAATTCTCCCTAAATTTGCGCAGATGTCTTAGACCGGGCGGGCAGCGGGCACAATATTGCGGCCTGCGGAAACGGCAATGGTGCCGGACGTTCACTGTTCTGTCATCAGCCAGAAAACCCGCCTGCATCGAGGAAGGCCTGCTCTTCCGGCGTTGTCGGGCGTCCCAGGATGCGGTTGCGGTGAGGGAAACGGCCGAACCGGCGGACGATGTCGGCGTGCTGCTCGGCATAACCCAGATTTTCGGCATTTGGCGTGCCGCGGAACAGTTCGACGCAGCGCAGCTGGTCGCCCAGGTGCTCCGAATGCATGAACGGCATATAGAGGAATTCGAGCAGCGCCGGTTCGATGCGCGTATCGACGCCGCG
>JBBRCA010000213.1:0-4526 GCA_038205325.1 Terriglobales bacterium | reverse complement strand
CCGAGCTTTGCCGCAGTGAAAGCCGACAAGCCCGCGACTTCGAAGAGTTCGGTTTCATCGAAATTACCGCGATGCTTCGCAGTGAGCGGCTGAGTGAGCGCATCGCTACATTACGGCGCCAAGATTCCCGCGCGCGGACCGGGGCGGGCTCTGCGGATCGGGGGCCATCGCATGCTCGGACGAGCGACAACCCTAACCCTGAACAGTCTTCGCGCGGAGAGCCCCCGAATCCGTAGCAGTCGCTTGATGGCTGACGGTGCCTCACGAAAGAAACCAAATCTATGAATACCACTGACCCACAACCGGAAGGAACATTGCCCAACGACAGCCGGCAGACGGCAAGTGACTGCGTGAGAGAGCCCGCCCCGATGGCTGCCGGTGGCGACCTGAATCAGAGGATAGAGTCTGTGGCCGAACTCAGGCGGCGAGCCGAATACCTCGTTGGCGAAGCGCGACGGCAGAGACGGTCGATGTCGGATGGGATCAGCGATTACAGTAAGGGCTTTTTCGCAGGAGAACTCTTCGCGCTGGACCGCTTGTTTCCGGGGATACTCAAAAGGCCGAGTGAACAGACGACTGCCGCCAGTAACGTGCCACCGTCTGGCCCGCAGAATTTGGAGCCACCGGCAGCCATCAGTGTATTGAACGAACCCGGTTCGGATAAATGAGCGCGACTTTCACCCAGCGCTTTTTGGAGGTCGCACGTGTTCCAGCCCAGGGCCGCGCCGCTCTCGGCGAACGCACCATCAAGACCTATCTGCACTGGCTGAAAGCGTTCTACGCCCACAACAAAAAGACTGCGGCACAATGGTGCGGCACCGACGTCTCAAGGTGGATGTATTACCTCAAGGCCAAAGGCTACGCGCCGAAGTCGCGTAACCAGGCCCTCTGCGCCGTCGTCTTCGCTCTCAAGCACGTTCTACACCTCGATCCAGGCGTCCTCGATCTGCCAGCCGCCGATCGCGAGCGGCGAACGCTGAAAGTCATTCCCTCCCGTGAAGAACTCGCCCGCATTTTTGCCGGCCTTCGCGGCCAACCTCGGATGATGTCCGCCGTCATCTACGGTGCCGGTCTCCGCGTCCAGGAATGCTGCGAACTACGCGTCAAGGACATAGACTTCGATCATCTCACGATCCGCGTCCATTCCGGAAAAGGCGACAAGGACCGGCTGACCCTTCTGCCCATGCTCCTCGTCGAGCCGCTCCGTCGATGGATCAACTGGCGCGCTTCCCTCCACGAGCGCGATCTCGCCGACGGCGCCGGCCTCGTCGATCTCCCCGGGCGCCTCGCCATCAAATACCCACGCGCTCAGCGCGAACTTGGCTGGCAATACGTTTTTCCGTCGCAAGCAATCCGCAATCAGCGCCGTTGGTATGCCGTCCCCGAAGGCTTGCAGAAAGCCCTCCGCAAGGCCGTTGCAGCCGCCGGAATCATTCGCCCTGTCACTCCACACACGCTCCGCCACGCCTTCGCTACTCATGCGCTGCGCGCCGGCAACGACGTGACGACCATTCAGGAACTCCTTGGCCACGAGAGCCTGGAAACCACGATGATCTATCTCCACGCCGATCGCGCGCGTGGAGTCAGCCCCCTCGACGCCGCTCCTGTGGAAATCCAACTCCATCCGCTGCTGCGCCCAAGGGCATTGCGATGACCGCCCTTGCCGCCCAGATCGAAGCCTTCCTGCGCGCCAGCGGCGGCTGGGTGCCGTCTGTGGTGGTCTGTGCCCAGTTTAATATCGGCGAAAGGGCGCTGCGGTGCGTAGAACGCAAGCCCGGCCTGGTCAGCGAGTTCGCGATCTCGGGCGACAAGGGCCTGAAGCATGTCGAAAACGCCACCACGCGGGAGTGGTTGCGCTTCAAGGCCCGGATCCTCTACCACGCCACGGGCGAGCTACGCCGCCTCTGGCGCCTCCAGCGCCGCCGCCACAGCCTCCAGCGAAGACGAGGCAGCGTGATCATCGAGAAGGACACGGAACAAACTCTCTTTTCACTTTCATGAGCCGCCCGACACCAGAGACCGCCGGTGCCCAACGGGCCTTTGTCGATCGCGCCATGGTCACGATTCGTGCTCGTCTTTATCCCGGCGTGACCGACGCCGTTTTCTGCCGCGAATGGTCCGACCTGTTGCTCGCGGTGAGCGAGCCGGCCGCCTACTTCCATCTCCGAGGTTGGAGCGGCAGCGGGAGCCTGTATCTGCGCATCATCCGCAAGGCCCTGGACGACCTGACGACGCGGGGCGACTCGGTCAATAGCCACAACAAGCCCCAGATCCTGCGTGCCTGGCTCCAGACCCACCTCCGCTTCAAAGGCGACACTTATCTCGATGAATTAAAAGCTGCCGACGGCAAAGTCGTGGCATCGGTCACCGCCGCCATCCTGAAAGGCCTCCAGCCCGTCGCCAACGACCACAGCGCCGCCACGCTCACCGAAACTCTGATCGCCGCGCGCACCCTCCTCGCCCCGCCGCCGCGCAGATCCCGGCCATGATCGCCCCGAATCGGATGTCGGATGTCTCGGGTTTCGGTGACATCCCGAGGCACCTCTCACCCGTCCCTTGGACATTTGATCGCCGTGGCGGCGCGCTCCTCTGGTCTTGGACATTTGATTGGATGCTACGCAATTCCAACCGCCTTTCCGGGCTGTTTGTCTGTGTGATTCACGGGCGATCACCCCTTCTCCCCCTTGTTCACTGACTTGGACATCTGTCCCCCTCGCGCAGTCCCTCGCAAGCATCGGGGAGCAATACCGGTGGCGGGACTCGAACCCGCACGGCGCTTTCGCGCCAACGGATTTTAAGTCCGTTGTGTCTGCCATTTCACCACACCGGCTTTACTCTGTTACGGCATCCAAAATTGCTTGTGCGTTCTACGGTCCCGTTCTACGGTCTCCGCATGAGCACATGCAAAACCGTGAAAACGTGGAGCAAGACGAACGTGGGCAATCTTGTGAAGCATCGGAGCGGGGGATACTACGCGCGCCTCTTCATCGGTGGCAAGGAGCGGTGGCGCTCATTGAAAACGACCGTAATGGAAGTTGCCAAGGTGCGACTGCGGGAGGAACAGACCAAGGCCGGCAAGGTATCCCCAAAGGCGTCGAAACTGTCATCCGCGGGGCGCATGACTGCTGGCCAAGCCCTGTCCCGCATTGCCGATGAGGCCAAGCTCAACGTCGCCATGCCGGCATCCAAAAAAGTGAAGGTCATAAAGGCAAGCTCCGCGCATTATCGGGGGGAAACGATTGACGCCCTGCGGAAGTCCTGGCGCAAACACGTTGGCGAGGAGCTTGATTCAACCGAACTCCGAAAAATCACCAATCAGCACGTTTTGATTTGGACCCGCGGTTTCGATGCGACGGCGAGCGCCTCCCGATTCAACAACACGCTCGGCACACTTCGTCGCATTTTCGAAATCGGGATTGAAGCCGGGGAGATCCATTCAAACCCGGCCCGGCAAAAGGAGGTTGGCCGGAGCAGGAAGCGCGCCAAGTCCACCTATCTGCCGAAGCTGGACGAGTTCCGGCAAATAGTCGCCACCGTCCGCGCATCCGGCACGCGTTACGCACTCGACGCCGCAGAGTATATCGAGTTCCTCGGGTATTCGGGCGCCCGCAAGGATGAAGCGGCACGCCTGGCATGGCGCGACGTTGACCTTGCGCGGGCGACAGTCACGTTTCGGCACACCAAGAACGGCGAGCCGCGCACAAACGCCCTCATTCCCGAAGCGCGGGCGTGCCTGCAAGCCGTCGCAACGCGGCGCGGACAGTTTGCGGCCGAGGATGAAGTTTTCAACGTCAGCGAGGCGTACGGCTCGTTGCGCGCGGCGGCAAAAATCATCGGCATTCCAAGAATCTCACACCATGACCTGCGGGATATGTTCGCAACCGAGTGCATCCGCCGTGGCGCGGACATCCCGACCGTGGCGCAAGTGCTTGGCCACAAGGACAACGGCAAGACTCTCTTGGATTTCTACATGAAGAACACGGCCCAGCATCAGGCTCACGTCATGGGCGGGCTTTCGTTTTCCTGACTACAGCCGTCCGGCCCGCCGCAGAGCGAGCCATTCAAGGACGGAGAGCATATGCTGGCCGCGGGGGACAGCGCGCCCCGAAAGCCACTCGCTGACCCGGTCGGCGCGCACATCGCAGAAGCGGGCCAGTTGCGCACGTCGTCCGCGCTGCTTCACCGAAGCGATGAGCAACTTGCGGACGGATTCTGGCGTGTGCATGGCGTCCGATATACTGGCGAACCAGTATATTGCAAGACGCCAACGCGAAGATTTTTACACTGTCGCCGCCGAAATTTTGACCGCGCCCAACCAATCTTTGCAAACGCGTGAGAATCTACACGCATGCACTCCAACATACCCAAGCCCACGCCCAAGCGCCCGTGAGGTGCAACCGATTTCTGGACCATTTTGTTGTTTAGTTTGTTGAGTGGATCTGGGCTTCGAATTGGTTCGGGGTTTTGTATCCGATCGAAGAGTGTTTGCGGTGGGTGTTGTAATAGCCTTCGATGTATTCGAAGAT
>JBBRCA010000212.1:0-4597 GCA_038205325.1 Terriglobales bacterium | reverse complement strand
GTCCGGAGAACATTGAAGTTAGGTTCGGACTTCAGAGTTGGGCGAGAGGTCTGGATGTCAAAAAACGAAAGCCCGGCGTGTGCCGGGCCAAGCGTGTTGCTCTGATTTAATTGTAACCGCCGTGTCAAGGGGCAGGGCTATTTGGGGGCCCATTGTTCGTCGGCGCTGGGGCCGTAGAGGGCGGGGACGGGGAGGTCGTTGAGGCGGAGGTAGACGCCGAGTTGGGCGGTGTGGTGGATGAGGTGGTCGAAGAACATGATGCGGAAGGATTTTGAGCGGGATTGGTGCGAGATGAGGTGCTCGCCGAAGCTGAACTTCCAAAGTTTCGACAGGTGTTCGTCGCTGGCGGCGGCAAGGGCGGCGCGGCATTTGGCGGCGGAGTCGGCCAGGCGGGCGAGCGCAGCGGCGCGCGTAGTGAAGGTGAGGTCGGGTTGCTGGTGCTTGGGGTTGGGGTCGGCCATGTCCATGGCGTCGTCTTCGAGGATGTAGAAGCCGAAGAGCGGCAGGGTCGCGCAGTGCATGGCGAGCTTGCCGAGCTTCATGGACTTTTCGTGGGGGGCGTAGTCGGGCTTTTCGGGGATGCGTTCGAGGGTGCGGCGGGTGTTGGAGATTTCGGAGTCGAAGTCTTGGAGGAGGATTTCGGAGATGGTCATTGGAGTGTCCTTTTGGTGGTGTGGGCGAGACAACAGCAGAATCTTGACGCAAAGTTCGCAAAGTTTAAACGCGAAGTTTCGCGAAGTAGGGCGGCCTAGATACCCGTGATGTTGAAGCCGCAATCGACGTAGGTGACTTCGCCGGTGATGCCGCTGGCAAGGTCGGAGGAGAGGAAGAGGGCGGCGTTGCCGACTTCGGCCTGGTCGATGTTGCGGTGTAAGGGTGCTCGCTCGGTGACTTTGTCGAGGATGGTCGAGAAGTCGCCGATGCCGCGGGCGGCGAGGGTTTTGATGGGGCCTGCGGAGATGGCGTTTACACGGATGTTTTTCGGGCCTAGGGACGCGGCCAAGTAGCGGACGGTGGCTTCGAGTGCCGCTTTAGCAACGCCCATGACGTTGTAGTTGGGGAACGTTTTCGTGCTGCCGTAGTAGGTGAGCGTGAGGACCGAACCACCTGCGGACATGAGGGGCGCGGCGGCGCGGGCGACGGCGATCAGCGAGTAGACGCTGACGTCGTGGGCGATGCGGAAGTCGTCGCGTTTGGTTTCGAGGAAGTCGTTTTTGATGGCGTCGGCGGGGGCGAAGGCGACGGCGTGGACGAGCGTGTGGATAACGGGGAAGGCGGCGGCGATTTGGGCGAAGGCGGCGTCGATCTGCTCGTCGGACGAGACGTCGAGTTGGATGGCGCGGCCGGTGCCGGTCTGGCCGAGGGATTCGATGAGGTCTTCGGACTCTTTGCGGAGACGCTCGGATTGGTAGCAGAGGACGAGCGTGGAACCGGCGGCGGCGAGTTTTTCGGCGATGGAGTAGGCGATGCTGCGCTTGTTGGCGACGCCGAGGATGACGGCGACTTTGCCCTTCATGTCGATCATGGTGCGGTGGCTCCTGAGAAGAAGTCGGACGAGGGTAAGGATAGCAGTTTGAGGAGATCGCAGCCCTGCACCCCACCCGTTCGCAAGTGCGCGAACGAATGGGGCACCCGGCGAACAGCAGGTCCTTCGCTGCGCTCAGGATGACAATTTCCGGTTGGTTAGCTGCGCATTCGGATGTTCAGGCGTTCATGAGCCAGTCGTACTGCGCGTCGGTGAGGGGGACCACCGAGAGGCGGAATTGGCGGAAGAGGAGCGAGCCTTTGAAGACGGCGGCTGCGCGGATTTCGGCGAGAGGCTTTTCGCGCTTGAGGCGCTTGCCGGCTTTGAGGCGGACGATGGGGGTTTTGCCGTCGGCGGGGTCGAGCTTTACGCTGAGGACTTTCGCTGTGCCGACTGCGGCCTTGCCGATGTTGGAGTGATAGAGGATGCACTTTTCGCCGCGCTTCATGTTGCGAAGTGTGATGAGCGCCTGGGGGTTCTTGATGCCGTCCCAGGCGGTCTCGCCGTCGCGGAGGAGGTCGTCGAAGGAGTAGGAGGTGGGTTCGGTTTTGAGGAGATAAGGCATAAGGCAGTGAGTAGTGAGTAAGGAGTAAGGAGTAGTGAATGGGGAGTCGTCGGATTTAGTTTAGCCGCCGAGGTCGAGGAGTTCTACGTGCGGGATGGATTGGCCGAGGAAATGGCTGCCGAGTAGGGCGAACTTTTCGACGGAGTCGGTGGCGAGGCATTGGAATGTGGCCGGTAGGTTCGTTTGCGGCTGCTGGGGAGAGACGAACGCGGAGGGTGCGAAGGGAACGCCGAGGCCGCCGAGGACGCCGAGCTGGCGTGCGACGGCCTGGGCGGTGGCTGCGGCGGAGTCGATGATGCGGGCGCTGCTGCCGAGTTCGCGGAGCGTGGACCCGATGGCGGCGGCGATGAGGGGATAGTGGGTGCAGCCGAGAAGAATCGCCTGCGGGGAGTCTTCGAATGGGGTTTGGCATTCTTGAAGCGCTTCGCATTCTTGAAGCGCTTCGCGGAGGTAGATGCGGAGGACTTCGCGGGTGACGTGATGGTCGGTCCAGCCTTCTTCGACCAATGGGACGAGGAGGGGGCAGGCCTTTTCGGTGGCGCGCAGGCCGAGGGCGGCGCAGGCTTCGCGGTAAGCGTGGGATTGGACCGTGGCGGCAGTGGCGAGGACGAGGACTTCGGGTGGGGGGGAAGGGTTGGTGTCTTGTGCAGACCCATGTCCGAAAATCCGGACATGGGGCACCCCGCTTTGTGGGGGTTCGGGAACATAGGACAACCCGCTTTGTGGCGGCGCCGGGACATGGGGCACACCGCCTTGTGGGGGTTCGGGGATTTGTGAATGCTGCGATCTCTCCACTCCGGCGGCAAAGTGCGCCGCCTTCGGTCGAGATGACGATATTGAGGCGAGGGGCTTCGGTCGAGAGGACGATGTAGAGGTGGAGTTTGAGATGGCGTCGCGGGCGGACTGAACGCCGGGGGCGATGACGCCGATTGCAGGCACTCGGCAGGCGTTGCGGATGTCGTCAAGGGCCAGAGCCGTTGCGGTGTTGCAGGCGATGACGAGCAGGTCGGCGCCCTGGTCTTCAAGATAGCGCGCGCTGGAGACGGCGTAGCGGGCAATGGTTTCGCGGGATTTGGAGCCGTAGGGGAGGCGGGCGGTGTCGCCGAGATAGATGTAATGCGCGGCGGGAACCATCGGCAGGAGCGCGCGCAGTACGGTGAGGCCCCCGAAGCCGGAATCGAAGACGCCGATGGTGGGGCCGGAGTTGTTTTGGGGGGCGTGATGGGTCGTCATTGGCGTGCGGGGGTGGTGGAGGATTTGGCGGTAGTGTCGCGTGAGGGGTACGTGCGCAGGAGGTCGGCGTGGCCGGCGAGGGTTTCGCGGGGTTGGCCGTCTACGAGGAAACGGACCTGCTCGATCTGCGGGAGGTTCGCGTGGAGGGTGCCGATCATCGAGAGCAGGGTGAGGGACTCGACTTCGACTCCGGAAGGATGCGAGGTGACGAAACTTCCGCGCAGGTTGATGACGGCCAGTTCGCCGCCGGGGCCGATGGGTTGCAGCGTGCTCGAGTCCGTGGAGCGAACGGGGAAGGTGGACGGCGTGACGCCCGCGCGCGCGGTGGCGCCGGTGTCCACTTCGTGGCCGGTGATGGGCAGCGCGAGCAGGAAGACGTCGGCGACCGCCGCTCCCGATGGCAGGGGATGGGAGGAGCTGGGCTGGGAGTACTCGGCGATGAGATGTTCGAGCAGCGCGCGGGCGCGGGCGGTGGTTTCGGTGGGCAGGGCGATTTGACGCTCGGTGGCGGTGATGGTGCCGTCGGAATCGTTGGCGAGATCGAAGGTGATGGGTTCAGAGACGGTGTAGGGCGCGTCGATGGGGGTTTGGTCGGAGAGCGAGCTGAGGCGGTCGCGCGCGCTTTGGCGCTGGTAGAAAAGGAAGATCGCCATAGCCACGATGCAGGCAATCAGCGACCAGAAGATGACGCGCAGGTAGCGAGGGATCATGGTTGCACCTCGCCGGTGGCCTGGGGCGCAGCGACGGCGCGTGGTGGCGGGGCGAAGCGCGGAGGGGGCTGGGCTTGGTTTTGCCAGAAGACGAGCGCGCCAGCGAGGGATTCGGCGACGCGCTGCTGGTAGCCTGCGTCGTTGAGCGTGGCTGCGTCGCTGGTGTTAGGGGCGAGCTCGACGACAATCGCAGGGCAGGTGAGGGAGTCGACGGGGCGGACGGAGGCGCGGCTGAGGACGAGCGGGATTTTGGCGCGGGTCAGGGCGGTGGCTATTTGGCTTGCGAGGCGTTGGCTTTGCGAAACCCACGCGGCTTGCGCGGTGAGCCAAGGGGCTGGCGTGGATTCGGCGGGGGTGGGGTCAAGCTCCGAGGTGTAAAGATGCACGCCACTGCCGCTGGCCGTCGCATGGAGCAGGAGGCAGGCGAGGGGCCGGGCGTGGTTGGCGAGGCCGGCGCGGTCGTCGAGCGAGAGCGGGGCGGATGGGGCAGCGGGTGCGGCATCGTTGTCGCGCGTCATGGCGACATTGAAGCCGCGCGCGGACAAGAGCGAGCGCAGGCGAAAG
>JBBRCA010000211.1:0-4615 GCA_038205325.1 Terriglobales bacterium | reverse complement strand
GTGAAAAACAAGTCCGACGATCACCTTGCCCTCTGGCAGCGTGATCAGGCTATCCAGTGAGTCTAGCCTTCCAAGCGCAAATAGAGGTGAATCTCCTAGCTTGATAATCTGTGGGCTCTGCGAAGTGTCGAGACGCACTGTTCGTCCGTCCCCAAAGGCCGCGGAAGGCTCGGCGGCTGTCCGCAATCGCGTAACATCTGTCGGAGATAGATGTACAGCAATTGCATCTAACCGATTGGCAGCGTTTCCGAACGCCCGATCAACGGTTTTTCCAAATTGAGGCAACAAAATGAATCTGACCGCAAGTAACCAGATTGCAGCGACGCTGGCAACAATGATCGTGAGGTAAGCGACTACTTTGTGCCACCGCATAGAATGGGAGAAAGCTTGTTAAATGCAGAACGAAGGTTGTCGAGTGTGCTCGGATCAACGAGGTTCTTATTCCTCAGAAATTGATCGAGCATTGCTTGAGGAACTGTCTGCGATGTAGCGTCACTCGAAACGGCATGTCCACTATCGTCGACGACAAGGTATTTGAACTGGACGGTGTAAAATAATCCCGCTATATCGCCCGGCCAGTATGTGACCTGTTTCGAGAACTGAAGCTTTGTATACTTGGCGTTGCAGCAAACACCGACTGCGGTGTTTGCGCTAGTCATCAACCCACTTCCCCCGGGACCTTTGACGAAATGTTCTGCGGTGCCAATCGGGCCGATGGCTACACTGAAGAGCTGCCCGTCAACGCAACACCAGCGTAACTTTAGTCCTCCGAGATCAAGAGTGTAGGACTTCGCATTTGGTGGCGTTGGAAGGTAAGGCCCGTTTCCAAGCGGCGGTGGCGGTGGCTTAGAGCCCGGGGGTAGCCATGGTCCAGCTCCGCCAGGCGGCGGATAAATTGCGGGTTCGCGCCCGATGTCATCGACGTACACGCTTGGCGAGTTATAGCAAAACGCGTAGATATGGATGCCGCCTTCTTGAGACGGATCGCGCGAAAGCCATCGTCCCGAACTCACCTGACAATAGCGGCAACCGTAGTAGAGCAAACCGGTGTCATTGTCCTGATACTTGGTCGAAAACCGAAATGGATTCACTGCGGCCATTGGGTCTATCGCGCGGAGGGGTTCTCCGAAGGGGCCTAAGAGCATAGTGGGGCGCGTAGCGATCCGGCGGCTCCAGTGCTTGGATCGCAGACGATTCCGTAGGAGATGTTTTTTTCGGAAGCGCACCGCGTGCGGCCTTCGATGTCGATGGGCAGAAGGTGAATCGGAAGTAATTGGGAATGCCGATGGCACGGAGGGAGTGTGGCTGCGCCTGGATTGTGCGCAAGAGTGCGTTCTAGCGACTGCCCCGTTCGCGGGGGTGAAATCGTCGGTGTGCTGCCTTGAGGTCATTGATCGTGAGCCGCAAGTAGCGCTCCGTGGTGGCAAGGCTGCGATGGCCGAGCATTTCCTGGACGTGCCGGACGTTGGCGTTGTTCTGGACGAGATGAGTCGCGCAGGTGTGCCGCCACACATGGCAGGTCACGACCTTTTTCACGCGGGCTGCGCGGGTATGCTTGCGCATGATCGCGTTGAGCGTATTCGGATCGATCTGTTTGCCACTGCAACTGACGAAGAGCCACTCCGACCTGCATCCGCGGACGAGTTCCGACCGTGATGAAGTGACGTAATCATCCACACACCGCCCAGCAACGGCCCCGAGGGGGACAACGCGGTCGGCACCGCCTTTGCCGTTGTTTACCCTCAGCAAGCCTTGCCCGGTATCAACGTCGTCCGGACGCAAGTGCCGAAGCTCGTTTCGCCGGATGCCTGTGGCATAGAAGACCTCCAGAATGGCCCGATCGCGGCTGCCGAGCGCGGTTGAGGGGGTCGCGGCTTCCACGACCCGCTTGGCTTCCTCCGGCGTCAGCACATTTCGAGGCAGGCGACGCGGCTCTTTCGCGTATCCGAACGGCGCTGTCCGTCGAATGGGATAACGCCTACTGCCCGGCGAAGTTGGCGGTGAACGGACTCCCGGACATGACGCCGGTCAGCGTGATGCGCGAGACCCGCGCGCCATTCGGCGGGGTCATCGACAAGTTTCCGGTGGCACGGTCGCCGCGGACGGCGTTCGCCGCAGGCGTGAGATTGAGTCCGACAGTGAAGTCTCCCTGCATCGACCAAGTCCCGCGCAGGGGGTAGGAATAACCGCCGTAGAGCGTGACCGTGGCCGAGCCGGAGTTGTTGGCCCCGCCGCGCGCGTTGTAGAAGTTGTTGAGCGTCACGACCACGAAGTTGAGGCGGTCGGGCGCGGCACCGCTGAAGCTCATCGCGCCGCGGCCGTTCTGATTGACACCCCACGGCGTACTGGGCGCCACCACCGCACGGCTGCGCTGGTTCGCCTGCTGCTGACGCATGAACTGCTGCTGGCGCTGCACCTCGTCCAGCTTCCACTGTTGCTGAAGCTGCTGCTGCTTCTGCTGCCACTCGTACATTTTTTTTGCGTCTTCGGCGCGGACGGCGGGCAGGGTGGCAAAGGTCGCGAGCGCAATGACGGTAGGCAGGGTGAAGAGACGAAGATTCATGGAAGGAAGACGGTGGGTTGGTTTGCGGCGGGGCGACTCGTCGAGAGGGGGATTTTCGCGGTCCGTCCCGCAGGTTTCGCCGATCGTAAGCCGGCCTCTTTCGCGAAGACAATGCCGATTTCGCCGCACCGCTGTGCCGCTCGAACTCGCCATTGCGCGGCCCGCACGCGCTCGCTAGCCTGCGCGCTCTTTTCCCATCACATGAGCTTTCGCCACATTCACTTCATCGGCATCTGCGGCACCGCGATGGGCGCGGTCGCCGCGGCGATGCGGGCCCAGGGCTACACCGTCACCGGCTCGGACGCGGGCGTGTATCCGCCGATGTCCACTTTCCTCGAGAGCAAGGGCATCAAGCTCAGCGAAGGCTATCGCGCGGAAAACATCCCCGCGGAGGCGGATCTGATCGTGGTCGGCAACGCGATCTCGCGCGGCAATCCCGAAGTCGAAGCGGTGCTCAATCGCAAACTCTATTACCTCTCGCTGCCCGAGACGTTGAAGCAGTTCTTCTTGCGCGGGCGGCACAATCTCGTCGTCACCGGCACGCATGGAAAGACGACGACGACCTCGCTGCTGACGTGGATCTTGAAGAGCGCGGGGCTCGATCCGGCTTACATGATCGGCGGCATCGCGACGAACCTCGGCCAGGGCGCGAGCCTGCACGACTCGAAGTATTTCGTGATCGAGGGCGACGAGTATGACACCGCGTTTTTCGACAAGCGCTCGAAGTTCGTCCACTACCTGCCCGAGTTGGTGATCGTGAACAACATCGAGTTCGACCACGCGGACATCTTCGACAATCTCGACGCGATCAAGCTGAGCTTCCGGAGGCTGCTCAACATCGTGCCGAGCGAGGGCATGGTGCTGGTCAATGGCGATGACGAAAATTGCCTCGAGGTCTCGCGCGACTGCCGCGCTCAGCTCGTCGAGGTGGGTTTTTCACCGAACGCTTCGCGACACATCCGCGACGTGCGCTACACGCCGGAAGGCTCGCACTTCACGCTGCTCGACACGGCATTCACCATCCCGCTCGTGGGCGAATACAACGTGCGCAATGCGGCAATGGCGATCAGTGCCGCGCATTTCTACGGCGTGTCGCTGGCGACGATCGCGCAGGCGGTGGCGGAATTTACCGGCGTGAAGCGACGGCAGGAAGTGCGCGGCTCGGTCCGCGGCATCACGGTGATCGACGACTTCGGCCATCACCCCACCGCCATCCGCGAAACGCTCCGCGGCTTGCGGCACCAGTATCCCGGTCGGCGGCTCTGGGCTTTGTTCGAGCCGCGCTCGAACACCACGCGGCGCGCCTGCTTTCAGCATGAACTGCCCGCCGCGCTCGGCGAGGCCGATGGCATCATCCTCGCGAAGGTCGCGCGCATGGAGCAACTCGCGGCGGACGAGCGATTGAATCCCGAGCAGGTCGTCACCGACCTCACCGCGAAGGGCAAGCCGGCCTTCTACGAACCGGATGTCGACGCGATCATCGCCCGGCTCAAGCCGCTGGTGCGCGAGCACGACGTGATCGTCATCCTGAGCAACGGCGGCTTCGGCGGCATCCACGAGCGGCTGCTCAAGGAGCTCTAACTGTCCCGCATGCGCCCGCATCACTACGGTGCGTTAGTTCAGCGCTGGCGCGCCGTCGCCCGGACCGCGGGCGTCCGGCTGCGACGTTTCGCCGAGGCTGGGGACGACCCGCTCTTTTATTTCCAGACGCCCGCGCTCGCCGCGAACGGCGGCATCTACATTTCCGCCGCGATCCACGGCGACGAACCGGCGTCGAGCGAGGCGCTGATCGTCTGGGCGGAGAAGCACGCGCATCGCCTCGCGCGCTGGCCGCTGCTCCTTTTCCCGTGTCTGAATCCGTGGGGCCTGCGCAATAACGTGCGCCTCGACTCGGCCGGGGTGGACCTGAACCGCGCCTTTCACCTCAAGGATCAGCCGGTCATCGGCGCCTTAAAAGCGGCCGTCGCACGCCGTCGGTTCGACCTCGCGGTGATGCTGCACGAGGACTACGACGGGCAAGGCTTCTACCTTTACGAAATCAAGCGCACCCTG
>JBBRCA010000210.1:0-4661 GCA_038205325.1 Terriglobales bacterium | reverse complement strand
ACATCGGTGAAGCCTTTGACCGCGTGCTTGGAAGCGCTGTACATCCCTTGAAGGGGTACGACCGTTTCGGAAACTTCGCTGCCGACGTTAATCAACGCACCGCCGTTGGATCGTAGATGCTCGAGCGCGACCAGCGAGCCGTTGACCACGCCCCAGAAATTCGTATCGAACAGCCGGCGGTTGTCTTCTTCAGAGACTTCCCAGACGTGACCGTAGATTGAGATTCCGGAGTCGTTGATCCACGTATCGATGCGGCCGAATTCATGGATCGCGGCATCTGCAATTTTTTCGACCTGAGCCCGGTCGGCGACATCGGCTTTAACAAAGATAGCTTTTCCACCCCCGTCGTTGAGTTGCCGAACCAGATTACCCAGTGCGCGCTCGCTACGTCCGGCGAGCACTAATTTGGCGCCGCGCGTAAAGGCGGATATGGCGGTCGCCATGCCGATCCCACTGGATGCGCCGGTAATGACGATGACCTGCTGATCAATGGGTTTCAATTTTATCGACATATTTGCTCCTTGGAACGCGACAACTCCGCGAAAAGGAGTAAACAAAATTGATACCATAGACGCCGGCAATCCGACGCGGCGCTTGTATATATATTTCAAGCAAAAGCGCCTGGTTATCCCAGGCGCTTTTACGACTGCGACGTTCAGCGATTAAGGTTATTCGTTGGCTTTAAGCGCCAGATTCTGCTCGGCCAGCTTCTGCTTGATCTCGTTCAAGCTCGTCTGCCCGAAGTTCTTCGTGGAGAGCAAGTCGGACTCGCTCTTTTCGCAGAGGTCGCCAATCGTTTCGATATTGAGGCGCTGCATGCACTTTCGCGCGCGCACGGAGAGCTCCAGATCGGCGATGGGCTTGGCGTACTGCTCGTTGTCGCTGCCGTCGAGGCGCAGGCGTTGCGAGCGCGCTTTCTTCTGCTCTTCTTCCTTCTGCATGCCCAGCCGCAGGCCTTTGCTTTCGAGCAACTGCTTGACTTCGCGCAGGCTGGTCTCGCCGAAATTCTTGTAGGCGAGAAGTTCGGGTTCGGTCTTGCGGACCATGTCGCCCAGCGTCTTGACGTTCATCTTCGCGAGACAATTGCGGCTGCGCACGGACAGTTCGAAATCGTTGACGGAGATGCGCAGCACCGACTCGAGGCGGTCGGTTTCCTTGCGCAAACCTTCGTCGTAGTACATGTCGAGCGACTCGACGGCGTCGCGCAGGTACAGCGTCGCGCGGAAGTTGGTCGGATCGGCCTTCAGCGCCTCTTTGAAACAGGCGATGGCGTTGTCGACATCGTCCTTGTCCTCATAAAGGAGACCGAGGTTGATCATGGCGTTGACGAAGGAGATGCCCTGCCCCGCGACGGTCTTGTAGAGCTCAATCGCGCGGTCGTCCTGTCCGCGCAGATCCAGGTAGTAGGCAAGCCGGAACGCCGCCTGCGCATTTTTGGAATCCAGCGCCACCGCGCGTTCATATGCGTTGCAGGCCGCTTCCTGCTGGCCCAGCGCTTCAAGCGCCCAGCCTTTTTGCAGTAGCACGTCGCTGTCTTCGCCGGCTGTCTTCTCGAGCATCTCGACGAGTTTGAATGCCTCGGCTGCTTTGCCGCCGGCGCGCAGCGCCGCGGCGAGTTCGGCGGAAATCTTGATCGAGCTTCCCGGCGCGCCCGCGGCCTGCTGCAGCAACTGCACGGCCTCATCGTGCCGGCCGCGATCGAGCGCGATGCCGCCACGGATCAACTGCGAGTGCGGCGCCTTTGCGCCCTTGGCCGCCGCTTCCGCGGCGTCGAGCCGGCCGAGAATCCACTGGTACGCGGCCTGGCGCACGGCCTTCTCTTCACCGTTGAGGTTTTCGGCGTCAAGCGCGTTGAGTTTCGCCTCGAGCGCCCGATGCTCCACGACGCTGTTTCGTGCAGCGGTGCGCAGTTTCAGAATATCGGCCGGGCCAAGCGCCGGCTTCGAGCACACTTCATCAACGAGACTGGAACGATTCACATCTGCCATTGCCATCTTAAAACTGTCTCCAAACGTGTGTTCACGCGAACTTCAATCGTTCATAAAATACGAATAGGAGAACGATTCAAGGAAATTTTGGAAATTTGAATGCCATCAGGCGCTCCGGCGGGTCTCTGGCATTGCAAAGAAGATTGCGCGGAACAGTTGACTGGCAGTCCGAAACAATGGATAAACGGCGCCTCGCGGACGACGCGTTCCGGCGACAACGCATCCGAAAAGTTCAGCAAAAAAGTTCATCCTTGAGCGGCCCCGAAGACCCGAATGTTCCGATCACACCAGCGAGACATGCTTGACGTAGCGCGGCAGATCAAGGCCGGCAAACCCTGGCGGCAGGTCATTGCACAGGTCACTCCCGGGGGCGGCAAGAGCGCGCTGCCGGTCATCCTTGCGGCGGAACTGCTGCCTGCGATCGCGCGCAAGATCTGCTGGGTTGTTCCCCGCGTCGCGCTGCAACAGCAGGCGGAAGAAGCCTTCGTCGAGCCCGTGTTCCGTACGCTGCTGAAGCATAAGCACCTGATCCGTATCGCCACCAACGAAGTCGATCCGTCGCGCGGCCTTTCTGGCTACGTCACGACCTACGCGGCGCTTTCGGCCGACACCCAGAAGCGCAATGCCGTCGAGTTCGCGAAGCATCGCTACATCCTGGTGCTCGACGAACCGCATCATATCGCGGAAGACTCCTCGGCGATGACCGCGATCCAGCCGTTGATCAAGGACGCCGCGATGACACTGTTCATGAGCGGCACGCTGGAGCGCGGTCGTTCCGAGCGCATCGCCTTCCTGCCTTACGCGAGCGACGGCGAGACATCGGTCCTGAGTCTGCGCGATTCGGACAAGACCAAGATCGTGCAGTACTCCCGCGGCGACGCGCTGGCGGAACACGCGATTATTCCGCTGCGCTTTACGTACCTCGACGTAAAGGCGGAATGGTCGGTCGGCGGTCGTAGCACGAAAGTCGATAGTTTTCACACGACTAAAACCAAGAGCGGCGTGAAGCGGGCGCTCTTTACCGGACTGCAGACCGAGTACGCGCTGGAACTGCTCGACACCACCGTCACCGACTGGCGGATCACCAAGAAAGCCAATCCGCGCAGCAAACTGCTGGTGGTCGCCGCGACCCAGAAGCTCGCCAAAAAATACGCCGACCATTTGAAGCTCCGCTATGCCTTGATGCCCGGCCTTGCCACGATCGATGAGGGCGCGGGCGCGTTGAAGGCGATTGCTAAATTCAAGCGCGTAACGGGCAGCGACCGCACCGATGTGCTGGTGACCGTCGGCATGGCGTACGAAGGCCTCGACGTCAAACCCGTCACCCACATCGCCTGTCTGACGCGCATCCGCAGCAAACCCTGGATCGAGCAGATGCTGGCGCGCGCGACCCGCCACGATCCGGACGCGGGCCATTGGGATTCACAGGAAGCCCACGTCTTCGCCCCCGACGATGCGATGATGCACAAAATTACCGACGCCATCCGCCGCGAAGAATCCATCGTCTGCAAGCATCGCGATATATATTCCGGTCTCGGGCGAGGCGGCGGGCAACGCAACCTCTGGGGCGAGATTATTCCCGTCGGGTCGGGCGCGACGGGGCGGCGGTCGATGCGGCTGAACGTCGCGCCGTCGAAGCTTACTCCGGTTGAACCGACCGTGACGCCCAGCCAGAAAGAAGCCATGATTCGTGACTCCATTGAGCATTACGTGCGGGAATACGCACGTTACCGGCGGATACCCGTCGCGAAAGCCAACGGAAAGGTGCTGGCCCGCTTCGGCAAGTCCCGGACGCTCATGCGCCTTGATGAGCTACAGGAAGTCTGGTCGTGGGCCAAGCGCAACCTCGTCAAGTAGCCCGTGCCACTCAGGTCGCGTTACTCCCTGTACCCCTGCACCGGTAGTCTGGCGGCGAGAGACCGCACTTCGCCGAAACTTCAGCCGACTTCGCGTGGCGTCCCCACGGCTTACGCCTGCAATAGCGGCGAAATCGATTGGCAAGACCTTTGCTTCTATACAGACCGCAACGCCCCCCGGTAAGGGTTGGGTTGATTCCTTCAACCTGATTCGAGCCTCCTCCCCGACATTGTTCCCACCTTAGCGCTCGAAGACTTAACAGTCTTCGAGCGCCGTTGTTTTCAGGCGTCGTTTTGTGAGCTTTTGGAGTGAGGGAATCGACCGGGCACGGGTGAACCGACGGTACGGCTGTCGGTGCACCCGTGGCACCAATTCGTCCGAGCCAACTTCGCACTGCCCGATTTTCACTCGTGGGCGTTGCGAAATCAGCGCCCCGCGACCCCGCTGTAGAAGGGAACGTGGTTGGATCCCTTGCCGGCCCATTTGCTCTGCCCGGCATGTCCGCTTTTGTCCGCATTTTGAGCGGATTTTAAGGTCGCGAGTTGGGCGCGGTGGGCGGCCAGTTCCTGTAAGTCCTTGTCGATCGGGGCGGAATGTCCGTTTGCGTCCGCTTTTTGAGGCAGACTTGGTGCCACGGATGCATCGGGGGGCCGTATCCCCGATTCATCCGTGCCGGGGTGTAAACGCCGGTTGAGAAGCGCGGCGGAGAGCGGCGGCGGTTGAAAACTGCGACACCCAGATAGACCCTCAGCGACTCTGCACAATGAAGTGCGAGAGGCGTTGGAGGGTCAGAAGGGTGTATAGCGATATGGAGCA
>JBBRCA010000209.1:0-4670 GCA_038205325.1 Terriglobales bacterium | reverse complement strand
AGCCGTGGAGACTGCCATGAGGACCAACTATTTGGGCACCATTGCGGTAACGCAAGCCATGCTCCCGCTGCTCCAGCTCGCCGAAAAAGCCCAAATCATCAATGTGTCAAGCGAACTCGGCTCCATCAGCCAGCAGACCGACCCGAGCTGGAAGTACGCCCCGGTGAAGGTGCTTGCCTATTGCGCTTCGAAGGCCGCGCTCAATATGTTCACCGTGCAATTAGCCTATGAGTTCAGAGACGGAAACATTGCGGTAAATTCGGTCAACCCCGGTTACACAGCCACCGATTTGAATGGAAACAGCGGTCCCAAGACAATCGAAGAGGGGGCCGCCGAGATCGTACGCCTCGCCCTGCTTAGCGAACCCGTCACCGCCAAGTTCCTCGAAACGGGCGGGGAGGTCCCTTGGTCGAAGCGCTTCCGTGCGTTTTTAAATATCCTTCAGATCTCAATCGCAGGAGTTATTTATGATTATTGTCACCGGAGCCACAGGCCAACTGGGCCACGCAATCGTCGAGCAACTCGTTGCTCGAGTACCTGAAAACCAAGTCGGCGTCAGCGTCCGCGATCCCGGAAAGGCGGCTAATCTTGAGGCGCTCGGCGTACGCGTGCGTCAGGGCGACTTCGATAGCCCCGAAAGCCTGCGGCACTCTTTTGAGGACGCCACGCAGGTGCTGATCGTCTCCTCGAACGCAGCGGCATCTGGCGGCGATCCGCTTGCTCAACACCGCACGGCCATTGACGCGGCGCAGGCCGTGGGTGCACGCCGCATTGTATATACGAGTCACATGGGCGCGAGTAGCTCCTCCGCGTTTCCGCCCATGCGCGACCATGCGCGACCATGCCGCCACCGAAGACATGCTACGTCAGTCCGGCCTGGCCTGGACGGCGCTTCGCCACGGCTTCTACGCCGCAAGCGGCATCATGCTCACGGGCGATGCGCTCACATCTCACTTGATCGAGGCACCGGCAGATGGCAAGGTTTCGTGGACCGACCATGCTGACCTAGCTGAATGCGCAGCGATTATCCTGGCAAGCGAAGGTATGTACGAAGGGCCGACACCGGCGCTCACTGGAGCACAGGCTTTTGATCTCGCCGACCTCGCCGCAATTGCATCGGAGGTGTTAGGTAGTCCTGTCCGCCGACAGATTCTCACAGACGAAGAACTGCGAGCGAAGATGGCGGCGCGCGTGTTGCCAGAGCGAGGGGTAACTATGGCGCTTGGCCTCTACATCGCAAGTCGGAACGGCGAATTCTCTCATCTCGATTCAACGCTGGAGCGACTACTGGGCCGGCGTCCGGTCAGCATGAGAGACGTAATCGCGCAGAAGATTGCTGGGCGATGAAGGCATGTGCCACCGGGTCGTTAAACATAAGAGGTAAGGGCATCAACGATGAGACTCAAAGACAAAGGCCCCGTCATTGCCCCTCCCGTACTCTCTGTATGGGGGCAACCTGTTTCACTCGAAATTCGGTCATGGCCCGGCCTAATCTCGGCCACTCACTGGATGCTTGGAAATGCAACGCAAGTGGACGGCGCGGATTTTTATCACCGCGACTCCGAACTAGGCCATATTCATCTTGATGGCGAGATTCATTTGTCACTAAACGCGGAGATGTGTAGGGCCCTGATTGATTCAAGTCTGGCTCAGCGATTCCGTTGGGGAGCCTCTTGGTTCAGTTTCCGATAGGGAATCAATCCAGCGCCCAGCATGGGATTTGGCTATTTCGCCTTGCCTATGACCACGTTCAAGATGCTGGCAGTTCTGAACTACTTAACAGAATTAAGCTGGCGACCGAAGCCCACAAACAAGCATCCACGGACCTTGTGATTGAGGCGCAGCCGGTATGACCGAAGGCCGCCTTTCCGATATGTCGGCCACATGCTGTACGCTGCAGCAGATGTGTGCCGAACCCCGTATTCATCCCACTGGGAAGAGAACCCTTCGTGGAGTCATCTTGCTTAACATTCCAAATAAGGTCACATGTCCGGCGCAGTTGTAGGTTCAGTTCGAATTGTTCTTCGGCTCGAAGGGCTATGCGTTTTAATGGCCGCTTCCATAGCTTACGCAAAGTTTGGTCTTGGCTGGGGAACATTCGCGCTTTTCTTTCTTACGCCCGATCTCTCTTTTCTTGGTTATCTCCTGGGGCCTAAGATCGGCACAATCACCTACAACTTAGCGCACTCATACATTGGGGCTGTCGGTTGCCTCGCCATCGCGCTTCTTCTTCCCGAGCCCACCATTCTATGTGTAAGCCTCATCTGGTGCGCTCACATCGGTTTCGACCGTGCGCTTGGATACGGACTTAAGTATTCCGAAGGTTTCAGTTTCACTCATCTCGGTCGCATCGGGCGCGTCGGGCGCATCCCAGTCGATACGCCAACAAGGCCGGAACGTGAGTGATTCGACTGCAAAAAAGACTCTGCCTTCACCAGACGCTAGCTTAATGAGATGTAGCAAAATTCAGGTACTCCAGCACGCCCGGATTTTTGCCAAAGCGGCGGATAGACGCCGCAATCTGAGCACGAGTATGTGTACCGTGATTCGCTACGTGCAGGAGCAGCTCACCAAGAGACGCGGCGAGTTTCTTTTTACCGTACAGCTCCGGCGTTGCTGATAAGGCTGCATCTTCGTCACTCAAGTCTTCAACATACGCCTTCCCGCGACTACTCGCCAATAGCTAAGCTGAATGAGCTTCAGCAAGAGTGTTATAGTCATCGCCCTTCCACCAGGTACTTCGCATTTCAGCTACAGACATTCTGCCCTCAAAGATTCTGAACCACCCTCATGTGCGCGGATCAGGTGCGTCATTGTCTGACGAATGGATCCATTCCCGCTGCATCCAGGAGCATCCAACTCCATTTCGGACAATTGTTCGATAGTCGACTGCCATCGCACCTTGCGACATCAGGAACTTGAAACGTTGGCGCTCTGCCGCGTTGAGTACGCCATCCTTTCGCTTTTTTGAAAAGCTACAGTTCGGATGGCCTTACTTGAGATCTGGGTGCTGGCGAATCGCCTCGGCTTTCAGGATGAAGCTTCCCTCGGTCACCACCACATCCTCGGGTTTCAATCCTTCGGTGACTGCATAGTAACCGTTCGTTGCCGACCCCAGATGCACCGGGCGTAGCGCGAAACTTCCCTCACTATTCTTGACGGGAACGAAAACGTATTGCCCTGCTCCGATCGATTGCACGGCAGTCTCCGGCACAACAAGTCCCACGCTGCCTTGTGAGGAAAACTCAACATCAACATACATTTCAATTCGCAGACTTTCTCCTGGATTCGCCACTTCAATGCGCGCTTGTGCCGTACGCGTCGTCGCGTCTACTTGCGGTTGGATGTACGAGACGCGGCCCTTCCACGAACGCGCAGGATACGCGGGCGCCGTTATGGTCGCCGTCGAGCCTACGCGAACCGCTGCAAAGTCTTTCTCGTTCACACTTGCCATCACCCATACCTTGGAGAGATCGGCAACAGTAAGGAGATCCTGTCCTGGTGCCACAACCAGACCCACGTTCGCGTTACGCACCAGCACTACGCCGTCGATCGGCGCCGGAACAGACAGATTCGGGTTTATTTGTTCTGCTTGTTTCAATGCAGCAATCTGCCGATCGTTTGCACCAAGCAGCTTCAGTTTTTCTTGCGCGGCCCGCACATGCGCTTCGTGTGCGGCATGGCTCGCGGTCACTTCCTCTTCCTCCTGCTGGCTGGCAGAACCGAGCTTGACGAGGTTTTGCGTTCGTTCGAGCCTCTTGTGGTCCGCATCGAGCTCGGCGAGCATCGCCAGATATTGCGTTTCCGCTTCCGCAAGTTCGCTGCTAAAAATAACCGCTAACGGTTGCCCTTGCCGAACATGATCGCCGAGCACAACAGGCACTTGCCTGATGACGCCAGCGACGAGCGGCGTTACATGCACGACGCGATACTCATTCGGCTGGACAATTCCAGGGACGCGAAGCGTGGCTGATGTCGCTGACATGCCTACGGAAAAGGTTTGGATTCTCGCCTTCTTCAAATCTTCGGGAGCAAGGTCTACCCGTACTTCCTCAGTCATTCCACTGGATTCAGAGGACACCGTACTCGCCGGAGGGGTCATTCCGGCCATGCTCGACATCGGTTCCTGTGATGCCGACTTTTCGCCGCCACCGTGCCGCACGCCAAACCATATCGCGGCAAGAATCGCGAGAATTGCGATTATGCCGAAGCCCATCCACTTCAGGCGGCGTGGATTCGAGGTAGGTTCCTTCATCTCATCGCTTTTCATAAAATTCATCCTTTATGGCAGGCTCGCACCCACTGCTTGTTCGAGCGCAACGCGCGCGGCATAAGCGTCAAACAATACATTCGTAAATCCTGTTTCGAGATCGATGTATCGGCGTTGTTCCGCGATCACATCCAGGAGAGGAATCCGCCCGTAGCGGTACGTCTTACGGACAACATCCAGATTTCGCGCCGCTTGGTCGCGAACGCCACTGCGGTACACCGCGACTCGAGTTTGCGCTCCTTCGAAACGGACCAGGTTTTGTGTGACTTCATACTTGAGGCTCAAATCCACCGCTACAATCTGACTGCGCACCGCTTCGATCGCCGCAGTATCCGAGGCGATAGCACCCTGATTGCGGTTGAATAGAGGAAGAGATATGTCGATTCCAAAGACGGCGTAG
>JBBRCA010000208.1:0-4679 GCA_038205325.1 Terriglobales bacterium | reverse complement strand
ACCCCGCCGAGCACGACTATACGAGGAGCACCCGCCTGGAGCTTGTGATGCTAGGTCACGTGCGTGCGACGAAGGACTTGAGACCTCTCAAACAACGCATGATTCGTTGCCATACTAAAGGCATTTACAAGACCGACTCCGATGCGACATACGTTTCTCGATATAGTGCGGTTCAAGATATCGCCCGAAAGCTAAACTGGCGCGCCCGGGGGCACACGGATGGCTTCTCTAAACTCTACGGGCGCATGGTTCAGGAGTACTTCGGAGGAATGATTTGCCATTTGCGGCAGATGCATGAGATGCTCAAGCCGGGCGCAAAATGCGCCTATGTGATTAGAGATCAGCAGTCACTTTTGGGCCTTTATATCGATACGCCCGGTATCTTTGCTGAACTCGCAACAACGCGGGCCCAGGGCTTCAAGCTCGACGAGATTGTCGAATGGAAGCGCTCAAAGGGTTCTACGGGCAAGAGAGTCTTGATTGAAAAGATCGTCATCCTCCGCAAGGCTGCCTGACAGCCCCCAGATCGCACGATGAGTGAATCGTGGCAGCCAATTATTTTGTCGGCGAAGGTTTTCGGCCACCTTTCGCAGGGCCTTTACCGGACGCCCGCAGGAGCCATCAAAGAACTCGTATCGAACTCGTTCGATGCGGATGCTCGCCTTGTTAAGCTACATACCGGCTTTCCAAGTTTTGAAACGTTCTCGTGCCAAGACAACGGTATTGGAATGTCGCAGGATGAATTTCGCCGTCTGATGAACCGTGGAATTGGGAGCAGCTACAAGCGCACGCCGATAGCGCTTATCACGGACAAGGGCCGTCCTGTAATTGGTAGGCTTGGCCTTGGCATATTGTCACTCGCTCAAATTTGCACACGCTTCGATATCGAGTCACATCATAAGGAAAGCAAAACGGCGTTTCGGGCAGTGATAAAATTTCCCCCATACACCCGACAGGAGATGGATAAGATTGCGAAGAAAGCAGCCGCTGGAGACGACGAAGAGATACATGGCGGTGAGTTTCAGATTGTGGAGGAGAAATATGACACCGCGAAACAAGGCCTTCGTGTTTTCACCAAATATCTTCGTGAGCCGTTCAGAAAGAGGATGCGCGGCCTTTCGCGCTTTGGGAACAAGGTTGTGTTCAATCACACCGGCCCTTACAAGAACTTTGATCGATTTCTTGATGCGATTTATAATAGTAAGAAACCTACACAATCGCTGAATCTTCTGTCTAATTACGATCAGATGATTTTTGGTATAGCGCTCGCTGCTCCGTTGCCGTTGACGGACGCGCGAAATGTGGCCGTTAGCCTTCCAATGGTCGCTGATCGACAGTCAACTCTCAAGGAATTCGACTTTCGCGTTCAGCTCGACAACATGGAGTTGTCCAATCCCATTGCGCTCCCATCTATCCGCGGGGGATATGTTGCAAAACAGTGCCGCCTTACGGATAAAAAGAAGGAGGAGTTCGAACTCGAAGACGGCCCGCATAAAGAGGCCGTCAGTTTTGTGCAGCACAAAATCATAGTTAAAGGCATTGATGAACAATTCAATTTGTATGAGGTTAAGTATTCCAACCTTGACGTTGCGGGAATGCCGCTTGAGTTCAAAGGGTATCTTTTCCAACAAACCGGACGCTTATATCCACGCGACATTCAAGGCGTTTTGATTCGGCTTAGCAATGTCGCGATTGGCAAATACGACAACGCGATGATGACCTATCCGTATGCCGAAGGTCCTCGATACGCGATGTTATCGAGTGAACTGTTTGTTATTCGTGGATTTGATGATGCACTAAATATTGATCGAGACAGTTTCAACGAATTGCATCCCCACTATATGAGAGTTCAGGCGTTTATGCACTCTCTTCTGCATGAGCGCATTTTTCCAGAAACTTGGGGGGAAGAGAAATTGCGTAACAAGCAGCGTCGAGAGCGCGTTGCAGAAAAAAGCGAAACGAAATTTGTCGAAAGTATCCGCAAGAGTACCGGTGAGCCTATAAGGTCAATTCATCGGGTTGAAAGACCGAAGAGCGAACAGACGCCGGACCGCCGGTCAGAAGCGCCTGTCGACTTCCGTTCTAGCAAGGGGCAAATCGAAATCGATCGGAGCCATCCGCTGCTGGCTCCGCTCTTTAAGCGAAAGAAGCACGCGCCACTTATTGAAAAGCTTGTCGTCGCGTTTGAAACTTCCAATCGGGAGTCCAGTCTCGGAAAGCGAAGAGAGTTGTTTTATCAAATTCTGGCTGAAGTGTTTTCGGAAGAGTAGGGTGCATGACGGACTTCGGTAGATGGTGGAACGATCCAAAGAAGCATTGCAAACGCCGAGACTACTGGCTGCCGCACCTGAGGGGCGTGAGAGAAAAGCTTGAGGGAGTTCGCGAGCCGAGATACTTCACTCTTTGCGCGCGATCCATGATCGACGTGTTTATGTTGTTGCATGAGAATATTCTCAAACTCGATCAAGACGGCTATTCGATCCCGTCGGTCAGGTTCTGCGAAGTCGACGCGGAGCAGTACACGGAGATCAAGGATCTGCTGGCGGTTGAGAACGCGGGAACTTTGGGAGAGCTGGAAAAGGTAGTTCTATTCCAAGATGACGACTTCACAGCACAGTGTCCGACACTGGCAAGTATTGCGACGAAATTGGAGGATGAGCATCTCCAGGACGACTACGCAAAAATCGATCGTCTTACGCTTAAGAGAAGCCACTTAAACGTCATGGCTTCGTTCCCGTACGATTTCATGAATCTCGATTTTTGTGACTACTACTATCCGGACCCGCCGGATATGTTGCGCATCAATGAGACCGTCAAGAAGGTACTCGAATGGCAACGCAGGCGCGGAGACGACTTCAATGTTCCTGACGGCGTGGAGATTGGAGACTTCGTTTTGGCGGTCACGTGCCGCCACGATGGTGAGTTTCCGAAAGCTGCTGAAGATCGGCTTTCCGCCCTCATCGAAGACAACTGCGAAGCGTCCCCTCCGTACAAAGAGCAAGTGATTGCGAGGCGAGGCGGCAATAAGATTTCAGATTGGGCGAAAAAAGATCAGTTGGACTTCTTCTTCGCCGGGTGGCCTAAGGATATCGCGCACAGCGCTAAGGACCTTGGTTGGTCGATGACCATTCTTGACTATGTGTACTATTCAAGAGTGGGCGATAGCGGAAAGCCGTATACCATGGCGTGCCTTATCGCGCGCTTTAGCCGGGCGAGGGGGAAGCCTGTATATCTCCCGGCGGCGCTGCGTGCATTGGACCCCAAGAGTCGAATACTGATCGGCGAGATCGATCTGGAATCCAACTATGGCAAAGCGCTGTTGTCCAATCTGGCGGCGATAGTGGAGTTACGGAACGAACAGGCTCGGCGCAAACAAGTCGTCGAATTACCTAAACCCTAGGCCACACGCCATATGCTGTTTTAGGTCATTTCGCCGATTGATGGGTAGCTAAGAATTCTCGGGCTTTTGGATGCCGCGCCCTTTTCCTTCAAGGCTGCATGCTAGGGATGTGTCAGTAGAGAAGCGGTCCGCACGCCCAGACAGCACCACGGGGCGGGTGGGAGCCTATCCTTAAAGGCGCCGACGGCCTGCTCGTCGCCGCAGGTGACGTTCGGCCCGTCGGGGCCTCATGCGAAGCCCTGGCTCCGCACACGGCCCTCGCGCGAGCGCTTGCGGTCGCGCCTTCGCCGCGTGCGGCTCCAGCGGCAAGCAGATTGATAGAAGGTTCGGGAAATAGTTGAGCTGTGCGGGGCAGTATCCGCCGCGGCGGCTGGCAGCCCGAAGTGTAATACCAGGAGCAGATCGCCGCGGCGATGGTCCAAACATGACCCACCCGACGCCGAAGCGTCGGGTGAGCGCGAGCTAGTGGCTCGCGATGATGAGACAGGAGTGTCCGGTCTCGTATTCCTTCTGCGCGCACAGCGCCACGAAATCGCGGTAGCTTTTCAGCACGCGCTTGATGGCCTCGGCGTCGGTCACGCCGTACATTTGGCGCTCGCGCCTTTCCGCGATCTGGAGCGCCTCGGGCAGCCGCTTGAGGAGCGTTGCCGCGGTGATCGGCGCACGGCCGTACATGAAGGCCTCCGGAAAGAGGTGCTTCGTCGCGAACGGCTGGGCGTAATAAGCTTCACCCAGATAGCCCACATGGCCGTGCTCGACACTAAAGCCGGTGACCTGCGCGTCCTTCTCCGCGTCAGTCATACCGTCCCACTCCGCATAGATATCGATACCCATACGATGGTTTGATGATGAGAGCTGTTAAGTTCGACCTCTCGCGGTTGCTCCGCGAGACGCTCTCATGCGAGCGGCCGACAAAGCGCGCGGTCAACCCTGAGCTTGTCGAACGGGTTGACGGCGCGCTGCGGCCGCTACCATGAGGAGAGCGTCGCGGAGCAATAGGGAAGTCGGGGGATTTAGGTCCTGGCAGACCGCGAGGGCAGCGTCACCACGGCCTCGGCATCGCCCAGCCGTCAACGCATAGCGTGACGCCCGAGGAGGACTATCGGACGGCTCTGCTGTCCGATAGCCCGGACGCTGGGTGTTCGTTATGCGGGTGGTGGGGAAACAGCGGAGCGACCCGGACGCGAAGCCGGTCTGCGGTACTCCGCGGGCCGGGCGCCACGCGGCTGTGGTCGCTCCTCCTTCAGTTCTTACTGGGGCGCGTCCTGGGTTATCCCAC
>JBBRCA010000207.1:0-4702 GCA_038205325.1 Terriglobales bacterium | reverse complement strand
CGTCGACCACACGAAACCGGTGCGCAAATTCTCGGCCATCAACGCGGAGATGCCAAGGTCAATGCCCAACACGTCTTCGTCGTACCAGTTGGCGGCGGGGTGAAAGGCATCGCAAAAACCATAGCGCCCATAGGCCTTTGCGCCGAACTTCGCTTTGAGTGAACGCAGCACGCGCAGGCAATCGTCGGGTAGGAAGGGCAGCGAACCGGCTGCCGCACAGGGAACGACCGAGCCATCCACGGGGCCGATAAGCGGTGGACCGCCCCATGCTGTGTAGCCGTGGGGATAATCGGACGACGTGATGCCCCAGTAATCGTCTGTGTATCCGAGTTTGAGCGACAGGCAAAAAGCCTTGTGCGCGCGCGTCGCCGTGATCGAGTTCGCGAAGTAATCGGCGTAGCGGTCGCGTTTATAACGGAAGTCGAACCAGGCGTGCGAATACTGGTGCACGAACAGCGGGTCGGGTGCAGAAATATATTCGAACCCGGCGTAGTTGACGTGGGGGCGCGTGAAGTTGTCCCACAGCGCGGGCGCGACGGGGTGGGTCGGCGATCCGATCGCGAGCAGATAGATCATCATCAACTCGCTGTAATGATTCCAGCGGTCCTTGAGGAACGCGCCATCGCGAACGCCCATCGAAAGCGTACTGCCGCCGTTGAGCATCCACGGCCAGTCGACGCGCACGTAGAGCTTGGTCGCGAGGTCTGTAATTTTCGCGTCGCGAAAATGCGCTCGCGCGGTCAGCACGCCACAGAGCAGGATCGCGGTATCGATGGAGGAAATTTCGCTGTGGTCGGCGGGTTTGCCGTTGTGGATGTCGTTGAAGTGCGAAAAAAAGCCGTGAGTGTGCGCGAGTTTGTTGAGGTGGAAATCGAGCGTCGTGCGGACACGCGCGACGATGGCATCATGCGGAAAATAGTTGCGCCGATCCGCGATGCACAGCGTGGACAGTCCAAAGCCAGTCGCAGCAATACTCGAGAGCGAGTTTCGCGAACTGAGCTTTCCGGTTGTGTTGTTGGCGTAAGCGCGGTCGAGGACTTGACCGTTCGCCGGGTCGGCCTGCTCCCAGAACAAAAGTGCGGCGCGGCGCTCGATGTCGTCAAGCAGCGCATCGTCTGCAGGTGCTAGAGTAGGCTGCGCCTTCACTGCGAGCGCTTGCGCGGCAGCGGCCCCTGCAAACAATTGCAGAGCGGATCGTCGCGAGAGATGAGAGGTCGGCATGGCCTTTAATAGGACGCTCTGCACGCCCGCTCGTTACTTGCGAACGTGTTCGAACTTGAGCAGCACCAGCCCCTGGGCTGGAATCGTGACTGTGAGTGTACCGTTCGCGAGGCTGACGTGCTCCGGCGGCGCGGCGGCTCCGGCTTTTTGGAGTTCGCGAATCTGCTCGCGACTGGGAGTGGGCGGACGGCCCATCGCATCGAACGCGCGCATCACATTGCCGTGGGTGCTGTCGACGCGATAGAGCGTGACGGCCGCGTTCTTCGCCTCACCTGCGAATGCGACCTCCATCGTTTTGCCGGGGCCAGGGCTCGCGGGCGGCAGGGTGTAATTTGCTCCCGTGCCTGTCGGAGGAGCGTAGTTCCACAGCGCCACGACGAGCGAGCCGTCGGCGGTTTTCGTGGCCAGCGCGGAGTCGGAATTGAGCTGCAGGCGTCGGTCGCCGAGCCGGTGCAGCAACGCGAAAATATTGAACGTGGGCTTGGGGATCGAGTCCTCCGCGATCAAGCCGAATCCGCCGTAGAACGGCGTCCGCACTACGCCCTGCTCTTCAAACACATCGGAGAACGACCAGTAGCTCATGTTCTCGACCAGGCCATCGCATTGACTGATGGTCGTCGCCAGCCACGGCCCCATGTAGACGGAGTCGGTGACGTTAGGCTCGTTCGCGTAGCTGGCGTTGTACTCGGAGAAGATGAGCGGCGTAGCCGGAAAGGGCGAGTGCGCAATCTCGTCGTGGACCTTGCGGACGGCACGGCACACCATCTTGTCGCGCGGGATGACTTCCTGCGTGTGGAAGACATCGGGCGCGGTGTCGTTGGCATAGACATGCGTGGAGGCGAAGTCGACGGGAACGTTCTTCTGCTTGCAGTACGCGAGGAAGTCGCCCACCCAAGCGGCCTGCGCGGTCGCAGGGCCGCCGACGCGGATGCGGGGGCTGGCTGCCTTCAGCGCGCGTGCGGTGTGGTCGTAGAGCTCGAAGTAGGTGGGCTGTTTCGGGTTACCGACCCAGAAGTCGATGTTGGGTTCGTTCCAGACTTCAAAGTTCCAGTGCGCGACTTCCTCAATGCCGTAACGCGCAATCAGGTGTTGCGCGAAGGCCGTGATCATCGCGTCCCAGAGCTTGTAATCCTTCGGTGGCGAGACGTTTTGCTTGTACCAAAAGGCGTGCAGAGCGGCGGGATCGGACGCCATCTTCTGGGGCATAAAGCTGAGTTCAACGAAGGGGCGAACGCCGTTGGCCAGCAGGCCATCGTAGATCTGGTCGATGTAGGAGAAGTTGTAGACCGACGCATCGTTAGCAGCTTGCGCGGCAAGGCCGGGGTTCTGAGTTCTGCGGTCCGGGTCGTAGAGTCCGACGTCGTCCATTAGGATGCCGTGAAAGCGAACGGAGTCAAAATTTGTTATCTGCTTCACGCTGCGCAGATCGTTGCGATAGCTCTCGCGCAGCGAAAGAATCGCGCGCCCGGAACCAAACGTCTGCTCCCAGAAATGCGGGAACGGCGTGGTGGGGGCGTTCGCATCGATGGATATGCGCTGAACGGCCTGGGCCTGAACTCCACCGTTCAGAAACAGGGAAAGAAGGGCAGCAACTAGCGTGCGGCGAACCATGACATTCATCGAATCACCTGGAGTGGGTCGCAAGAGGAGGGGACGGACAATACGTGCTCCGTCCCTTGAAGAAGATCGGGGAAGCCGCGCTAGAAGTTCAGCCTCATCGACAGCTCGATGACTCGGCCCGCATCCACGTTGGTGGCCTTGCCGAAGTTCCCGTCGTTGATGTTCGCTCCGCCGCCCGAGTTGCCGTTGGTGATCGGCGAGAGTTGCAGCAGGTTGAAAGCGTTGAGCATGGTGGCCTGGAAGCGTAGGACAGCGTGCTGATCGCCGTAGGTGGGGAACTCAACCTGCTTGGCGAGGGTGAGGTCGACGTCCCGGTAGCACGGGCCATTGAAGCTGTTGCGACCGATGCCCGGCGTGTAGATAAAGTTTTGTCCCGGTGCCAGCACAGGCGCAGTGATGTTGAAGTAGGCGGTGCCTCCGTTGGGGAAGTTCGATCCGGTCTTGAAGGCCTCGTTCGAACAGCTTGTGCCGATCGGACCGCCACCGGCAAGAATGCCGAGGGGCCGCGTTGGGCCCACAACCGCAGCATTGGTGATGACGTTTGCCACAAGATTGAAGGTCACCGGCGTGAACGGGAAACCTGAGTGCCCGGTGACGATCGTATTGGCTTGCCACCCGTTGGCGACAGCATTCAGGATCGCATTGCCCGTATGCACCTTGGGCGAGGTGTAGAGCGCAAGAATCGTGAAGCGGTTGCGCGAGTCGTAGTCCGACGGGCCATACTCGGTGTGGTTGTTGGCCGGATTGGTTTGGTTGGCACCAGCGTTCGGACCATCACCGTTTGACACCTGGTCGAGACTCTTCGAGAAGGTGTAATTACCCTCAATCAAGAACCCATGACTCAGCGGCCGAACGACGCGCACGTTGAGCGCGTTGTAAGACTGCACCCCATCGGTTTGAGCAAAGAAAGACTGGAAAACTGGTGAGTTGTTGTTGTTGTAGAGGAAGTTCTGGTTCACGAGACGGGCATAGTGCCGCCCGATGCTGCCTGCGTATCCTACAGTCAGCACCAACCTCGCTGGCAGTTCTACCTGGTTCTCAAGCGAGTATAGATAGCTCACCGGATTGCGGATGGTTCCGGCAGTTCCGTAGAGCTCGATTTGATTGCCGTTCGCCGGAAAACCATTGGCATTGACGCCGACGGCCAGCGCCTTGTTGGCGGGGAAGCTGTTGACAGCGTTGCTGGTGCCCAGCACATAGGTGATGCCTGTGTGCGCGAGGCTGTTGGGGTCACCAGGGATCGTGTTTGTGGCGCAACAGAGGTCGAAGGTGGCTGCGCCCTGTGCATTATCGAAAGACTGGTTTTCAAACAGCGCCGCGTCGAGATGGTTGTAGGCGATACCTGCGCCACCGCGGAACACGACTTTGCCCCCGTAATAGGTTGGCACCCAGGCGAAGCCGAGCCTGGGTCCGTAGTGGCCGTAGTCGGTATTGTAAAACTGGTTTTGCGGGACGAGCTTCAAACCGGAAAGTTCTGAACCTGCAGGCCCCAGCACCGGATGACTGATATTTTTGTTCTTGTTGGTGATGGGCGTGTAGATTTCATACCGGAAGCCGGTGTTGAGGGTGAAGGTGGGCGTCACTTTCCAGTCGTGCTGAACGTAGAGCGCAATGTTTTTGGAGCGCAGATAGAGCTGCGTGTTCGGCGCGCCGCCGGTGGCCGTATTGGCATTGATCTCCTCGAAGATCGGCGCATCATTGGCGAAGTTGAAGAGTCCCTGCACAGCATAGAGCGGTCGCACTTTACCGGGCAGGTTGTCGTTGTTCTGCTCGAAGCGTATCTCTCCGCCGAAGCGGAGCGTGTGCGCACCGAAGATGTGTGTCGCCTGGTCGCGGATCTCGAACGTATTTTGCGCGAAGA
>JBBRCA010000206.1:0-4768 GCA_038205325.1 Terriglobales bacterium | reverse complement strand
GCTAAGGAACCTTGAAGAGTCACGACGGCTAAGCTGATGGGGTTAAATGCAACAGCCCGGCGGGTAGCCGGGCTGGGTGGGATTGCTCTATCTCTATTATAACGGTTGGACGGGATAAGTATGCCAAGTTTCTTTCGCGATGTTGAGCAGTTTTTATAGGGGTATTGTGAGTTTTCCACAGGCTGGGGGGCTTGACAGGTTTGGGGTGAACGGCTCGCCGAGCCAAATGCGTTCACTTCAAGCAGATGGTTGCACGGTTTGCGTCAAAGTTGGAATGTTCGTGAGGTTGGACCGCCCGACACGGCAGGCATTCGGTCCAGACCTTTTGCAGCAAAGACTCGGACAGGATGCTCACGACATTTGGCCTCAGTCTGAAGTCTATGCGTCTCGCTTCGCATCGAATAGCCTATGCCTGAGCTTCCTGAAGTCGAGACGGTCGCCAACGGCGTTAACGCGCGCGTGCGTGGGCAGAGGATTGTGTCGGTGTGGACGAGCGGGAAGCCGCAGACGTTTAAGTCGACGGAAGCGGAGATTGTAGAGGCGCTGTCGGGGGCGCGGATTGAGAAAGTGCGGCGGGTGGGGAAGACCGTGGTGATGGATTTGAGGAGTGGAAGGAGTGGCACTCCGAACAAGAAGCAGGTCCTTCGCTCCGCTCAGGATGACAAAATATCCGCTCAGGATGACAAAAAAAAAGATAAGCATGACGACGCAAAGTGCGCGCAGTTTCTGGTGCATCTGGGGATGACGGGGCGGTTGCTGGTGTCGCGGCCTGAGGTGCCGTTGCCGTCGCATACGCACGCCGTGCTGTCGCTGGCGGATGGGCGGGAGGTGCGGTTCGTGGACCCGCGACGGTTTGGGCGGTTGTCGGTTGTGACTGAACCGAGCGGCTACGCGGGGCCGGGTGTGGAACCGACAACGGTGAGCGCGGATGATTTCGCAAGACTTTTCAAGGGGCGGAAGCTGGCGATTAAAGCCGCGCTGTTGAACCAGTCGATCCTGCATGGGGTGGGGAACATCTATGCGGATGAGAGCTTGTTTCGCGCGGGCGTCCGGCCTCGCAAAGCTGCGGGCAGACTGACGCGCGCGGAACTGGACCGTTTGCGCGTCGCGCTGCAAGACGTGTTGGCGAAGGCGATCGAGCTTGGAGGCTCGTCGGTTTCGGACTATGTGGACGCGGATGGCGTGCGCGGATTTTTTCAGCTTGAGCATAAAGTGTATGGGCGCGCCGGTGAAGCGTGCCTCGATTGCGGAGCGGCGCTCAAGAAGATTGTTGTGGGCGGGCGAACGACGATTTATTGCCCGAAGTGCCAGCGGTAGAGGTCTACGCGGCTTGCGCGAAGAGCCGTTTGGGTAGAGGTTTCGCGCGCTGAATGCGGAGACGACGGTTGGGCGTATGCATTGCGTCCCAGAGATCGGTGCGACGCTGCGTGTTGAGCCAGAAATCCGGGCTGTTGCCGAAGACGCGGGCCAGGATCAGCGCTGTGTCTGCGGTGATGGCGCGACGGTCGCGACAGAGCTCGTTGACATGCTTGCGTGGGAGGCCCGACTGCTCGGCCAACTCCGTCTGACTCATATGCAGTGGTTCGAGGAACTCTTCGACAAGAAGGATTCCGGCACTTACGGGCTTGCGCTTGGTCATCAACATCTTTCCTCCGAAAACCTTTTCCGTCAACGGTATGAGTGGTCGTCCAGATAAATGCCGCTCGCCTCGCTCCCGTTCCATCTAAAGAGCAGTCGCCAGCGGCCATTGATACGTATCGAATGAAGGCCCGCCAACCCACCCGACAGTTTCTCGAAATGATTGCTCGGCGGAATACGAAGATCGGCGTCGCAGGTCGCGTCGTCGATCATTTGCAGCTTGCGGAACAATCGATCTTCGATGTCGCCCGGTATTTTGCGCGAGCGTTTATCGTCTTCGAGAAACTGTCGAAGCCAGTCGTCACGCCAACCTGCGATCATTGATTCCAATGTACCACTGGGCGGTACAACAGTCTACCGCCCCGCAGCGTGCTCTGCCGCGACCGCCGCGCCGATGACGCGGGTGGTGCAGTCGTCGTTCACAATTTCCACGGAGTAGCCCTGGATGGGACTCATCTTGACCATCTGATGCAGATAGTCCTTCAGCATCTTGAGGTCGACGAAGCGGACGTTGAAGCCGGTGAGGAAAAACTTTCCGGGGCCGGCTTGGTGGATCGAAGTCGCGGTCGCCGCCGCGAGCGCCTTGTGCCACAGGTGCTTGAACTCCAGGCAGCGGGGGGCACCGTTCTTGGTGTTCGCGGCGGCGAAGACTTCTTCGGGTTCGAGATCGAGGAAGCGCAGGCGCATCGCCCGGTGGCCCATGATGCCTTCGAGATGGCCGCGTCCGCCACAGCCGCAGAAGCGCTCCTTGTCGTCGAGCGAGACGACGGTGTGGCCGCCCTCCCATACGCCCTCGGTGAAGGGATAGCGTCCGTACCCGATGCCGGTGCCAAGGGTCCAGACGCGAATCAGGTGGTCGAGTTTGCCGTGCAACGAGGCCAGGCCTGCGGCGACGCTGTCCGCATCGTTCGACACATTCACCGGAGCGGTGATGCCGTGAGTCGCGAGGTGCGCGGTCAGCAGGTCGTGGATGCGCGCGCCCTTAAGCTGCGGCAGGTTGGGAGCCTCCTCTACGACGCCGCTGCGGACGAGGCCGGGAAGGGCGATGCCGACTGCGCCGAGCGAGGTCTCACTCCCTTTCGCGACTGAGGCGATGAGTTCGCAAATTTCTTTGATGAGCGAATCGGTGGGCAGTTCCACCAGTGAGGTATCGTCGTCCGCGTCGCCCACCGCCGGACCGGCGGGATACGTTTGCAGCTTGCCCACCAGCTTGTGGTCGACGATGAGGCCAGCATAGATGCGCTCCGCCATGACAACACCGACGGTGGTTGTCTTCAGGGATGGAGTTTCGTTTTGCTTCGCCATGCGTACCTCCCTTTGCCGGTTTGTTTCAGTTCCGGCCCTCGCTAATCGAACTTGCTGACGCGATTCAGGCCATTGAAAGCTGCAACTTTGTAACACTCCGCGAGAGTTGGATAGTTGAAAACCGTTTCGACGAAATAATCGAGCTTGCCTCCGAGCGACATGACAGCCTGGCCGATGTGCAGCAACTCGCTGGCGCCTTCGCCGATGATGTGGACGCCGAGAATTGCGTGCGATTCGCGGTGGAAGATGAGTTTCAGGCGGCCGGTGGTGTCGCCGCGAATCTGGCCGCGCGCGATTTCGCGATAGTACGCCACTCCGACCTCGTAGGGGACATCTTCTTCGGTGAGCTGCTCTTCGGTCTTGCCGATGAAGGAGATTTCGGGGATGGTGTAGATGCCGTAGGGGTAGAAGCTGGGGTTGGAGACGATCTGATCGTCGCCGAAAGCGCGCGCGGCGGCGATACGGCCCTGCTCCATCGACACCGAGGCCAGGGATGGGAAACCGATGACGTCTCCGGCGGCGAAGATGGTGGGCTGGCTGGTGCGGAAGTCTTTGTCCACCGGGATGCGCCCGCGCGCATCGGCTTCGACGCCCGCAGCGGCGAGGTTCAACTCGTCGACGTTGCCTTGGCGACCGACGGCGTAGAGCAGAGCGTCGCCGGTGAGCTTCTTTTTCGATTCGAGGTTCGCGACCACGGTGCCGTCGGCGAGTTCTTCGACCGACTCGACTTCTTCGTTGAGGCGCATGGTGACGCGCGCGTCGCGGAGGTGATAGCTGAGGGCTTCGACGATTTCCGTGTCTGCAAACTCCAGAAGGCGCGGGCGGCGCTCGATGAGCGTGACGCGAACGCCGAGCGCGGCGAACATGCAGCAATACTCGACACCGATGACGCCGCCGCCGACGATGATCATCGTCTTGGGCAGCTCTTTGAGGTTCATGATGAGGTCGGAGTTGACGATGGTCGTGCCGTTGATGGGGACCTTGGGCGAATCTGCTGGCTTGGTCCCGGTCGCAATCAGCACATTCTTCGCTTCATAAACACTCGCGCCTTTGGAATTTGCGACTTTGACGTGCGTCGCGTCTTCGAAGCTGGCCGTGCCGATCAGCATCTCGACGTTGTTGCGCGAAAGCTGCGCTTCGGTGACGTCCACCTCGGTCTTGATGACGTGCTGAACGCGGAAGGCGAGATCGGCCATCGTGATGCGTTCTTTGACGCGGTAGTTCATGCCGTAAATCGACTTGTAGTTATAGCCGGAGAGGTGCAGGACGGCTTCGCGCATGGTTTTGGAGGGGATGGTGCCGGTGTTGATGCAGGCCCCGCCGACGACTTCGCGGCTTTCTACGACGGCGATTTTCTTGCCCAGCTTGGCGCCGTAGATGGCGGCGCGCTGGCCCGCGGGGCCGGAACCGATGACGATCAGGTCGTAAATAGTCGCCATGGCGTCGGTCAAGTCTCCCGTATCGGCTGAAGTTCGCGTCGTCTTCATCATAACAATGTTGGCGTCCGTTCAGGTTTTGGCGACCGTTCAGGTTTCATCGTTGCCGTTCAATGCATAATCTCGCCGTTCAGCGTGTATAGCTTCGTTTTCGACACATATGTCGATACGCTTAGGGTGTTTCAAAGTTCGTTGCGGTGCGCGCTATCGTGTGCGAACAACGAACCTGCTGAGTACCTACGCGGGCCTGTTGCATCGTATATACGTGGAATGACGGCACGGTTTGAGACCAGGAACGGCGCTCCCGGAGCGCACGAAGCTGCGAAAAATTCAGGAGACAAGGCACATGGGAAAAGCACTTAAGATCGTTGAAAAAGGCGTCGTATTCG
>JBBRCA010000205.1:0-4772 GCA_038205325.1 Terriglobales bacterium | reverse complement strand
AATTGACTATTTGCTGCGAGTACGGCTCGGCATCGACGCTGAGCTCGATTTCCTGGACGACATCATCCGCGGGTCGTTCAACCTGGAACAGTTCAGCCACGCCGACCTGGTTCGATCGCGGGCCCTTGTTGCCAAGTACCGGGAACTCGACCTGGGCCTCGCTGATGCCGCGGTGATTGCAACAGCCGAGCGCCTGCAGGTTGATCGAATACTCACAGTCGATTTACGCGATTTTCGGGCCGTCCGATCCGAATCGGGGAAGCCGTTCGTCCTTCTCCCAGCCGACTTAGACCAATCAACCACGCGCCCCTAAAACCAATCGCCAGTCAGCGATATACTGTGTGCCATGCCCGCACGAAAGAAATTGCTCTGGATATCGGTCGCCCTGGCGCTGGGGTGCCAGTCCCTAGCGGCCCAGGGTGCGTTCGCCTTGCGGGATGGCGATCGCGTCGTATTCTTTGGCGACAGCATTACCGACCAGCGGCTCTACACCACCTTCGCTGAAACCTTTGTAGTCACCCGGTTCCCCAAGCTCAATATCAGCTTCGTGCATTCGGGTTGGGGCGGAGACCGTGTCACGGGAGGAGGAGGCGGGCCCATGGACGTTCGGATCTGGCGCGACGTGCTGCCTTACAATCCCACCGTTCTGACCATCATGCTGGGCATGAACGACGGTCGTTATCGCGCCTTCGATCAGCAGATTTTTGATGAGTTTTCGACAGGCTACAAACATATCGTCGACACGGTGAAGCACCAGATTCCGGGTATCCGCATCACCCTCATCCAACCGTCGCCTTATGACGACGTGACGCGCCCGCCTCTATTCGAAGGCGGCTACAATCAGGTGCTGCTGCGCTACAGCGACTTTCTCAAACAACTTGCGGCCGATCAGAAACTCGGTGTCGCGGACCTCAATAACCCCGTCGTCGCGTCTCTGCAGAAGGCCAATACTGCCGACGCGACCAGCGCCGCCAAGATACTACCTGACCGCGTGCATCCTGGCCCAGGTGGACACCTCTTGATGGCGGAGGCTCTGCTTAGAGCCTGGAACGCGCCCGCCCTGATTAGCGACGTCGAGTTGGATGTTGGACGGAAAGAGCCGATGCGCCAGAGTAACACTCATGTCGCAGACGTCCGCGGGGCTCAGGGCATCTCGTGGACCCAGTTCGACGAGGCCCTCCCCATGCCGATCAACATGGCGGACCCCATCGTTGCGCTGGCGGTGCACTCTTCCGATTTCGTCGCGGCACTCAACCAGCAGATGCTCAGAGTTCGCGGCCTTGCTGTGGGGCGCTACACTCTCAACATTGATGGTGAGCCTGTGGGTGTTTTCAATGCAGTGCAACTAGCTTCCGGTGTCAATCTGGCAGAGCTACCGACGCCGATGGCGCGCCAGGCAGCGGAGGTTCACGCGCTTACGCTTCGCCACAACAATATTCACGCAGCGCGGTGGCGGCAATTGCAGGTCCCGTTGGAACGGAACACTTCAGCTCATCTCTCGAAGGCGTTGGAGGCCCTGGATGAACTGGAGGCCGACGTGATCAAAGAGCAACGCGCGGCTGCGCAACCCCGGCCTCGCCGGTACGAGATCGTACCTGAGTAATCCTGTGTGCACCCGATGATCGCGGAATGGACGCCGATGCGCTGGCCCAGCGCCTGGACAGATCCGGCAGCGCTGAGTTTGTTGAAGGGCGCCGCGATTGACTGTGTCTTGATCGATAAGAGTGCCGCTCTCGATGGAGTGCGCTCTGCGGCGATCGAACAAGGCCTGCACGTCGCACAGTCCGATTCCACTCCCGCGGCAATCGCCACGTTCAAAGGTGAATGGCCCGGCCTAAGGATTTCACGAGGCGGTGGTAATGACGCTAGCGCCGGACCGACCGGCCTCCCATGGGTCAATTCGAATGGCTGGAGAGTTCGCCTTGCGTCTGCCACTAATCCGCAATCCGCCATTTGGGTGGATGCTCCTCCCAAAGCGAATGAGCTACTGACAGCGGATGCTTATGTGACTGCGATCGCCGATACCGCCGCATACGGAGGCCGCTGGATCATCGCGCTGGATAACGATTTTGCAGAAGGCTTAGCTGCCCGTAAGCCCGCATCGCTGGAGGCGTGGAAAAAGACGACGGCTGCGGCGGCTTTCTTCGCATCGCATAAAGATTGGATGCAGTACGTTCCCGAGGCGACGGTTGGCGTTCTGTCGGACTTCTCCGGACCGAATGAAGTCTTGAGCCACGAACTGCTCAATCTGTTGGCTCGCGCAGGCCAGCACTCCCGGATCATTTTGAAGGGCAAGGCTGTCGACTCGTCCTTTCGAGATCTGCGGGCCGTCATTTATCCCGATGCCGGCCAGCCGTCATCAACTTTGCGTAAGCAAGTGACTTCGTTCGTCGAAGCGGGCGGCCTATTGATCTGTGGACCGGCGTGGGCAGACATTCCGGTCAAGCGCGCAACGGCCGTTGAACATCCGCGCTTCTCCGTTCGCGTTCTCGGCCGTGGCAAGATAGCGGTCGCAAACAAAGCTCCTGACGATCCTTATCTGTTGGCCAACGATTCCTCGGTGTTGATCAGCCACCGCTATGACCTGGTGAGGTTTTGGAACAGCGGTGCGGTCGGGTCGTTCTACACGACAGCAGCGGATCGCAAGCATGCGGTCGTGCATCTGCTCTTCTATGCCGATCGTGGCCCGGACTCGGCTAGTGTCCGGGTGGCAGGGTCCTTCCGTAAAGCTACGATAGCGACAATCGATCACCCCGCGCCCAGGGACATCAAGACTCAAATACAACGAGACGCTGTCGAGGTCTACCTGCCTCGGGTTTCTCAGTATGCGGCCCTGGAGCTTGGAGTATAGTGAAGCCAATGCATGTGAAACAGACACGAAGAGAATGGTTGTGGCAGACTGCGTCGGTCACCCCGGTCGCGTATCTGGTGGGCTCGTCCATCGCGCGCGCCACGCCGGCGCCTGCGGCTCCTGTGGCGGTGTCCCGCTGCAAAACATACGAGCCTGGCGAACTCCTGCCCGTCATGCAAAGGATGTTCGATCAAATCGGAGGGCTCGGCCGTCTGGTGAAAGGGAAAACGGTTGCCGTCAAGATCAACCTGACCGGATCGCCTACGTACCGGCTCGGCTACCTGCCTCTTGAGGATACGCACTACACTCATCCCAACGTCATCGCCGCCGCGGTGCATCTGATGGGGAAGGCCGGGGCTGCCCGCATTCGACTGTTGGAGAGCCCCTGGTCGATGGCGGACCCGGTAGAGGAGTACATACTGCAGGCCAACTGGGAACCGCGTGACATTCTGAACGCTGCTCCCAATGTCGAATTCGAGAACACGAATTTCCTGGGGCGGGCGAAAAAGTACTCGCGTTTGATGGTGCCTCATGGCGGCTATATTTTCCCAGGATTCGATCTGAACCATTCCTATGAAGACTGCGACGTGTTCGTCAGCATCGCCAAAATGAAGGAGCATGGAACCGCGGGCATCACGCTTTCCATGAAGAACTGTTTCGGACTGACGCCCGCCACAATTTATGGCACAGGCGCGGGTATCGACGAACCCTCGCTGCTGCCGAAAGGTGGACGCGGTCTGGTTCACGCCGGGAACCGGCAGCCGTCCAAGAGTGCGCCCCAGGAGAACGATCCCAACACCCCGAGGCAAGATACCTATCGCGTTCCTCGCACGGTGGTTGACCTGATTTCCGCGCGGCCCATTCATCTGGCGATCGTCGAAGGCATCAAGACCATGACGGGTGGCGAAGGCCCATGGATTCGGGAGGACCTCAGACCGGTCGCTCCGGGAGTGCTGGTTGCCGGTACGAATCCGGTCTCGACCGACGCGGTCGCGATGGCGGTGATGGGGTTCGATCCAATGGCCGATCGAGGCACGCCACCTTTCGAACGCTGCGACAGTACGTTGCGCCTGGCCGAAGACGTAGGGCTCGGCACTCGCGATCTCAAGAGGATCGAGGTGCTCGGCACGCGCATTCAGGACGCCAGATTCGACTTCGCTGCAATTCGCAAGCAGCGCCGCAGTGTTCCTCAGCCCGAGTTCGGGCTGCGCGGTTAGTTGAGACTCTTAATGACCACTTCACAAACCAGTAGACGTGAGTTTGGCAAGACAGCCTTGCGAAGCACAGCCAGCGCCGCGATCGCGCTCAGCGCCGCATCCAGGAGTGGGGCGACCGTGCATACCATCCAGCCGGGCATCAAACTTTGCGCACAGTCGGCAGCGACTCCAACCGATGATGAACTACTCTTTCTCAAGCAATTGGGCGCCGACTATGTGAGCGTCGGTTCCACTCCGGACTTGCGCACGGCTGAAGGCTTCCAGCAGATTAAGAAGCGCTATGCGGATGCGGGCATCACGGTTTGGAATATCGGCAATACCAGCGTGCACAACATGCCGGAAGTCACCTTGAACCTTCCGGGCCGCGACAAGAAGATCGAAGAGTACAAGCAGTACCTGCGTAATTTGGGCAAAGCCGGGATCTTCTACACCACTTATGCGCACATGGGCAACGGCATCTGGAGCAGCGGCCGCGCCACCATTCGCGGAGCGTCCGGCCGGGAGTTCGACCTCGCCAGCCCCAACAAACAAGGCGTTTGGGACGGTGCTGTTTTCAAAGAGCCTCTTTCGCATGGCCGCGAGTTTTCGAAAGAAGAGATCTGGGACAACTACACCTATTTCATCAAGCAGGTAGCGCCTGTCGCGGAAGAGGCCGGAGTTCGCATGGGGATCCATCCTGACGATCCGCCGGTACCCGTGTTAGC
>JBBRCA010000204.1:0-4823 GCA_038205325.1 Terriglobales bacterium | reverse complement strand
CCCCACCATCGCTCCACCGTAGATGAGGCCGATGGCGCGCTTCGCTAGCGCTTCACCGAGCTCGGTCGCGGCCGCGCGATACGCGGGCCGTGCCCCGTCCGCGGAGGCGCAGAATACGGCGACGCTACGCTGAGGTTTCCGGTCCATTCATGCAGCATAGCGCACGGTTGGAATTGGGAATTCAAAAGTGAAAGGAAAAGACCCCTACCGCGAGCTTGCGCTTGCGGTAGGCGCCCTAATTGGTCCTGCCACAAAAGGCGGCAGACCTTAGTTGATGTGGATCGTTGCGCCGGAGGTGGCCTTCGACACCTGGGCCAGCACTTCGCCGGCGGCGCGCTCTCCCACTGCGGCCGCGAGGACGATCTTCGTCCCCGCTGGCGCGCTCACCTTCACGGTTTCACCGGCGGCGAGCGTTACAGGCGTTTCACCAATCTTCAGTTCCATGGCGCTAGCGGTGCCATTGGCCAGGTTTAGATGCACCATGCGCGCGCCCGCAACGGGTTGCGCCGCAACAATGGCGCGCAATGGCGAAGATGCCGCCAACGCCGCGGACGGAACGACCGCCCGCGATGCAAGCAGGCACACAACGGACAAAGCAGGGACAATCAATTTTGCACGAAACATAAAGTACTCCTCGGAACGATATTTAAGGACAACATTTGCGCGAAGTCTGCCCCACGAAGATGTTTTACGTGGGCCCGCTACAACAGCCACTACGCGCAATAGACTGCCGATGTTCCGCTTCGATGCATGAATTTTCAGATGTGTGACGAACGGCTTTTGGGGTGTGACGATTCGCACAAATTGCGAGTCCGTTAAGATAGAAACCTGGAGCGCAACGGGTGGAAGATCTTCTCGCGAACATGAATCCGCAGCAGCGCGAAGGCATCGTCGCCGTCGACGGCCCCGTGCTTCTGCTGGCCGGCGCGGGCTCGGGCAAGACGCGGGTCATCACGCATCGCATCGCGTATCTCATTGAGCAGCGCGGCGTTTCGCCGGACAACATTCTCGCCGTCACCTTCACAAACAAGGCGGCCAAGGAAATGGCCGAGCGCGTTGAGAAGATTCTCGGCCACTCCACGCTCGCGAAGCCTACACTCGCCACTTTCCACAGCTTTTGCGTGCGCGTGCTGCGGCGCGACATCGAAACTCTCCGTGCTAACGGCGTCGGCCTCACCAAGAGCTTCGCGATTTACGACGAGACCGATCAGCAGGCCGTTGTGAAAATCGCCCTAAAACGGCTCGGCATCGACGACAAGCAGTTGAAGCCGCGTGTGGCGCTGGGACGCATTTCGTGGGCGAAGAACCACATGATCGACCCGCAGGAATACTTTCTCGCCAGCACCAATCCAATGGAAGAAAAGATCGCGCACATTTTCGAGGTATACAAGAAGGAGTTGTTCAAGGCCAACGCACTGGACTTCGACGACCTGTTGCTTGAAACCGTGCGCCTGCTGAAATCGTCGAGCGAGGTGTGCGAACGCTACAATCGCCGCTACAAATATCTGCTCATCGACGAGTATCAGGACACGAACAGGCCACAGTACGAATTGATGAAACTGCTTGGTAAGCATGGCAACGTGTGCGTGGTTGGGGACGAAGACCAGTCCATCTACTCGTGGCGCGGGGCGGACATTAAGAACATTCTTGAATTTGAGAAAGATTTTCCTGCCGTCCAGATTATTCGACTCGAACAAAATTATCGCTCTACCCAGGTCATCCTAGAGGGTGCGTCTGCCGTTGTTGCGCAGAACATTCAGCGTAAGGGGAAGAATCTCTGGACATCGCGCGAGGGCGGCTCGCTGATCGGATTTTACGAAGCGCCGGATGGCGAAAATGAAGCGCTGTTCATCGCCGACCGCATTCAGAAATATCTGCGCGAAGCTGGCGAGAGTGAAGACACCCCGCGCTGTGCTGTTTTATATCGCACCAACTCGCAGTCGCGATTGGTGGAAGAGGCGCTGCGCCGCTACAACATTCAGTACCACATGGTGGGCGGCTTCTCGTTCTACGACCGCGCCGAGGTCAAGGACATGCTGAGCTATCTGAAGCTGGTGCAGAACCCGCACGACTCCGTTGCGCTGGGCCGCGTGGTCAACTCGCCGCCGCGTGGCATCGGCAAAACTACGATGGAGACGCTGGAGCGCATCGCCCTGACCACGGGGATGAGTTCGTGGGACGCGATCGCGCGCGCGATCGAAGAGAAGCTGCTGCCCGCTCGCGCACTTGCCGCGCTTGCTGGCTTCCGCCGCCTCATTAAGGATGCCCGCGCCATGCTGGGTCCCGATTTTGCCGCGACCCTCGCAGCCGACGCCGCCGACCTCAGCGATATCGAACTCAACAAACTCGAACTCGACAACCTCGAATTCAAGAACCTCGAACTCGAAGCCGCCGCTGCAAACTTCGATCCTGAAACCCTAGCGGAGGATACTGATTTCGACTTCGGTTTAGCAACCGAAGAGGCTCCGCCCACTGTCGCTGCGAACGACGCCAACACCGCCTTCGATACCAGCTTCAACTTTGGTTTCGATTTCGGCCCCAGCGAAGAGATCAGTACGCTGGCCCCCGAGAACGCTCACGTCGCGCGAGAAGAAAAGCAGGTCCTTCGTTCCACTCAGGATGACAAATTTGAGGGAGTTCAGGATGGCAAACTTGAGGGAGTTCAGGATGGCAAACTTGAGGGGGTTCAGGATGACAAATTTGAGGGAGTTCAGGATGAGAACGTTGAGGGAGTTCAGGGTGACAACCTTGGGGCAGCGGCCCCGCTCGACGCCACATCCTTCAACCCCTTTGCGCCGCTTCCGCTGAAACAATCCGCGAGCGACGCGATCGCCGATCGTCTCCGCAAACAGAACGTCGACTCGCCCCAAACTGAAGAGTCCGCCCGTCCCGCTTTCCGCAAACCCGGCGACCCGGCCACGCTGCCCGAACTGATCAAGTTTCTCAACGACCGTTCCGGCACCATCAAGGCGCTCGAAGACGAGGCCACGCCGGAATCCTTCTCTCGCATTGAGAACCTGAAGGAGTTGGCCAACGCCGCGCAGGACGCAACGTCTCGCGGAGAGACGCTGGCGGAATTTCTGGACCACGCCGCGCTGGTCTCGGACGCCGATTCCTACTCCGCCGAAGCCCGCGTCACGCTGATGACGCTGCACGCGGCGAAGGGTCTGGAGTTTCCCCTGGTCTTCCTCGCGGGCATGGAAGAAGGCCTCTTCCCGCACTCGCGGACGCTCACCGACCCGACGCAGATGGAAGAGGAGCGCCGCCTTTGCTACGTCGGCATGACGCGCGCCATGGACACGCTCATCCTGACGCGCGCGCGCTATCGCCGACGCTACGGCAGCGACTCGCCGGAGTCGTCGATGGCTTCGCGCTTCATCGAAGAAGTGCCGTCGCGCCTGGTCGAAGACCTCAGCCCACCGGCGTTTCGCGGAACGTATTCGACGCCCTATCCGCAACGCGTTCGTAGAGACGACGACGAAAACTTCGACCGCCATCCGAGTTATGAAGAAGAAAGCCAAGACTCCGCGAATCGTAGTCCTCAGGAAGCGCCCTCATCGAGCGCGAGAACCTATGCCGCCCAACGTTTCGCGGCGGCAAAAAAAGGGGGCGGCTCCGGCTCGCTGGACAACATCGCCCAATTCTTCGGCAAGGGCGGAGTGGGCGGATCGAGCTACAAACCCGGCGGACCGCGCTTTCCTGCACGTCCCAAACTCGACATCCCAGCCCCGACCGGCAAGACCGGCCTCGGCAAAGGGGTGCGCGTGCGCCATCCGAAATATGGCGAGGGCATCATCTTCGCGCGCGAAGGCGACGGAGAAGACGCCCGGCTTACAGTACAATTCAGTAGCCACGGCATGAAGAAGCTGGTCGAGAAGTTCGCCCAACTTGAACGCCTCTAGTCTCAAGGTGTAAAGGTTCAGAGGATCGCCACGTCCCGGTAGGACACGGTTTCAATCGTGTTGTAGAGACGCTGGAACAAATCCGGCTGGGCCGCTGAGGTACGCTACCTTCCCCGTCGGCAACAATTTCAGGTTCAGAGAGAAGACACGCACAATGGCAAACACGAAATCCATCACCGACAAGTCCGAGCGCAAGGCCGTCAAGCGCGCCGCCCGCAAGAAGGCCGCTCCCAAAGCTCCGCGCACCGGCGCTCGCGGCGAAAACAAGGCCAAGATCAAGAAAGCATCCCACGGGCAATCCAAGCGGTAAAAAGACAATATAGGTTTAGATAACCGGCGGGCGGAGCATTGGCTCTGCCCGCTTTGTTCGCGGGCCTAACAGCGCCTGACGTTGCGATGACAGTTTTAATGTGATCAGACAGTCGCGAGCAGGGCGGCAAGCAGGGCGGTGCGCTGGATGAGGTGTGCCCGCTCAATGTGTTCATGGGCGGCATGCGCCCCGGCGCCGACTGCGCCCATGCCGTCGAGCGTGGGAATGCCGAGCGCTGCGGTGAAGTTGCCGTCGGAGCCGCCGCCGGTGGAGGCCTCGTCGAGCTCGAAGCCGATTTCGGCGGCAAGTTTTTTTGCCTGCTTGAAGAGGGCGACGGTCCCGGGCTTGCGCTCCATCGGCGGACGGTTGAGGCCACCGGTGACTTCGAGTTTGCAGGCTTTGTCGGTGACGCGCAGACCCCGCATGAACTTCTCGACCACGATCGCGTCGGAGGCCTTGGCGATGCGGACGTCGACCTGCGCGGTGCATTCGGCGGCGACGACGTTCGAGCGTGTGCCCCCGGCGATGACGCCGACGTTCAGCGTGCGGCCTGTGGCGAGATCGGTGAAGGCGGAGATGGTTTCGACGAGTCGCGCCATTTCGAGGACGGC
>JBBRCA010000203.1:0-4823 GCA_038205325.1 Terriglobales bacterium | reverse complement strand
GTGAGCTTTTTAGGCCCACGCCGCTTCAATGATTTCTAGATTTCAGCCAGCGCAATGCCACTGAACCACTCTTGAGTTGATCGATCAAACGTGATGCGTCTTTGACGTGAAGGTCCTTCGCATCTGCGACGTTGAAGTCGGCCAAGACTGCGGTCATGTCGATGCCCTGGGATTTGCAGATCGCGTAGATCGCCCGGCAGCGTCGGGAACGGCGGTGTTGACGCGTCTTCCGGCATATTCGTGCCCGAAATCTGGGCGTCGATGCTGTTGTTGAGCAAGCCGTACAGCTCTTGAATGCGGGCCAATTACCGCGTTGATCGTAACTTTTCCAATGATTGCGCGCAGCAGAAACGCCGCCCGTCCCGGCTCGCCGCGCAGCACCTCGGCCAGATCCTGCATCTGTGAGCGCAACCAAGCTTCATCCGGCAGGTCGATGGATTGAGTGAGCAATTTGCGAGCATCGGCGATGCTCTTTTGAAGCGTTTCGGACTCCAATTCCATCTGCTTCACCCGCGTCATGATCGCCTGACTTTGTTGGGAGCCGCTGGCCAACGCGTCCACCAATCGTTCAAGCTGCTTCTGGACTTTCCCCAACTGGGGTTCGTCCGTTTCGACAGTTGCCGGAACTTGCTTCGCGGCGTCGGCGACCGCCTTCTGCAGCGCGGCAAAAGTCTGCGCCATCCACTCCGGCCATTCAGACAAGATTTTGCCGAGGAAATTCAGCAGAACTTTTTCAGTCAGGCTCTGCGGCGCACGATAAGCCATCGAACACATGCCCTTCCGGTGACCGGTGCAGGCGAAGTAATTTCGCGGCCCTCCGCACTCACAGACCAGCTTTGCGCCGCACTCGCCGCAGACCAGCAAACCGCTCAGGTAAACTCGACGGATAAATGGACGTATGATGAACACGCGGGCCCCGCGTATTCTGCCCCGCTTTCACGCCATAGGCATCATTACGGCGATCAAGGCGCGCCCGCGCGGTATCCCAAACTTCCTGCGCCACAATGCGCAACGCAGGGCGCGAGCGGACGACAACCTTATCGGGTTTGACCGGCACCTGCTTCGTCTTGCCGGAAGAATGTCTCTGGGTCGTGGTCAGCCCCCAAGTCCAGACGCCAATGTCCTTTTTGTTCACCAGAATGCGACGAACCATATAATGGTGCCAGCCAGGTTTGGTGCTTTTGGCTCCTTTGTCCACGTTCAGGTGGTTGAGTTCGCGCGCGATAGCACTTGAAACAGTGCGGATCTACTTGATGATTCTGAAGTCGGCCGCGAACATTACGATCTTGGTCTTCACACGAATCCTTTCGCTGCATATCGCTCGAAAAACACATGTAAATGTAGTCGTTCCTTACGGGCATGATCACTCCTCCAGACCGGATTCGTTATTCCGGCACGGAGGTGGCGGGCGGATTCTTAAACAGGCTGCGACGGACTAAATCGCAGCGAGTGAGAGAAATTCATCCCGGTCGAAATTCATGGAAGTCGCTACTGCCGTTAGCATTAGCGTCCTAGAATCCAAGTTGTTAGGAAATGTACATCGCCAGTCGCCCCGATAGAAACAATAAGCGCAGCCGACTGCAAAACACCGTACGCGGTTTAATCGTTACATTACCGAAATAATTGTCCTCCGCGACTTTTACATTCCCGGGATGATGTTTGATTCAACAACAATTTATGTTCTTGCAGTGATTTTCTTTGCAACCTTGATTCGCTCGACATTGGGATTTGAGGAGGCGTTGGTGGCCGGTCCGCTGCTGGCCTTGCGTGTAACCGTTACAGTCGCGACTCCGGTCATCATTGTTCAGGATTGGCGGAAAATTGGAGTGCGCAGCGCCGCCTGGCTCATCCTGTTTTCGATGCTTGGTATTCCTCTTGGCTTGCTGCTCCTCGCCTATGTAAATTATCATGTCGTTAAAGTGCGACTCGGGACGGTCATCGTTAGTTTTTCTATCTACTCTCTGCGGAGCAAAACGACCTTTGTACTGAAACACGCTCATTGGTTAGGGCTATTCGTCGCGGGCTTTTGCTCCGGTGTTCTGGGAGGCGCCTATGAAATGAACGGGCCGCCGCTGGCGATATACGGCTCATTGCGCCGATGGTCGCCTCAGCGTTTTCGTGCAACGCTTCAAGGATACTTTCTGATCGCGAGTTTGGTGGGTTTGATCGGTTACGTTGCGATGGGCTTGTGGGTGCCTGAAGTCACACGCTACCTCATATTGTCATTACCTGGAGTCTTCGCTGCAATCTTCCTGGGTCGCATGCTCAATCATCGTCTCAAAGGCGATGGGTTTTTTCGCTATGTGTACGTCGGCCTCATCGGTATTGGCTCGATTTTGATTGCACAGGCATTGCCGCGATGAGGACGTACGACATCGCGGGACGTTGCCGCGCATAACGAAACGGGTATGATCGCGCCTCGACTTATTCAGTCTGAGAGCATCCAATTCCTGGAGGTTGTAGATGGCGAACCCCACAGTATTCACTGCCCGCGCGCTGCTGATCGATATGGACGGCACGCTCGTCAATTCTGATGCGGCCGTGGAACGCGTTTGGCGGCGCTGGGCGGACCAGAACGGACTGAACGGTGACGAGGTGGTACGAGTCGCGCACGGACGTCAGGGGCAGGCCACGATGGCGATATTGCTGCCGGACCGGCCTGTGGAGCAGAACCTGGCGGAGAATGCTTGGATCCTGTCGGAAGAGACGGCCGACGTTGAGGGGGTCGTGGCCGTACCCGGCGCGGCGGAATTTTTGGCCTCTCTGCTGGAGGGCGTGTCGCATGCATTGGTAACGTCCGCGAACGCCGCTCTCTCCGCGGCTCGGATGGGCGCGGCGGGACTGCCGTTGCCGAAAATTCGAGTGACCGCAGAGTCGGTGACCGCCAGCAAACCACACCCCGAAGGGTTCCTGAAAGCAGCCGAGGAATTGGGAGTTGCGGCAGCGGATTGTTTAGTGTTCGAGGATTCGGGTGCGGGCATTGCGGCCGGGCGTGCTGCCGGAATGCGAGTGGTCGGTATCGGTTCCCGGGCACATTTACACTCGCCCGACGTGACAGCGTTGGACCTTACCGTGGTGCGCGTTGAAGTTGCCGGGGACGGATTGTTCCGGGTGCATGTGGGTTGAGCGGCCGCTACCTTTAGTTCAATGCGGTGTAGTGCAAAATACGAATACCATTTCATTCAAGTCTCCATCTGATCTAACGTCATTTTGGGAAATCCCGTTCATGAAAATCGTCGCGCGCCTGGGTATCGTATTGTTCTCGCTCATGTTGGCGGCGTCCACGTGTTCTGCTGCGAGTTCACTGCAATTGCCTGCTGTGATCAGCGATCACGCGATGATGCAAGCGGGCAAAGCACTTGCCGTCTGGGGCTGGGCGGAACCCAAAGCGACCGTCACCGTTGTGTTCAAAGCCAGCGACGGTACACCTCGGCAATTCACTGCGAATGCTGGAGATGATGGGCGCTGGACAGGGCAGTTGCCTGCAGCCCCGGCCGGCACCACCGGTAAGCTTGAGATCCGATGCGGCGACGAGCACATCACTGTTGCGGACGTGCTGATCGGCGAGGTGTGGCTTTGCAGCGGGCAATCCAACATGTCCTATTTGCTCAGCACCAAAAGCCGCTCAGTAAATGAGACCACTCCTCCAGAACTTGTGGCGGCGGCCGCTGCCGAAGCCACCGCAGCAAAAGGCAGCCTGCGTTATTTTGCGGTGCGCGGGAAGTATGTCGACTGGCCGCTGGACGATGTCGACGGCAAGTGGATCGTGGCCAGTCCTGAAACGGTCGGGAGCTGTTTTGCGCTCTCCTGGAATTTCGCCGTCGCAGTGCACGAGAAACTGAATGTGCCGGTCGGCGTCATCGATTCAGCGATAGGCGGCACTGCCATCGAACCGTGGACGCCTCACGCGGATCTTGAAACCAGTGCGGTCGGTTCCGCGAATCTGGCGCGTTACAAACTTAAGCTCGACAATGTGAAGCCTGAGGCCAAAGCCAAATTCGAGGCCGCGATGGCCGAATGGACTCAACACAACTCCACACCAGAATTACAGCACCAGCACCTCAGCAGCAAGCCCGTGTTGGACGGCGGAAATCCCAACTTTCCGTCGCGACTTTACAACGGCATGATCCACGGACTGGAGCCGTACACGCTGCGCGGTTTCCTCTGGTTTCAGGGCGATGGAAATATCTCGAACGCGAACGAATACAGCGTGCTGGCGCAGAACCTGATCACCGCTTGGCGTCACCACTGGCACGACGAAACGTTGCCATTCTACTATGTCGAAATGCAGAATTACGGTAATCCGCAGGAGAAGCCGGTGGAGTTCAGCGGGCTGAGCGCCATTCGCGACGCGCAGCAGGGCGCACTAAAACTTCCGGCGACTGATGTCGCCACAGCTATCGATGTGGGCATCGACAAACCGCCTTTCGAGGCGCATTTTCCCGACAAGAAACGGCTGGGCCAGCGCCTGGCCGGGCTTGCTCTGAGTCACGACTACAACCAACCCGGACTCGTGAATTCACCGGCACTCAAGAGCTTCGCGATCGAAGGAGACAAAGTCCGACTGAAGTTTGAACACGCCGACGGTCTGCGGCTCCGCGGCACGGAGCTCAAGGGCTTTGCGATTCGCGGAGCCGAAGGAGATTGGGCGTGGGCTCAGGGGCGTATCGACGGTGAGGATATTCTCGTCTGGAACGAGAAGATTCCGGTACCCGCCGACGTGCGGTCCGCGTGGGCCGGGCACCCCATTGTCAGCGTCGAAAATCGCGCCGGACTACCGCTGCGCCCATTCCGCACGGACACCAAAAGTTTGAAATAAAGTC
>JBBRCA010000202.1:0-4840 GCA_038205325.1 Terriglobales bacterium | reverse complement strand
CACGGGCTTCGGCGTGCAACTCGTCTTCATGGGAATCATCGGGATGTATATCGGCAGGATCTACAAGGAATCCAAAGGCCGGCCGCTTTATTCCATCCGCGCGTTCACCAACCTCGCGACGGACGCAGATGATCGGCTGTTGCAGCAGCAGAGGCGTTACTGATGGCGCGCTCCGTTGCCTGGCTCCTGCTTGCCGGAACCGTCCTGCTCAGCGTCTGCGGCCAACTGTTGCTCAAATGGCAGGTCACGCGCGTCGGCGGCGTCAGCCCCGGGGATCCACGTGGGCTGGTCGCGCTGGTCGGGAGGTTGCTGTTGAACCCCTGGATCATCGCCGGCCTTGGCGCGGCATTCCTCGCATCATTGTTGTGGATGCTGGCCCTGACCAAGCTCGATCTGAGCGAAGCCTACCCGTATACGGCGCTGAGCTTCGTCCTGATCCTGTTGACCAGCTACGCATTGTTCGGCGAGCCGTTGACGATGGGCAAGGTACTGGGCACGGGTTTGATCGTATGCGGGATCTTCGTTCTTGCAATGACCAGCGGCTGAGCACGCATGACACAAGTGACCAGCGGCCTTCGACGCATACTCTCGATCCCCGCGGCATACGATGGATTGCAGATGGCTCTGGGTTCGGTCCGGGGGCGCGAGCGCTTGTACCGCGACTACATCGAGCCGCAACTTGGCGATGTCGTCGTGGATGTCGGTTGTGGAACTGCGGCGATCCTCGATCTGCTGCCGGGCGACGTGCGGTATTACGGCTTCGATCTGTCCGCCGACTACATCGCCGCGGCGCAATCCCGATATGGTTCGCGGGGGCAATTTTTCTGTGCCGACATCACCTCGGTTTCGGCCGACGCTGTTCCAGCCTCCACTACGGCGCTCGCATTGGGCTTGCTGCATCACCTTGACGATACCGGCTGCCGCCACCTCCTGCAGGCGATCCATGAGCGGCTTGCTCCCGGCGGACGCCTGATTACCCTCGACGGCACCTTCGTCCCGGGGCAGGGCTGGGCTTCGCGAAAGCTCGTCGGGGCCGACCGCGGTCGCAACATCCGCACACCCGAGCAATATGCCGCGCTCGTGCCGGCGGGCTTCGTAGTGGTGACTCACCTGCTTGACGACCTGCTACGGGTCCCGTACCAGCACTGCATCCTGGTGTGTACGAAGACCGCGGTTGCCGACGCATCGACACATACTGCATGACCCGGGACGCTCTCCCGCTGAAAAGGCTGAAGGCTTCCGACCCGCTTTGCCTGACGTCGCAGTGTCGCTGAAATGCTGATCAATCACTGCCTGGCCTGCGATGGCACACGCATTCAAGACGGTCGCTGCGTGACGTGTGGTTGGCAGGCTCCGACCATATCCGGGTTCCAGGCTTTCGCTCCCGACCTTGCGTCCTCGCGCGACAGCTTCGATCCGGCTCTGCATGTGCAGCTGGCGGAGCTGGAGGGCGGCAACTTCTGGTTTCGGGCGCGCAACGAGTTGATCGTCAATGCATTGAAGACACATGCGCCGGGCATGCGCAGTTTCCTTGAAATCGGATGTGGGACCGGCTTCGTGCTCAGCGGCGTGAAGCAGGCTTTCCCGGAGGTGGACGCCGCCGGTAGCGAGCTGTTCGTCGAGGCACTCCAATACGCATCTCGACGCCTGCCTGACGTGCACTTCATGCAGATGGATGCACGACGCATTCCCTATCGCGACTGCCTGGATGTTATCGGGGCCTTCGATGTGATCGAACATATCGAGGACGACGCCGGTGTGCTGCGGGACATCCACAAGGCGCTTCGCCCAGGCGGCACGTTACTGCTGACGGTGCCACAGCATCGCTGGCTGTGGAGCGCGCAGGATGAATACGCGCATCACGTTCGCCGCTACACGCGGCACGAGTTGCAGGAAAAATTGCGCGCGGCGGGATTCAACCCGACGTGGCACACATCGTTCGTCACTTTGCTGCTACCGATGATGCTGGTCTCACGCCTCGTCGGCGGAAAAGGTGAAAACAGCGACCCGTTCCGCGAATTCCGCATTCCGCGCTGGCTCGACAGCCTGCTTCATCTGGTGATGCGCATGGAGATCGGGTTGATCAACCTGGGTATCCGCATGCCGGTTGGTGGCAGCTTGATGATGGTCGCAAAAAAGGCCCTGCCATGATTCCCTTCAACAAGCCATACATGACCGGTCGCGAGCTGGAGTACATCTCCAGGGCGCACGAAGCCGGGCATCTTTCCGGCGACGGCCCGTTCACCCGCCAATGCAACGAGCACCTGGTTGCGTTGACAGGAGCGGCCTCGGCGTTGCTGACGCACTCCTGCACGGCTGCACTGGAAATGGCCGCGATACTGCTGGACCTGCAGCCAGGCGACGAAGTGATCATGCCGTCGTTCACCTTCGTCTCCACTGCCAACGCATTCGTGCTGCGCGGCGCGGTTCCGGTTTTCGTCGACATCCGCCCGGACACGTTGAATTTGGACGAGCGCCTGGTGGAAGCGGCGATCACGCCGCGCACCCGTGCTATCTGCGTCGTGCATTACGCCGGCGTTTCGTGCGAGATGGACGCGATCATGGAGATCGCATCGCGCCATGGCCTGGCGGTGGTGGAGGATGCGGCGCAGGGCATCTATTCGAGCTATCGGGGCCGCCCACTGGGTGCGATCGGAGATATCGGCTGCCTGAGTTTCCACGAGACGAAGAATGTCATTTCAGGCGAAGGTGGTGCGTTGTTGTTGCGCGATCCCGTGCTCGCCGAGCGTGCGGAGATCATCCGCGAGAAAGGCACCAACCGCAGCCGCTTCTTCCGCGGCCAGGTCGACAAATACACGTGGGTCGACGTTGGATCGTCGTATCTGCCAAGCGAGCTGATCGCGGCCTTCCTGGCAGCACAGCTGGAAGCAGGCGGCGCCATTACCCAGCGCAGGATGGCGATATGGAATCGCTACCACGCGTGGGCCGAAACTTATGAGATTCGCGGCCTGCTACGCCGACCGTTCGTACCGGACCATTGTGGTCACAACGCCCACATGTATTACCTATTGATGCCCAGCATCGGTCACCGCACGGAATTCATGGCGCGGATGAAAGCGGCAGGCGTCAGCACCGTGTTCCATTACATCCCACTACACACCTCGCCAGCAGGGATCAGCCACGGGAGAAGCGCGTCGGAGACATTGCCCGTGACCGACCTCACCAGCGATTGCCTCGTGCGCCTGCCGATCTGGGTGGGCCTGGAGCCGCAGCTGGATGAGGTGCTGAGGATTGCCGATGACGTGCTGGCCGGACTCGGGTCGCACTGACGTCACGCTGTAATCAGCCGCAGCTGGGCGGTCCGATCAAGGTTGAGCCGCGAATCCGTGGCGACGCCTGAAACCGTCGGAAAAGAGGTTCAGGTGTCCGTCTTTCAGGACCCCAAGTAGTTCAGTCCGTCGGGCTTCCGGCATGTGACAGACGGGCAATTGCGGCAGACATTTCGCGGGGGGCTGGCTCGGATTGGCGGCCAGCGCGTCCATCTGCTCGGACACGTGCACGACGTAGAGGCGCTGGAATATCTCATGCGTCCATCCGGCCTTCGTCAAGGGGATCTGGATCAGGATCAGCGCAAGGCTGGCGGCAAGCAGGCCGGCTGACTGCCGGGACATCCGTCCTGGCACCCAGGATTGAGCGGCGGAATCGATGGCCATCATCAGCAATGCAACTACATTCAACTGGTAGAACAGGATGTAGCGCGGCTGGTTGAACGAGCCGTCTCCATAGGCAGGCACACGCGCCAGCAGCACTCCGGCAAAAAAGCCGTAAAACAAAAACATCAGGCATACAGCCACGTGGCTGGTGGCGGAGGGCCGGGCCTTGAACGCCTGTCGCCAGAACCACACATGGCAGAGCCCCAATGCAATGGCCAACCCTGCATCCACGATTGTCGAGCGGTGGCCAAAGGCCTGCGCGGTCAGCATGGGATGCGCGATCGATGCAGACAGCGACGCCTGGATCCAGGTGAGGAAATGCTGGCCCAAATGCGGAATGGCCAGTACGGCCGACAGGCCGGCCTTCAACGGGGCGTTAGCGTAAGGGGGGGCCAGCAGTATGTAGGCGACTTTGTAGACCACTGCCGACAGAGCGAGGAGCGCCATCGCACGCAGGGCACGCGGTCGTTCCCACCCGCGTACCGCGAGGACACCAAGCGCCATGATTGCCGCGATCACCGCGATGATGCCGCCGCCATCCGCCACGACCAGGCCCACGGCAGCGCATAGCGCGAGCCCAAAATAGCGTCCCGTCATACACGCGTGCCACGCGCTCAGGAAGATCGCGAAAAAGAAGAACTGCAGGCACAGGCCCATCGTGAGAAGCGGCCATTCGAAGACGGCGCTGGCATTCAGGGACAGATAGATCGCGCAGACGGCAACAAAGCCCAGTTGTACCGGAGTCGTCTGGAATGCGCGACCGGCCGATTCCCGGACCATACGCCGGATCAACCAAAGCGTCGCAATGGCAAACGCCAAGCCAACGAAAGCGTCGACGATGAAGTCCAATCCAAAAAAACGGTAATTTGCCCACATCAGCAGCTTGTGCAACGGCAGAGAATGATCAAGCGCTCCGCGCTTGACGAAGAAATCGCCAGGAGTCAGTGCGTCTTTCGTCGCTTTTTCAACAAACGTGCCGACATAGAACCAGCCATCGCTGATCACCAGCGGATTGGCGGCCCGCCAGATGTAGAAAGCGACATTGGATACGATCAACGCGAGCAGAGGCCAAGCCAGCCATTCTGCCAGCGATCGAGACGGCTTGGTCGGTGGCTTGCCGCCGCTTCGGACCTGCGTCGCGTCTAGCGCGCGATCGCGGTTCTCGA
>JBBRCA010000201.1:0-4871 GCA_038205325.1 Terriglobales bacterium | reverse complement strand
GGAGTTTCGCAAACTTCGCGCGGGACCCATCCGCGAGCGCTTCAGGCGCTGGCTGCAACACCAGCAAAGGCTTCAGCCGCCGAAGGGTCCGCTCGGCATTGCGATTCGCTACGCGCTCGGTCAGTGGGCCGAGCTCGGCGTCTTGGTCGAAGTAGTCGCTGTCGATAAAATCGAGGCTCCCCGGCACCACGCGCCATACGGCCTGCGATGCGCCTGGCGGCCTCGTGTCACGCAGCACGTCGGTTCCCTTCGCGTGTATTGTCTTGAGCCAACGCAACATCGTCCATCGCGACACGTCGCGCCCGTGCTTCTTCGCAATCGCCACCAGCTCCGAAATTCTAATCAGTCGCATGTCAACTCCTTGAGCGGGGCCAGCCCGCTCGCGTGAATGTGAAACTCTATTTTAGGCGTCTGTGCTTTTCAACTCGCTGCTCACGCCGCCACCTCCACCCGAATCCGCACCGCGTACTGCACGGGCCTGGTGACCTTCACCTCCTGCGCGTAGACCCACGTGATGCGCTCGTTTCCGTCGTCGATGCCGATGGCGTCGGCAATCCCGTCGATTGACGCCTTCAGGCTGGCAATGTTGTTGTCGCGGTCCATCTTGCGAGGCCCGATACGCGTGACGGTGATCACGAGCCTCACCCAGGCCAAGGCGCTCAGCGGACGCAACGGAACCCGAAGCGCCAGCTCGACGGTCTTGCGCTGCACCTTGATCCGCACTGCGTTGCCAATGGCCCCAGCGCGCGAGGCGATGCGGATGGCGTTCGGCGACTTGAGGCGCAGTGGGAGGGTGGTTTGGAACACAAACGAAGCGGCTTCAATCGTCAATCCCGCACCTCCTCAAATCGCATACATTCTCGCTCGAACCGCATAGGTAACGTGCCCGTTCGCCCGTTTCGCTGCTTGGCCACAATCAGCTCCGCGCCGTCGTCGGCCGTGGCTTCGTAGTACTGCTCACGGTGCGCGAAGATGACTACGTCCGCGTCCTGCTCGATGGCCCCCGACTCACGCAAGTTGTGAAGCTGCGGACGCTTGTTTGGCCCCTTGGCCACGTCGCGTTGCAACTGGCAAAGGACGACCACCGGAATGCCCATGTCCATCGCCATGCTTTTCAAACCACGCGAGATTTCCGACACTTCCTGTTCACGCGAACGCTTCTCGCTTTTGCGCGAACCCGCCATGATTCCGATGTGGTCGACGAACACAATCTGCGCCGGGCCGCGCTCTTTCTTGGCCCCCCATTCGCAGTCGCGTGCCTTCTGCCTAATCTCGTCGACCCCCTGCGCGCTCTTGTCCGAAAGCGTGAGCGGATGGTTTTGAATGTCGACGGCCGCCTGCGTGACGCGGCCCCATCCCTCCGGCGTCAGATCGGCTCTCTGTAGACGCCAGAACGGAACGCGACTCATCGCGCACACGGCCCGCTTCAGCAGCGATCCATTGTCCATTTCCATCGAAATAAACAGCGCCCGAACCCCGGCCGCAGCGGCCTGCATGGCCATCCAAAGCGCCAGGCTGGTCTTGCCCATGCCCGGCCTACCCCCGACCACGATCAACTCGCCGCTTTTGAACCCATTCGTCCACTCGTTCAGCGAATTGAAGCCGGTCGTCACCCCAACGACCGGCTTCGTCATCGTCTGGGCCAACGACACCAGGGCGTCCTTTGCCGTCACCGTGCCCCCGGAATGCGATAAACGGTCAATGGCCATTGTTGCCGCCTGGCGGGCATCCTGAGCGACTTCCAGTGCCGGCCGCGTCCGGTGGTAGATCTCGAGCCGAAAACGCTCCATGGCCCAAGCCAGGCCCCTTGCCGCTGCCGCCTCGCGTATGCCCCTCGCGTAGGCGACGACCGCCCTGCGGGTAACCGCGGGTGCCGCATCGGTCAACATGACCAGGTCATGGCGCTCTTGGCCGCTGCCTCCGCCGCCGGCGTTGAGCTCGATTGCGACCGTGGCCACGTCGATAGGCAGAGACTTCTCGTTGACCGCTTTGATCGCGGCAAACACGCGCTGATGGAACCCGCTGTACAAATCCTCGGGCTCGAAAAGGCCGCTGATGTCGTTCAGCGAGTCGACGCCCTTGATCAGGATGGCGCCAAGCACGGCGCTCTCGGCGTCGAAGTCGTGCGGCGGCGGAACGCCGTCAATGCTCGGCAATGCCGACAATGCCGACTCACGTTCGCGGCGAGGAAACGGGTATATGGCGCCCATCACGCTCGTCCCACGTTGGCCAAGATGGATTGTAGATTTGCCATCAGCGGCGCGGCTTCCTCGGGCGAGAGCGACGCGACCTCGGGCACCTCGGACGTGTCCACCAGAGCCTTTGGCGGCGGCGGAATCGAGTAGCCTTCGTTCAGAAACTTCGTAAATCCCTTAGGTCCATAGGACGACCAAAACGAAAGCTTGTCGTCGGTCGTCGAGACCATCTGCGCGAACGCTCGAGCGCCACGGCGGATCCAATCGAGCAGCCCATCACCACGCAGCGCCTTGCCACCGGCGACGCCAAAGGCCTGGATAGCCCGGTTCAGTTCGCCAGCGGCCCAGGGGCCATCGGGAAACACGAACGGACTGCCCTTGCCAGCCTCGATGCCCTGGCAGTACGCGAGCTGGTACTGGCGCTCACGAGGCAGGACGTCGATGGGGTCCGGTATGACCTCTGGCATGTCGGGTGCTCTGAGATCCATATCCAGATCAGAGACAGAGACAGAGCCAGAGCCAGGGAATCCAACGCACTCGTCCTTGTGACAAACGCGTGAGTCACGCGTGACGCCATCAACACCGTCACGCGTGACGGCCGAGCGTGACGCGACCGTGACGCGTTTGTTTTTGCGATATTCCTCAGCCCTTCTGCGGTCTTGAGCGCGACGCACATTGATGTCTTGTTTGGTCTCGTTCTTCTTTTCGTAGTTCACCATGCGGAACCCATCGCCTTCGATCGACCACAGGCCCACCTCTACCAATCGGTGTGCAGCGTTCCTTGATGCGGCCTCGCCCCCCCACGCGGCCACCAACATGGCATCCGGGATGATCCCATCGGTCTCCTGCTCACGAATAAACGCGAGCCCCCACGTCCACAGACCCATCGCCTCAAGGCCCGCCTTGCGAGCACGAACGTTGTTCAGGATGGTCACGTCGAGCTTGGCGAAAATCACTGCTGCCGCTCCTTCGTGATGCGCAGCCGCACCAGCATGTCGGCGGCCTTGGCCAGCACGGAACGCAACGCAAACGTGTCCCGCGAGCCCATGGCCGACATCTCGATGCTGCGAGTGACCGTCGCCAACTGCCGCGTGATGCGCTGCAGGTCCGCCAGGTCGCGATCGCGCTTCTTGGTGTCCTCCCGCACGAGTGCACTCAGATCCACCACAAGTTCAGCTCTCATACTTCCGCCTCCTTCTTCACCGCACGCGTCAACCGCCGGGGCCTCCCCCGGAATCTCCGCCCTTTAGGGCGGGGAGGATGTCAAGCCGCCTCCCTTTCCACCGACACACTCAGCACCCGATAGCGAGACCACTTTTTCGACGTGTTCACGTAATCAATTCGCTCCTTCTGTCGCAGCCCGCGAAGGATGCGACCCGGCGAGTCAGGCGCGACGCCAGTGCGCTCGGCCACGTACGCGGTCAGCTCCAACATGGTGAAGTCAGGCTGACGCTCGCGGATGCGACCCACGCAGAAGGCGAAGACGTGCGACCTAATTTTAACGGACACCCGCTCGAGATTCTCTTGCTGCTCGTTCAAATTCCACCTCCTTCAACAATGCCAACCAAGCAGCGCCCCGATTGCGATCGACGCTGCGTACCAAGGCCACCACGACGCGCGGATCACGCGACGGTCAGCGCTCCACTCACGATGGCGCGATGAATCACCTTCATGCTTCGATAATGCTCCGCGTCGCTCTCTTCCTCAGCGAGTTCGCGATCCCAGTTGCGCGTGTCGGTCGCCAGCGTAAGCGCGCCGTACTTCTCGCAACCGAGGCGCATTTTGTACGCCTGGTACGCGATGACCCGAATCTCGTCGGCGCCGAGCTTCTCCATTTCGGTCCACAACGCGTCGAGCGCAACATCCCGTGCGCTCACGGCATCACCATCAAATCAAGCTGCGCGTGCCCCTTGCCGATGGCGTCGTAGCGGTCGGCCGCAGTGCGGTACGCAACGACGATGACCTCATCGAGTACGTTGGCGAGCGCCATGCACGCGTCGTAGTCATCGCCCTGGTAGGCGTGTTCAGTTGCCCAGGAGCGACGCACCTGCGCCTCGGCAGCGTAGTTGTCGGCGGCGTAGCGCATGTTCTTGGCGCGGTTCTTCGCTTCGGCGCGGGTGTAGGGGAGCATCAGGCGACCTCGTCTTTGGGCTGGCAGTTCACGTGGCCGGCCTCGAAGTCGCGCCGGAACATGCCGAACACCGCCTCGCTACCTTCATGACGGATCACGGAGGGCGCAGCGCCGCATCGCGTGCAAGCGATGGTATCCTCCCCGTCCTTATTGAACCCGGTCGTGACCACCCACGGCAGCTCGCCGCTCAAGGCCGCCACCGGCCTGGACGGACTTCGCGGATGTTCTGGTACGCCGACGCGATGAGCACCGCGATACCACATACAATAAGGACCCAGGCAATCAAGATGCAGCCTGCTTAGCTGTGACAGGAAGCGACGATGCGGAGTCAGGGGCGGCCGGAACCGTCGCGCCTTGCGGCGCTTCCTTCTCCCAATCTTCGATCGGCACACCCAGTTCATCGCGCAGCCGCACGGAGTCTCGACGGTTCGCCCGCTGCTCACCGGACACCCACTTGCTGACCATCGACTTGTCGACGCCAACCAAAGCGCCGAGCGCGGTTTGCGTCATTTTGTGGTTGTTGATCGCGAGGATCAATTTATGGG
>JBBRCA010000200.1:0-4905 GCA_038205325.1 Terriglobales bacterium | reverse complement strand
TGGCGGCGAAACGGGCGGGAGTTCGCGATGTGATTCTTCCCATCGACGTGAAAACCAATGTCGAGGAAGACCTGACACCGGATCAGATCGACGGCATGACCATCCACTATGCTTCGCGGATCGAGGACGTGCTGGCGGTGGCGCTGCCGAAGTCGGAAGTCGATCTTGTGCAGGATGAGGAAGTGCGGGAGGAAGTGCTGGCGGCGTAAAGTGCGATTGGTGGAGTGGGGAAGTCCGTCCGCAGGATGCGGATTCGCAAGTCGCGGGTCGTCTGCTTGACACGTCGTCTATAATAGAACTGAGAAGAGTAAAGTAAACTTTCGGCCCGGCCACCCGCCGGGTCGATGAGTTTAATACTCTAAGTCAAATGTTATCAGGGGTTTAGAACCTGAACCTTTGTTTTCAAGACTTTGCAGTTAGAGTCCAAAGCTAAGTCTAATGTTGTCCGGACTTTGCAGGATATTGACGGGGAGGGGAGAGCCTGTTGCAGTTCGGACAAGCGTGACCGTTGGAGGCGCGATAGGATGAGGGCGTGGGCGGCGCAGACTTCAGGTGGTTGCTGATCGATAGTTGTGGGGCAACGGCTACGATGGCAATCGGTCGGGGCGAGACTGTGTTCTCGACCGCGACGTTGACGGGGCGAGCGTTTTCGGCGGAGTGGCCGGGGGCGCTGCGGCAGTTGGTTGCTGAAACTGGGGCCGGGGTCGAGGACCTGCAGGTGGTTGGCGTAGTGCATGGGCCGGGATCGTTTACGGGGCTGCGGGTCGGTCTGGCGGCGGCGAAGGGCTTGTGCGAGGCGGTGGGGGCGCGGCTGATTGCGGTGTCGCGGCTGGAGGTGCTTGCGTCGCCGGGCGGGGACGGTACGCTGGCTGTGCTGGATGCGGGGCGGGATGAGTTCTATGTGCGAGATGCGGGCGATGAGCGCCTGTGGACGCGGGAAGAATTGATCGTCGCTGCGCAGGGGCGCGATGTTGTGACGGTGGATGCGCAGGTCGCTGAAGTTCTTGGCGAGGGCGCGAGTGTGGCGGTTGTCGAACTGCAGGCGGCGTCGGCGCTTCCGATTTTGTTAGAGCGGTGGCGGTGCGGGTCGGTCGACGATGTTGCGACGATCGATGCGAATTACGTGCGGGGCGAGCGGGATATGTATGCGCGCAAGCCTACGGTGAGCGGCAGTGAGAACTAGTGTGGTGGTGCGGCGCGCGGTGGCGGCGGACCTTGATCGAGTGGTGGAAATTGAGCGTGGCGCGGCGGAGGCCTCGCACTGGAGTTCGGCTGTTTACGCGAAATATGTTGAAAGGGCCAGAGAGCAGCTCTTTCACCGCTGCCTGCTAGTCGTGACGGTCGATGAGAGCGTGATTGGTTTTGCAGTGGGAAGTTTTTTGGAAGGCGACGAGTCGGCGGTGTTGGAGAGTGTCGTGGTCGACGGGTCATGGCGACGGAAGGGCATGGCGACGGCGCTGTGCGAGGCGATTGCCGATTGGGCCAAAGCGGAAGGCGCGCGTGCGGTGGAGTTGGAGGTGCGCGCGGCGAACGTTGCGGCGAGAGCGTTGTATGCGGGCCTTGAGTTTGTCGAGAGTGGGCTGCGAAAGAGTTATTACAGCAATCCGGTGGACGATGCTGTGTTGATGACGTTGCAATTGGAGCAAGTCCGCGGACCGATGGACTTATAATGGGGGACTATGGTTCGCGATGGATTCTTCTACGGGCTCGGGTTTGTAATTGTGGCCGTGATTGCCTGGTATGTTTCGCATATGGTGTGGCTGGTGGCCGTGCCGGTGGTACTGGCGATGTTTTTCCTGTGGTTTTTTCGCGACCCTTCGCGCCAGGTTCCAGATGGCGCTGGGCTGATTGTTTCGCCGGCCGATGGCAAGGTCGAGGAACTCGAATGGATTGAGTTTCCAGACGGCGGACGGCTGCGCGTCACGATTTTCCTGAACGTTTTCGATGTGCATGTGAACCGCGTTCCCGTGGGCGGTATCGTGACCTTGTGTGAACACACGGAAGGCCAATTTATGAATGCGATGAAGCCGGAGTCGGCCATTCATAACGAGCAGACGCTGATTGCGATCGATGCCGGCGGCTACACGGTCAGCTTCAAACAGATTGCGGGGCTGCTGGCGCGGCGCATCGTGAACAATCTCAAGGTGGGCGATCATGTGGAGCGCGGACAGCGCATGGGGTTGATTAAGTTTGGATCTAGGGTGGACGTTCTGATGCCGGCGGAGACGGACCCGCGCGTGAAGGTGGGTGATCGCGTAAAGGGTGGAAGCTCGATTCTGGGGCAGCTTCCGCAAGGCGGACAAAGCTGATGGCCGATGCGGCGTTGGAAGCGACGCGGAAGCGGCCCGCGCGGCGCGGCATGTACGTGCTTCCGTCCCTGTTTACAGCGGCAAATATCGCGGTGGGGTACTACGCCATCACGCAGAGCATTCATGGGGCGAATGGCGATGCAAACGCGTTCAACCATGCGGCTGTGGCGATCGGATTTGCGGTGTTGTTCGATGGACTTGACGGCCGTGTGGCGCGCATGACGAATACTTCGAGCGACTTTGGGCGCGAGTTCGATTCGCTGGCGGACGTGATCACGTTTGGCGTGGCCCCGAGTTTGCTGGCTTATTTGTGGGGCGTGCAGCAGGTGCTGCCGTCGGCGTATCCGGAGTTACAGGAGCGCCTACTGGCGTTGGGCGGAGTGGTTTGTTTTGTGTTTCTAATTTGCGGAGCGTGCCGGCTGGCGCGGTTCAATATCAGCGACAATGCGCAGCCGCGCAATCCGGGGCGGCCGGGACGGAAGTATTTCGTCGGGATGCCGATTCCGGCAGGCGCGGGAGTGATCGCGGCCGTGGTGCACTTCGAGCTCGGCTCTCCGGTACATAGCCTTTGGCTGTCCGGGGTGTGGATGGCGCTGATTGCGGCAACGAGCTTTCTGATGGTGAGCAGTTGGCGCTTCTGGAGCGGCAAGGAACTCAAGGTGAGCGATCAGCAGCCGGTTCGCTACGTTCTGCTGATGGTCGTTTTCCTGGTCGTGGTGATCGCGGAATCTCGGTATGCGCTGATCGCCATTGCGATGTTTTACCTGGTGTCGGGCGTGATGGCGCGGCTGTTGTATTCGTGGGGCCGCCGTCTGACCTGAAAGCGGGCGGAGCCCGGTAACGTTTTGCAGTAAACTCGAAGAGCGCCGGGATGGCGGAACTGGCAGACGCAGCGGACTCAAAATCCGCCGAGGGCAACCTCATGGGGGTTCGATTCCCCCTCCCGGCACCAACGCAAGCCTTTTTATGAATAGAGTACAAACATCAAAACCTCTCGGCCCGAGAGGTTTTTTCCTTGAAGTTGCCGCCGAAACTCAGCGCCATGCGATGCCGCTCCGCGACGCAAAGGAGATGCGTTGAACATCCTCGTCACCGGCGGCGCTGGGTACATTGGGGGCACGGTCGCCGCCCTCCTGATCGAGGCCGGGCACCAAGTCACGGTGCTCGACAATCTGTGCCACAGCAAACGCGATGAAGTCCCCGCAGGTGCGAAGTTTGTAGAGTGCGACATTGCGAATCGTCCGCGCGTGGAAGAGCTTCTGCGCGAGTTGCGACCCGATGGAGTGACGCACTTTGCCGCGCTGATCGAAGCGGGGGAATCCATGCAGAAGCCGGAGATTTACTTCCGCAACAACACTGCATCGACGCTCTCCCTGCTTGAGGCGATGCACGCTACCGGCGTCAACAAGCTTGTCTTTAGCTCAACTGCGGCAGTTTATGGCGAACCGGAAAGCGTGCCCATTGACGAAGATGCAAAGCTCGCGCCGACCAACGCCTATGGCGAATCGAAGTTGCTGGTGGAGCACATGCTGCGCTGGTTCCATCGCATCCACGGACTTCGCTACGCCTCTCTGCGCTACTTCAATGTTGCGGGCGCGCTGCCGGAACGCGGCGAAGCGCACGAGCCTGAAACTCACCTCATTCCACTTATTCTCGACGTTGCGCTGGGACGCCGTGAAAAAATCCTCATCTTCGGCGACGACTACGACACGCCGGATGGTACGTGCATTCGCGACTACGTTCACGTCGTCGATTTGGCGGCCGCGCACATTCTGGCTTTTGATGCGCTTCAAACGACGGACCGTCTCATCTGCAATCTCGGAAACGGTCAGGGGTTCTCCGTTATGGATGTCGTCGAAGCCGCTCGCCGTGTCACCGGACACCCGATTCCAGTGCAACTCAAGCCGCGTCGTCCAGGGGATCCAGCTCGTCTCGTCGCCAGTTCACAGCGCGCTCATAAGGAACTCGGCTGGAAGCCGCAGACATCGCAGATAGACGATATTCTGGCTTCTGCCTGGCACTGGCACCGACAGCGCTATAGAGGATGATTTTCGGCCTTCGTGCCGCAAGCAAGCAATCGCTGGGTTTGGATGCTACAGCGGTTTCCCATTGAGTAGAGTTTGCGGCAGGATGAAAACGCTGTTCCGAAAATCAGGACCCATTCGACAGGCTCAGGACGGGCTGCGGGTCTTTCGGGGTGTGGTTTGAAGGAGTTTGGAGCGTTGAGGTGTTGAGCGGTGAGGGAAGTGTTCCGGGACAGCTTTGAGTTTCGAGGTTCGAGGTTCGGGTGTCGAGTTGTGGGGGTTTCGGCGGCTTGGATGGAGGGGAGGGTTGGGGGGAACTCTCGCTCGAGTTCTTGGAGCATGAGTTCGGCGGGGCCGATGTGGTGTTCGGATGTTCCGAATTCGCAGACCGGCGCGAGAGGGCCGTGGATAGGGTCTGCGACGATTTCTTCGACGGTTTGTGGGGGTTGGGCGGAGGGTTGGGGTTTGGGGAGGTTGAGGCTGGCGATTTGCAGGCCGTAGAGGAGCAGGCCGGCTCGGCGGGGGTCAATTTCGTTGGCCGCGATGCGCTGGAGGACTTCTCCGATGCAGTG
>JBBRCA010000199.1:0-4993 GCA_038205325.1 Terriglobales bacterium | reverse complement strand
AGTTTGGTTGATGACATTGGAGACGATGCTCACACCCCGTCCGCCACCGCCGCCGCCCGCGAGTTTCTGAATTGTAGCATTCGAGGTCACGTTCCCCGACGTTTTAGGCCAGAACAATTCAGGGCCTTTCTCGCCAACGATGCTGGGGCCTCCCGGATGTTCTCCGCCTTCGGCAAAGAACGGAATGCTGCCGCTCAGGCTACCAGCGGTTCCGAAACCCCCGCCTCCGCCTCCGCCGCCAGCCCCAAGCCCGCCCAACCCTTGCAGCAGCGGCGTCAGCCACTTCTGCTCCGCCAGTTTCAGTGCCAGCGCCAGCAGGTCCTGGCCGATGCTCTCCGCCATCTTTTTGAACGATTCGCGTCCCCGCGCCGTCGCCTCCACCATGCGGTTGGCCATCGACTCCACGCCATCGGCCAGCGTTTTGCCAAACTGCGCATCGTCGCGCCGGTTGGGCGTGTTGAGCTTGTCCAGTTCGGCGTGCAGCTTGCGCGCGGTCTCCAGAAACGGCCCGCCCAGTTCCTGCGCCAGCGCATCGTATTGGGCCACCAGCACCTTGAGCTGCTCGGCCTCGGCCTTGTTGAGGGCGTTGATCTCGGCCGCCGCAGATTTCTTCAGGCGCGGGTCTTTGTTGGCAGCGTCGTTGAGTTTATCGACGGCGCGCTTGTTGGAGTTCTCGCTCTCGGTAATTTGGTCGGTCAGCTCCTTGATTTCCAGCTTCTTCACGGCCACATCGCCCAGCGCGCGGATGTTTGCGGCGTCCTCAGCGCTTCCCCCTGCGGCGGTGTTCTTCTCCGCCTCGATCTCGTGCTCCCGGCGCAGCAGTGCAATCTGCGCCTCGATGCCCTGATTGCGTTCCTTCTCTAACTCGGCCGCAAGTTTCAGGCTCGCAATCTCTGTCGTGCGGTCGCTGGCCGCGTTCTCCGCGCCCAGCGTCGCGGCAATCTTCGCCCGCTTGGCCTGCAGCTCGGCCAACTGCTCGCTAACCCGCAGAAGCTCTTTCTGCGTGTTCATCTCCTCGGCGGAGCGACCGTCCTTGCCCCGCTTCAGGGTTTTGTCGTTGTGCTGTTTATCCGCGAGAGCGGTGAGGGTCGCTCGCTTGGCCTTCAGCGCATCGGCCTCGACGTCGAGGTCCTCGGTCAGCAGCCGGGCTTTTTCCTTGTAGTAGGCCCTGTCCGACGCCAGCAAACCTTTGTGGGCCTGTTCGAGGTCCGCCAGCGCGGACTCGTTCGCCGCTTTCAGTGCGGCCGCCGCCGCCTTAAATTGCTCCTCGGCCAGCCCGGCTGCGGAGCGTGCCAATGTTTCGTGCCCATCGGCCTTGGCGTGATGTTTGCCGCTCTGGTCTTGAAGGTCGAACGGGGTGTCTTTGCGCTTCGACTTTGTGCCATACCCGGGGTCCGCGATCGGGTCGTGCAGCAACCCGTCCTTGGGCGTGTCTGACGGGTTCGCAATCTGGCTCAGAGCGTCCACTTTACTTTGCAGACGCTTGGCCTTCGCCAACTCTTCGTTCTCGCGGGCGAAGTTCCCCTTCATGGAGTCTTCAAAAGCGAACAGGTAGTGCATTGCAGATCCCAGCCCATACACGGCACCCGCCGCCGCAGCCATACTCCTGGCCACGATATTTCCGAACTCCGCAAAGGCGTTCAACTGCCCCTGGCCGTCGTTGATGACGTCGAGTATCTGCATGACCCCTGGGGTCAGACCCTCGGTAAAGGCCAGCCCCGCGCCCTTGGCAGCGCCAGTCATTTTGATCAGCGCGCCATGCATCTTCTCAAGCTTCTCCACCGCGTCTTCGTCCAGCACCAGTCCCAGGCTCTCGGCTTCGGATTTGAACTCCTCCAATCCCTGGCGGCCCTGGTTGAGAATGGGGATCAGGGCCAGGCCACCCTTGCCGAACAGGTCGCGTGCGGAGGCCGCTTTGAGCGTCCCATCGGTCGTCCTCTGGAACGCGTCCGCCACCAGCCCCAGCGTCGCGTACATGTCGCCGCCGGTCTCCTTCACATCCTTCTGGCTGATGCCCAGCCGCGCAAAAGACTGCGTGGACTTTTTCGCGCCCTCATCGACGTCGCGCACGTTCTTCGCGAAGATCCCGAAGCCCTTGGTCAGCGCTTCGAAGCTAACGCCGGTCTTGTCGGCCGTGTACTTCAGCACCGAGAGATTCTCGGTGGAGATTCCCGTCTGCTGGTGCAAATGTCCGATTTCGACACTCAGTTCGACCGAACCGGCGACCAGCTCTTTCAGCCCATCCTTTGCAAGCCGAAAAACTTCGTAGGCCCCCAGGTATTCGAGCGAAGCCTTGACCCGCTCCATCGCCTTAGATATCTCGCCGCCTTCGTGCCTGGCTGTCTCTGCGGTTGCCCGGAGCTGCTCGCGCACTATCTCGAGCGCCCGGCGAGCGCTTTCGCCCTCACCGGTGATCTGGATGACGATGCCCTTACCCGCCATCTAGCTGAGCCCCGCTTTCTTCATGCGCCGCATCAGCTTCTTCACCGACTTCTCGGCTTCGGCTTCGCGGCTGGCCAGGTCTTGAGCTTCTTCGCCCAGCAGTTGCGCCACGGTAAATGCCTCGCCGGTTTGCGCGGAGAGCAGCAGCGACATCCAGTGCGCCTCTTGGCGGCGCTGGCCGGTGATCTGGTCGCCGCAACCCTGGCGTGCCAGGTTGAACTCACGCGGGGTTACCGCCCAGAACGTTTCCGGCCCCCAGTGGAGGATCGCGAACGCGAAGCGCTGCGCTTCATCGAAGTCGAAACCTTGGTCGGTCCCGGCCCCTTTTCCGGATCTGGCGGAGTGTCGACGGCCGGCTTTGCCGCGGGCTCGGCCGCCTGAAGTTTTCCCGGTTGATCCGGCGTAGAAGCCGCGCCGTTGAGCGCGAGAATCACCGCCCGAAACACTCTCAGGTAGGTGTACGGTCGCAGAAACTCCTGTGCCTGCTCGAGCGTCACATCCTCGCCCCGCTGCTTGGCCTCGGCTTGCAACCCGGCAAACAGAAAGTACGCCAGCACATCCAGGCTTTTGAGCTCGACGTTGCGGTCTTTATCGAGCGTCGACAGCTCGGCGATGAAGCCGTGGCCATACTTCTGGATCAGCAGCCAGGTGGCGGACAGATCGAAAAAGAGCAGTCGAGTGCGGTCGAGGTCGATGGCGATGGCGCCGCGTTGCGGTGTGATGTCCATGCGCTGTATCTATGCGTTGCAACCGAAATCGGTCAAAACGAAAGCCTCCGTCTCCGGAGGCCTTCGCATGCTGGCGGTGTTTCAAGCGGGTTCCAAGGCCGGTCCGCGGCTCTCCCACGGCACCATTCCGCCAGGGGCTTATACTTCGGCCTGCTGTCCAGTGACGGTGTTAGGATTCGCGACAGGAGCGAGTTGTACGCCCTGGGTCAGAGGACCGGTGCCCTTCAAGGTAATGTCCAGCCCAACCACTTTGCCGATCCCTGTCGCCAGCGTGATGCTTTCGACATAAGCCAGGCCCGACCAGACTTCGCGTCCGGTTCCGATTGTTGGGAAAAAGTTCCAGGGTTGTGCGCTTTGGACGGTGTTGATGGCCGCAAGAATGCTCTGCGCCTGCGAAGTGTCGCCCGACACAAACATGTACTTGGACTTGACGCTCCACTCTTTGGTCGATCCAATCGAGGATCCCCAGGTGGCGTCGTCGGTGGTGGTGGCGTCCGCCGTCTTACGCTTGTATTCGAGCGTCCACTCCGAAAGCGCCAGCACCTGCGTTTCGCCCGCTCCCGTGCCGACGCTGGTTTGGGCAAGGTCCCCAAGCAGCTTCTGCGGCGTGGGCCCGGTGGCCTCTATGCGGTCGATGATCGAGCCGACGTCGTAATAGTCGCCGTAGTGTGCCTGGCTGGCATCGGCTGCGGCAAGCAGCAGCCCCTTGGAGGCGATCTCTCGGTTCGCCTCGTCGACGCGCCGCGCGATCTGTTCATAGACCTGCTGGTCGTTGAGGTGGTCGAGGACTTCCTGGTCTTCCTCGCTGGCGGCCAGGGAGACGGTGTTCGCACGTTCAGTGCAGTCGAGGATAGCGGCGGTGATCAATGCTTCGCGGCTGTTCATGGTGGATCTCCTTTTCAATATGCTGAGGCGACGGTGGGGTCGCTCTGCGACGTGCTGTATTCAACTTCGTAGGTCACGACCAGCGCGACGGTTTCGAGTTCACCTTTTTCAAACTCCCACTTCTTGCCGACCACCCGAGTAATGAGTACCAGGCCGCCCAGCGTGCGGTCGGCCATAATGGCCTTGAACCCGGCCACATAGCGCGCGTCGATGGCCTTGTCGACCAGGTTGGCACTCTGCCCGGTGTGCCGCACGGCAAACTTGAAGTGCCACTCGATCGAGTTGGTGTCCTCGTAGCTCGGGACATCGTCCTCGGGGATAACATTGTCGGCCGGCATCTCTTCGGCGCCAAACGGCTCGAGCTGGCAGCGGTACGCGCGGTTGCCCGCGCCGCCCAGAACGGCGACCACGGCATCCACGACTTGCGACTGAATGCTGTCACTCATGGCCCCTTGAGCTCATAGCACAGGAACGCGCCATCTTCTTCCGTCGTGGGAGCCATCACCACGTAGGTTGTGCTCACCAGCGTCACCGGGTCGATGACTGCCACCGAGTCGCGCGCCTTCGGCATCACGTTGAAAGCGTTGTAGGGCAACCGCAGTTCCGGGTGCGTAGTCTGCGCTCCGCCCGCGCCCTGGTCCATCAGTTGCAGTTGCATAGGCCGGTCGAACAGGCCCTTGATCGGTTCACCATTATCCGAGTACGTCGACACTCCGCCGAAGCTGACGATGACTCCCATCGTCCGGCAGAGAGCACGCAGATCGGTGGCACCGTACACGAAGCTCATAGCGTCAGGCTTTGCCCTTCTGCGCGCTCGCAACTTGTTCGTCTGTGGCGTGGTCCGCGCGTCCGGCACTCACCAGGCGCTTGGCGTCGGTATCTTCCACCTGGACGTAATCGCCCGCGGTGACCAGTTCGCCACGCTGAAAGAAGTGCTC
>JBBRCA010000198.1:0-5043 GCA_038205325.1 Terriglobales bacterium | reverse complement strand
TAGGGCCGAACTCTCCGGCGGCGCAACGCGTTGGACGCTTCAGCAAGGCGGCGCCAAAGTCTCCGATCGCACAGATTTTACCCAAGGGCATCAACGAGAATTACGCGCGCGAGTTGATGGAGTTGCACACCATTGGCGTGCGCTGCGAAGTGAGCGCGGACCATACGGCGAAGCAGCTTGAGCCTTCCTGCGGCAGCGGCTACACGCAGGCCGATGTGACCAACGTCGCGAAGGTGCTGACCGGATGGACCATCGACCGGCCGTATCGCGGCGGCGGCGGATTTACTTTCGAGGAGAACCGGCATGAGGGCGGGTCGAAACAGGTGCTCGGCAAAACGATCAAGGAAGACGGCCAGAAGGAGGGTCTGGAGGTGTTGCACATGCTCGCCACCAGCCCCGCGACCGCTGCGTTCATTTCGCACAAGCTGGCGGTGCGGTTCGTGAGCGACGATCCACCCCCGACGCTCGAAGACCGCATGGCGAAGACGTTTCTAGCGTCTGGCGGGGACATCAAGGCCGTGCTGAGGACGATGTTCAACGCGCCCGAGTTCTGGTCGCCGAAGGTTTATCGCGCCAAGGTAAAAACGCCGATCGAGTTCCTGGCGTCGGCACTGCGGGCGAGCGATGCGACCGTGGCCAATGCGCTGCCGCTGGTGCAGGCGATGGAGCGCCTTGGCATGCCGCTGTATGGGATGCAAACGCCGAACGGCTACCCCTGGGTGTCCGAGCCGTGGGTGAGCACGACCGCGCTGGTGTCGCGCATGAACTTCGCGCTGGCGATGAGCGGCGGCATGCTCCCCGGGACGCACGCCGATTGGCCCAAGCTTCTGGGCGATACGGCTGCGGCAAGCGCGACGACGCCATCGCCCGAAACGGAGCACCAACTGGAGATGTTGCTGCTTGGGCAACCCGCGTCGGAGCAGACCCGCGCCGTTGTGCTGGTACAAGCCGCAAAGCCCGGACAGGCGCAGGAGGCGCGAAAGAATTTTGCGCTGACAGCAGCGAACGGCGACGATATGATGGCCGCCGGCGGCAAAGGCAAGCGGGCGTATGCGGGCGGCGGTGCTTCGATGAGCGACCTCGCTGCCAAGACGGGAAACGATGGACCGGTGACGACGATGGCGGGGCTGCTGCTGGGGTCGCCAGATTTCCAGAGACGGTAAGAAGCTGTTTATGATTTTTTTTGGACTCGTAGACACTGTCATTTCGACCGGAGCCTCCACGTCATTGCGAAGGCGAAAGACCCGTAGCTTCCATGACGGCAAAAGATATTCGCCCGCGGGAGAACCTGCGGGTCTCTCCACTCCGGCGCAAAAGCGCGCCTCCGGTCGAGATGACAGCTTTGGGGGAGAGCCAAGAGCGTAAAGGTTGCACCTTGTGCAACTTTGGAGCAGGACTTGCGTTAGTAAAAGCAGACATACTAGCCATGGAAATCAGGAGATCCATCATGAACTCGTCGAAATGGATTAGAGACAATAGCAACTGGGGCTGCGACATGCACGGGCGCGACCTCGCGCGGCGGGCCGTCACCCGGCGCGGGTTTATGAAAGGCGGCGCGTTGGCGCTGGTTGGCACCTCCGTCATTCCGGCGTTTCTGACCCGCAGCGTGCTGGCCGAAGCGACCACGGCCGCGGCGAATAAGAAGAAGCTGGTTGTGCTGTTTCAGCGCGGTGCCTGCGATGGATTGAACGTCGTTGTGCCCTACCAGGAAAAGAACTACTACTCGATGCGCCCGACGATTGCGATCAAGCCGGAAGAGGTGTTGGACCTGAACGGATTCTTTGGCCTGCATCCTGCGATGGCGGCGTTCAAGCCACTGTACGACCAGGGACATCTGGCCATCGTTCATGCTGCGGGGTCGCCGGACACGACGCGCTCGCACTTCGACGCGCAGGATTATATGGAGAGTGGAACGCCCGGACTCAAGGCGACTTCCGATGGCTGGCTGAACCGCGCGCTGTTGAACGAAAAGATTGCCGGCAAAGCTTCGGCGTTTCGGGCTGTCGCGCTGGGCACGCAGGTTCCGCGCACGTTGCAAGGCAAGCTGCCTGCGATCGCCATTGCCAACCTCGCCGACTTTTCAGTGGGAGGGCGCGGACCGACGACGTCCCCGATGTCCAATGCGTTCCAGGCGATGTATGACGAAAGTTCCGACGCGGTACTGCATGGCACGGGCCAAGAGACGTTCGAGGCGGTGAAGATGTTGAAGGCCGCCGACCCCGCGCACTATCAGCCTGCGGCCGGCGTGAGTTATCCCAATACGCAGTTCGGCAACAGCATGAAACAGATAGCACAGTTGATGAAGGCGAACCTCGGTGTGGAAGCTGCGTTTTCCGACATTGGCGGCTGGGATACGCACCAGAACCAGGGCAACGTGAATGGTCAACTCGCGAACCGACTGAAGGAGTTTTCAGAGTCGATCGCCGCGTTCTGGAAGGACATGGGCGACGACGCCGAAAACATTACATTGGTGACGATGTCGGAGTTTGGTCGCACCGCTCGGCAGAACGGCACTGGCGGCACCGATCACGGGCACGCGAATGTGATGTTTGTGCTGGGTGGAAGTGTTAAGGGCGGCAAGGTTTATGGCAAATGGCCGGGGCTGGCGAACGAACAGCTCAACGAAGGCCGCGACCTGGCCGTGACCACCGACTTTCGTAACGTGCTGGGTGAGGCGGCGTTCAAGACGCTCGGCTCGCGCAACCTGGATGCGGTTTTTCCGGGCGCGAAAGTAAATCCCGCAAATTTTCTCAACTTCGCCTAAACATTTTGGAACGCTGTCGATATACAACGCAACACCGCGCGAGGCAACCTCTCGCGCTGTACTTTTTCAGAGCCTGTGCGGAACTTTTCGACGCAAAATACGTCTTACTAAGTGTAGTCAGCACGTGCCGGGCCCGTCCTCCCCTCAGGCTTCGGCTTCCCCTATCCGCAACAAAACCTCCCACCTATCGCAAGGCCTCCAAAGCACCGGAGGCCTTCGCTTCTTCTCGGGTGCAGTCCGATAGCGCGACTCCAAAATGTCTGCGGCAACACAATGAAGAGAGCGGCCTATTTGTGAGATGTGTGCCTCAGCTATACTCGACGCCATGCTTGGAACTACTGTTGTTTTCGTACACGGATTTACCAGCAACACGGAGTGCTGGACTCCTTTCCTGAAACGGCTGAACGCCGATGCAGACATCGTCTCGCAGGGATTCAGGTTTCTTCGCTACGCCTACCCCACAAAATTCCTTGAATTGAGCGTCACTAAGCGCATCCCCGATATCGGCGAGTGCGGCGATGGGCTAGGAGACTACATCGAGAACGAAGCGCCGGACGGCCCGTTGATGTTGGTGGGGCACAGCATGGGCGGACTCGTGATCCAAAGCTATTTGGCGGGTAAGATCACAAACCTGCGCGGGCAGGACCTCGAACGCATTCGCTCCGTAATCCTGTTTGCGACGCCCAATCGCGGTGCGACCATCCTATCGAACGTGCGCAACATCTTCTCATGGCTGCGCGAAAACGAGCAGGAGAGTGAATTGCGGGTGCTGGATGAGAAAGCCGCGGACACCAGCGCCATCATCGTACGCAGCTTGCTCGATGCAAAATGCGTGGACAAGTTCTGCTGTCCGATTCCCTTCCGCGTGTTCTGGGGAATGCAGGACGATGTGGTTCCTGAAGTCTCCGCGCGCGGGCCGTTTGTAGAAGCGAGTCCGCTGCCCGGCGGTCACAGCGAGATCCTCACGCCGGACCCGAACGATCCGCGCGACCAGCGATATATCGCGCTCAAGAACGCGCTGCTAAACCCGGTTGGGCACCCTGCTATCTACGAGATCGCGCGCTTTGAGGTCAACCTGAGGGTAACGCCCACGGCGCCGGAGAGTGCAATCGTGCTGCGAGCAACGACGATTCCGATCGATATCCATACCGATAACGTTGCCGTGCGCGATATTCGGGTGGCGTTCTCGAAACAGAACCGTTGCACGATTCCCTATGAGCAGACGTATCGCAGCATTGAGGGCTGGGTGGAGATACTAAGCTACGACGGTGTGAACGAGGCCGCGGAAGAGACCATGAGCGAATACCTGAGCACTGGCCGCAGGTATACCTATTTGTTCACGCCCGACAATGGTCAGACCTACGGCATGAAGCTGAAGATATATAACGGTTTTGGGGCAGGCGAGCGTAACTGGCACAACCACATGAAGGAGGACGCCCGCTATAAAGTGTTCAGCTTTTCACTGAATCTGAAGGACTATCGCGACGCTGGGCTTGTCCTCTCTTCTGAGCCGACCTTGTATTTCCATCCGCACAAACTCTTCGATCCCCAGTTGGAGACGCTTCACGATCCAGATGAGATTGTCGTGCCGTTGCCGGGCACCGATAGCTGGCAGCGAACATGGGAGATCGCGAATGTCCATGGCGGCGTGATCGAAGTTGTATGGGATGTCAAGAAACCCGCGTAATGTACGACTCGGCTCGATGTATTTACGGCGCGTAGAGGTCGAGGAAGCGGCTCAGCGATTGCACGTAGACGACGACATCCTTGCGCGGGAACTCCACCGTCATCTTTGGATCGGCTGCGCGATGGGCAGCGTCGGCAACTCCGTGCGCTGAATCGACGGCGCGGCCCGCCTCCGGTTGGGCGTCCGTATAGCCGACGATCAGCTTGGGAGTTTTCGACATACTCAGCGGACCCACTAGCGGAAAGTGTTCATGTAGCAGTAGCTCGGTGGGGATGAAGCGTGTTCGCGGATCGCTCGCGATGCTGGCGTCGATGTCGCCGCGGGGGGATTCGAGCAGAAGCGCGGGGAGTTCGCGATGTTCCGCGCAGAGTTCCGTGGCGAGCGACGCTCCGACGCCCTGGCCGAAGGGCAGGATTCGGTCGAGCGCGATGTGGCGCGTGCCGGTGAGATAGGCGAGCGCGGATTCTGCGTCGGCTTGCATGAGTTGTTCAGTGGGATGCGCGCCGCCGCTTGCGCCAAAGCCGCGGTAGTCGAACAGCAGGACGCTGAGGCGCGCGGTGTGTAGGACCTGCGCCGATGGGAGTGCGTCGGA
>JBBRCA010000197.1:0-5133 GCA_038205325.1 Terriglobales bacterium | reverse complement strand
GCTGACCGTAGCAGCGACCATCTTTGCCGCAACAGTAGCTGCGAGGCGCAGAAATCCGCCTTTTGAGCTACTACAGCGCTTCAGTCCAGCCCCTGACGACCTCTGAGTCCGATTTGATGTGCACCAGGTTGCGCAGGATCTGATAGTTCTTCAGGAAGAACTTCGGATCGTGACACTCGGGAGTCAAGTACTCGTCCCTGAGCAAGGGCGCGTAGGTGTCCCGGAATTTCTGCTGATGCTCCGCATCATCCTTCGCGCCGCCGAAGCCGTCTTCGGTGTACTTGACCTCAATGAAGATCTCTCGATCCTCCGCGCCTCGCACGTGGAAGTCGAATGACGTTCGCCGCGCCGCAACCTCAAGCTGCGATTCGAACTCGATTTGCTCGTCCATTGGAAGGCTCATGTCGGAGCCAATGGAACGAATAAAAAACGGCAGGTGCTTCTCCTCGATGAGGGGAAAGAAAAGGTTGAAGCACAAACCCTGCGACGAGTTGAGGTGATGAAAGTACCGGTGGAGATTCGTAGCGCCATGCTTGGACGCATAGAAACGATCGCGGTACCGCTCAAGCAGGTTATGCCGCTCACTGACCTTCTGCAGGATGTGTCCTTTTCGATGCGGTTCGCCCCGATGATAGAAGACTCCTTCCTCTGCGAGTCCGAGGTCGTTCCTTCGATATTCGGAAAGATGTGCACAGGCCTGGTCACGAAACGCCATGGGTCACTTCCTCAAGGCCGAGCTACCGGATATCCGAATGGTACTGCCGTGCACTACGTCTGATCGTAACCGCGGTCATTTGCCCGCAGTCCGATGGTTTCCGGCGAGTTTACCCGCGCCGCGCCGCCTTCCGGACCGGATCGTACCGCCAAGCTCGACCGCGACTCTCCTTTGCCCTGACCAATCGCTGCCGGGACATGGTGTCGCCCTCTCGAGCGACACACCATCTTGGAGTGTCCGCTTTGGGTCGAACACCGCCCGCTGATGTTAGGTGCAAGCTGACAAGCTCCTTCACCAAAGGAGTGCGTCATGAAAACGTCCACCCAGTCAAAGTCATCTCACCAGCCGTGGAACAAGGGCAAGCTCGTAGGGCAAAAAGCGCCGCTACGCCTTCGCGACATCTGGGCGATCCGCGTTCGTCTCCAGCTCCGCAACGCAACTCGCGACCTTGCCTTATTCAATCTTGCTATCGACAGCAAGCTGCGTGCTTGCGATTTGGTCAAACTGCGCGTCCGCGACATCGCCCACGGTGACCATGTTGCAAAGCGTGCGATTGTTCTTCAACAGAAAACGCAGCGTCCGGTGCAGTTCGAGATCACCGAGCAGACGCGCGTCGCGATCAGTGCATGGATGACTCACGCTTCTCTGCGCTCGGACGCATTTTTGTTCCCGAGCAGACTTCATGAATCGCTCCATCTTTCGACGCGGCAATATGCACGGATCGTCGACCAATGGATTGTCGATATCGGCTTGGATGTTTCCGCTTAGGAAGGTCTGAACAAGTCGCCCGAAATGTGCTGAAATCATATCGGGCGAACAAGGGTTGCACTGCATGGATCAGATGAGCTTCGGCGATGCGGAATACGCCTCCAAGAAGAAGACGACGCGTCGCGAGGTGTTTCTCGCCGAGATGGACAAGGTCGTTCCGTGGGATTCGCTGCTGAAGGTGATCGCGCCGTTCTATCCGATCGCAGGTCGTGGTCGGCGGCCGTACCCGGTGCAGACGATGCTGCGGGTTCACCTGATGCAGAATTGGTTTGGTTTGAGCGATCCGGCGATGGAGGAAACGCTCTACGAGATCAGCTCGATGCGCAAGTTCGCCTTGATATGAGCCAGGACCTGCGCGGCAAATCGTATCGAAGTTGACGACGCACTCGAAATGGCGGAGCAGACTGAAGCAGTGCTGGGTCGATCGATGGGCGGCCGTTAGGGCTGTAGTGCGGCGCCAAATGCGCGTGCAGTTCGCTCAGGTCAAGGAACTGGTCGATCCCGCGAAGAAGATGGTTGGCCGGAACGTGATCTTCCAGGTTGAAGGAGTAAAACAAAGGCGCTTGGCCTACATCCTGACGTCCCATCATCGCGATAATTCCGCTTCAATGATGGGAATGAATTGGATCAATTCCTTCGCAATTCTTCAATAGTTTTTCAACGAAATAGGTCGAACTGCGTCTGTCGCGACGCGCCCAGAAGTGGAGATCACCTGCGCCGTTGCTGTCGCTCACGACACGTCTCGGCGGCACACGTCCAGGACGATGGAGCGAAGCCATTGATGTGCTGGATCTGCATCGAGCCGGGGATGCCAAAATAGCGAGATGGTGAACTGGGGTACGTCGAGTGGCAGCGGCAAGTGATGCAGGCCCCGCCACAGACTTTGCGTGTGCCGCTCGGGGACGGTCGCGATCATGTCGGATTCGCCGGCGAGCACGATGGCAGGCCCGAAGCCGCCCACGGTGACCACACCTTTGCGCGTGAGGCCCAGTTGCTCCAGAGCATGATCGACTGACGCCGTCTCCAGGCCGCGACGCGAGATGAGCACGTGGTCGCCCGATGCGTAGCGCTCGGCCGTCAACTCGCCCCGGCTAAGCGGATGCCCTTTGCGAACCACTGCGACGAACCGGTCGCGAAACAATCCCTGTGTGCGAATCTCGGGCCCCATGGCCGGGCTGATGACACCGGTCTCCAGATCCACGAGTCCGTCGCGAAGAGGAGCGCTGTCCTTGTCGAACTTGGGAACGAACCACAGGCGTACCTGAGGCGCTTCGGACGCGACGCGAGCCAGCAGCGCCGGCCCAAATGTCTCGACAAATCCCTCCGTGCTGCGAATCGCAAAGGTTCGGGCCAGCGTTGACAAATCGAGTTTGAGAGCAGGGCGCAGGACGGCCTCTGCGTCGTCGACGACTTGGCGGACGCGATCGCGTAACTCGAGCGCACGCGGCGTCGGTACGAGACCGCGGCCCGCCCGTACCAACAGAGGATCCCCTGTTGCATCTCGCAGGCGTGCCAGCGACCGGCTCATCGCAGATGCGCTCAGTTGCAGGCGGCTTGCGGCGCGGACGACGCTGCCTTCGGAGAGCAGGACGTCCAGCGTCACCAGCAGGTTGAGGTCGGGAATGGCCACATCCAACTACTAGCACGAAACGGCCACGCATGGCGTCTCGTGCATGTATTCATTGCGTCGCATGCGTCTTCCGCCATGTGTCGCGCGTTCCCAGACTCTTCCCGTCCAGACCACGTCATGAGTCCTGGCCGTCGGAGAACTGTCATGCCGCGCACCATTTCCCTGTCCCAGCCGTCCGCCCGCAACGCTCCGAAGGCCTCTTGGGCACTGGCATCTCTTGCGCTGGCGATGCTGCTGTCCTCCCTCGGAACCAGCATCGCGAATGTCGCGCTACCGACGCTCGTGGAAGCATTCGACACCTCGTTCCAGTCGGCTCAATGGGTGGTCCTGTCCTACCTGCTGGCGGTCACGACGCTGGTGGTGAGTGTCGGTCGGCTGGGCGACCTGTTCGGTCGGCGGCGACTGATGCTGGGCGGGATCGCAGTGTTCACGCTGTCGTCTGTCGCATGCGGGGCGGCCGAGCACCTGCCCGTGCTCATCGCCGCCCGGGTGGGGCAGGGCTTTGGCGCTGCCGTGATGATGGCGCTGTCCATGGCACTGGTGGGCGATGCCGTCCCGAAAGAGCGCGGCGGCCAGAGCATGGGGTTTCTGGGCACGATGTCGGCCGTTGGAACGGCACTCGGCCCTTCGCTCGGCGGGCTGTTGATCTCCATGCTCGGCTGGCGATCGCTCTTCCTTCTGAACCTGCCGCTCGGGCTGCTCGCATTCGGTCTCGCGTATCGCGCGCTGCCGACTGACGTGCCGCCGGATCGTCGACCGTCGTTCGACGGGCTGGGGTCCGCTCTGCTGGCGGCAACACTCGTCGCGTATGCCTTGTCGATGACCCTCGGCAAGGCTTCGTTCGGGCCGAAGAGCATCGCGCTGCTCGTTCTTGCCCTCTCCGGAGCAGGCCTTTTCGCGCTCTCGCAGATGCGAACCCGCTCGCCGCTCGTTCGGCTGAGCTTGTTTTCGGATCGGAGCATCAGCGCCGGCTTCGCGATGAGCACGCTCGTCACCACGGTCGCCATGACGACGCTGGTGGTCGGCCCGTTCTATCTCGCCCGCGGTCTTGGCCTTGGCTCCGCCACGGTCGGTCTGGTCATGACGGCGGGCCCGCTGGTCGCGGCACTGTCCGGCGTTCCCGCAGGCCGAGCCGTGGACCGGTTCGGCGCACGCTGGGTCATGGTCGCCGGTCTCGCGTCGATGGCCATCGGCTGCATCGCTCTGGCCAGCACGCCGCTGAGCTTTGGCATCGCGGGCTACGTGGTGCCGCTCGTGGTGACCACTGCCGGGTTCGCAACGTTCCAGGCCGCCAACAACACCGCCGTGGTCTCGACGACGCACGCCAGCCAGCGCGGCGTTGTCTCCGGGTTGCTGAACCTCTCTCGCAATCTTGGCTTGGTCACGGGCGCATCGGTGATGGGCGCGGTGTTCGCCCGCGGTACCCACGCAACGAACGTGGCTGACGCCGCTCCGGCCGCGATCGCCGTCGGTGCTCACATCGCATTTGCCGCCGCCGCGGCGTTCGTCATTGCCGCGCTTTTTCTGGCAATCCGATTTGCCCGGACCAGCACCCACGTCTGAGGTGCGGTGAAATACACCGAACCCAGAAGCGTGAAGGCCAATGAGGCGTTGGGACGCGACCAGCGCCGGCCACGAACGCAGCAACTGTTGGAAAGCTGCCTGAGCCTCTAGCCGCGGGGCTAGAGGTTCATGGCTCTTATTCCCCGTGGGGCATCAAACCCATCCGCGAGCAGCGAGCGAGGTCGGCGGCCCGTCGCCGATGACGAAGTGATCCAACAAGCGGATTTCGAGCATTGCGAGGGCATCGCGAAGTCGCACGTTCGCTGCTGCTCTGTCCATCTGACATAGTCCTTGCGGTCCGTGGAAGAGTATTGGATGTCGGCGCGCGTTGAAAACTGACCAGGTCTTTTCGTTGAAAATTGACCAGGGAAGGAAACCGGGTTTGGATTGCCCGGTTGTGGATAAGTATAGGCATGGGACTCAGGTTTTCGCCTAGAACGGCTCTTCGACCTCCGTG
>JBBRCA010000196.1:0-5154 GCA_038205325.1 Terriglobales bacterium | reverse complement strand
TGCGACATCATGAAGGCCTGGTCGCTACGCGCGCCGGGTCAAAACCGTTTGTTTTGGGGATTGGAGACTATGGGCATCTCGAACTTTCCGGCGATCTTGCAGCCGATTATCCAGCAGGGCTTCCTCGAGCGGGAGTTCCAGCAGGCGATGGCTTCACGCCTTGCATACCGGGCCTGTGCGGATCGACAAGAATTCTCGGTCGGCATTGGCGAGACTCTGACGAAGACCCGCGCCGGGCTAAAGCCTAGCGTGACTCAGCCGGTTCCTGCCTCGTCCAACACGAATTTGGACAATGGCTTGGTGCCGACTGGATGGGGCGTCGAGCAGTATACAATCACGATCAACCATTACGCCGCGACAACTGACCTGAATATGGTCACGAGCCGTGTCGGCATTGCGGGACAGTTTCTACAGAACGCGGCCATCAACGGCGAACAGGCTGCTCGCAGCCTGGACGAACTCGCACGCAATGCGCTGTTTGGCCCGTATTTCGGCGGGAATACCCGGGTGCGCGTAGCGTTGGCTACGTCCGGCAATGCGGTGGCGGTCGATGACATCCGGGGCTTCACCAGCGTGTTCGTCAACGGTGTGCAAGTTGCAGTTGGAGCTTCGACGAGCCTGACGGTGACGGTTGGGCAGTCGGTGCATATGCTATCGGGCACGACTGCCGACTCTGTCAACCTTAGCACCACCCCGGGCGGGATCTCAGGGACGCTGACGTTCGCCGAGACGGTGAGTGCTTCGGATGCCGGGTTGGGCAACCCCGTGCAGGCTGCTAACGGCAGTGTCATCATTCGCCCGAATGGGAAGGCGACAACCGCAGCGGTGGCATTGTCGGACACGCTGACGATGGGGTGCCTTTTGGACGCAGTGAGCAAGCTGCGGATGAATGCCGTTCCGGAGATCGACGGTGCTTACAATTGCTACCTCGATCCGGTGAGTTCGCGGCAGCTCTTTGCGGACCCAGATTTCCGTCAGCTGTTCCAGGGTGCGACCAGTGCCAATCAGGTTTTCCGGAATGGAATGATCAACGATTTCTTGGGACTTCGGTTCGTTCCAACAACAGAGGCTTATGTGCAGGCTCATCCAACGATCGCTGGGAGCGTGGTACGTCGACCGATCGTGGTTGGCCAAGGCGCATTGATCGAAGGTGACTTCGCGGGCATGGCGGAGAGCGATATCGCGCCGACTGACAGCATCGTCAGCGTGGTCGACGGGATCGCGATGGTAACGCGCGAGCCGATCGATCGCTTGCAGCAGATCATCGCCCAGAGTTGGTATTGGATCGGTGGCTTCTGCGCGCCCAGCGATACCATGACTAATCCGCTCGTCGTCCCGACTGCGACAAACGCTGCTTACAAGCGTGCGGTGATGATCGAGCATATCGGCTGATCTTCGTACATGAACGCCGGCTGCCAGCGGCGGCCGGTATGAGCCGAGGAATGCAACGATGCTGACTGATGCGGAGAAGGTGAATGCTCGGCGGTTCATGGGATATCCAGTATTCGGGACGAACCTTTCGGGCAATATGGGTTGGCAGTTCTACCAAGCCGCTGGTTTGCTGGAGTATCGGATCTCGAATTTGAGCACGGAGGAAGAGACCGTGCTGCGGCAGTATCTCGGGACGCTATGTTCGCTCGAGCAGGGGATCACGGATGCCTCCTCGTCGCTCGATACCCAGGTTGCGGGGGAATGGACCCGAAATCCGGCCGAGCTTTCTGAGCGTATGCGTCTGCTGGATGGATGGCGTCGGCGACTTTGCGCCTTCGTTGGTGTCCCACCGGGTCCAGGGTTTGGCGGTGGAAACAGTGTCAAACTGGTCGTGTGATGGATGCGCAGAAGCTTCACGACCTGATCTGTCGCGGTATGGGCAATGCCGCTCGGGCGATCGGGGAGGACTATGACTTATTTCGGCCGGCCGGACCTTTCGAGCCGCTTGCGTCGGGTAACCGGCTCATGCGGCTGCCGGTGGTTCTAGACAATTATGCTGCGAACTACCGTCGAGTCCGCGGGGTAGACCAGGGGCTGCGGGCTATGTTCGACAGCATCTCGACTCGGGTGGGAGATTATCTGAGTGGGCCAGGCGGTGTGTTGTTCGTGGCCGCGACCCCCGAGCGCGAGCGACCGGTCTGCGTGTTGACGAGCATCTCGGTCGATGTCTATCGAGCACGTGGTCCAGTCTTGGCGGGCCTCAACGGATATGGAGGCGCGACGGACAACTCGCTCGAGATTGTCCTCAAGGGTTGGCCAGTTCAGGTTTCGGTTGCGGGAAGCGGGCGGCGGGGCGCGTTGCCCGCTGATCGAGTGGAAAGCAGTCTGTCGATCCTTTTTCCAGCTACGCCGGTTCCGATCCAAGCAGCAGACATCATCCAGGATGCTCAGGCCCGTCGTTTCGTCGTCCTCTCGGCTGAGATGTCGAAGATGGGATGGCATCTCACCGCGCGCGGAATGGAGGTTTGAGATATGCCGGACCGCGCCGACGTCGAGCAGGCACTCGCGGCACTGATCTCGACTATCCTATATCCGAACGGAGTGGGCGTCGACGGCTTGGTCGAGGCCGGATGCCGCGTGTATCGAGGGTGGCCGGTTCCGCGGTTGTTGGAGGACGAACTCGCGCAAGGTCTGGTTCACGTGACCGTGCAGCCAGTCGCCGGCACAACGCGCGACCGCACACGATATGGCTCCGATTGGCAGGGCGCTTCTCCAGCGCCGACGATGATTGGTGTCGTGAATGGCGACATCATCACGTTCTCCGGATTGGGCGGTCCGGGGCACGTTGCAGGAATCCGTGTGGACGGGCTTGCGTATGCCTATCGCGTGCGTGCAGGAGACTCTACTGCGCTGGTCGCGGCAGCGCTGGCGGCGCAGATCCGTGCGGACAGACCTGCGATCGCCATCGGGAGCGATGTTCACGTTGCATCGGGCCTTGGTCTGCTGGTGCGGGTCGTGACGGACGGTGTGGGAGGTCGCGAGCTGCGTCGCCAATCGGCGGCATTTCGCGTCACGTTTTGGTGCCCAGATCCTGCGACACGCGACCTGGTGGTGGCGGGCGTCGACGGGGCAATCGCCGCGTCGTTGTTCATCGACGTGGCCGGTTGGGCCTGCCGATTACAATTGTCGGGCGAGAGCAGCACTGATGAGGGATCTGCTGGGGGTATCTGGCGTCGCGATCTACTTTATTCGGTCGAGTATCCAACGACATCTGCAGAAACTCTATCGGCAATGCTGTTCGGTATCACGGACGTCAATGGCGTTCCATTCGCCGGTTGAACTCGGCTCTGGGAGAAAGCAATGCACTATTTGGTCGTGGTTCGACCCTTTGGGTCGTATCGCATCGGCGACATAGTCTCCGATGAAAAAACCATTCAAGAAGTCTTGGCCTCGGAGCACGCCGAGTGCGTCGTGCGCATCGTCCCTCCAGCCGGGAGCTGAGCCATGCCGATTGTACAAGCAGGTATGCTCAATACAACTGCGCTGATCGTTCCGGACCTCTACGTCCAAATCGTTCCGCCGCAGAATTTGGTTCTCAATGGGGTTCCGACGAATATCATCGGGGTCGTCGGAACGGCGAGCTGGGGGCCCGTCAATCAGCCTGTGATCGTCGGCACGATGGCCAACTTCGCTCGGTCTTTCGGATCATTGCAAGCCAGGAAGTACGATCTAGGCACGCATGTTGCGACCGCGATCCAACAGGGTGCGCAGGACTTCCGGTGTGTTCGCGTGACAGACGGTAGCGACACCGCCGCAAATTACGCGTTCTTCTACGGGTCGAACGGCTACCCGGCCTTACTTACCGCGCGCTATAGCGGATCCATGGGCAATCAAATCGGTGTCCAGCTCACGCCCGGAAGCGCAACTGGTACTTGGCGTCTTACGCTTGGACTTGCAGGTCAGGTACCTGAAAGCTTCGACAACATTCCGGCGCCGACGTCGGCTGCGTTCTGGCAGAACTTGGTAAATGCGGTCAACATGGGACAGGGGCCGTTGCGGGGCCCAAGTTCTCTGTGCGTTGCGGCTCTCGGCGCCGCGCTTGGGACTGCGCCCACCGCGATTACTTCGCAATGGTTGCTCAGTGGGTCAGATGGCGCTGGCGGGGTTTCGGCAACGCAGATCGTCGGGCAGGACGGCTTGCCGCGGCGGGGGATGTACGCGCTTCGTGGGCAGGGTTGCAGCCTTATGGTGTTGGCTGATACCGACGATGCGGCGACTTGGACGACGCAGGCGGGTTTCGCGCAGCAGGAAGGGCTCTATGTGATCCTGACCGGTCCGGCCGGCGATGGGATCATGTCGGCCATTTCGACGAAACAAAGTGCTGGTCTGGACAGCTATTCTGCGAAACTGATGTTCGGTGATTGGGTTTGGTGGTCTGACCCGGTCATCGGCACTGTTCGGCTGGTCAGTCCGCAGGGGTTCACTGCCGGCCGGCTCTCCAACCTTAGCCCGGAGCAGAGCAGCCTCAACAAGCCTTTGTATGGTGTTGTCGGGACGCAGCGTGCGGGAACGCCTGGCAGCGGGAGCCTCAACGGCTACAGTTCTGCTGAACTCACCGCGCTCCTCGGCACGGGGATCGACGTTATCACCAACCCGCAACCTGGCGGTTCGTTCTGGGGCGTTCGCGGCGGTCACAATTCAAGCTCAAATGCAGCCACGAATGGCGACAATTACACTCGGTTGACCAACTATATCGCTGAAACGCTCAGCGCTGGCATGGGCCAGTATGTCGGCCAGGTGATTAACTCCGGCCTCTTCCGTCGGATCCGAGCAACCCAGCTTAGCTTTCTGCAGAACTTGCTTGGCCAGGGTATCCTTGGAAGCACCGATGGGCGACAGCCATTCTCGGTTATTTGCGACCTCAGCAATAACCCGCTCTCTCGTACCGGCTTGGGATATGTGCAATCGGACGCACAGATCCAGTATCAAGCAATCAACGAGAAGTTCATCGTTAATCTCGAGGGTGGGCAGACCGTTCAAGTTACTCGGCAAACCCTGCCCAATGGTCAGATCGGCGGACCGGCGATCAATTAGGAGGACTTGAATGCCTGCGAATAGCTTTTCAACCGGTCGGGACTGTCAGTTAGTCGTCATTGGGCCGGGTGGGCCCAATGGCGAGGCCGGTAGCCGGGTTGACCTCACGCATGTTACTGCATTCGAAAG
>JBBRCA010000195.1:0-5161 GCA_038205325.1 Terriglobales bacterium | reverse complement strand
ACCACCACGCTTCGCCTTCGGCTACGCGTGGCGCAGCCGCAAGGAGACGAGGAGTCAGCGTTCCTGCGGCGCGTCGCACCAGCGCGATTATCCGGAGTCGATCCGCCAATGCCAGCGTGGAAAACACGGGCGGCATTGGCGGACGGCCAAGTTGTCCGCCGCACCTTATCTCGTATTCAATTGTCAAACAGCCCGACGCCCGTCTGAAGACACGCGTCATCGCCCCAGGTTTATCGGCTCCAGGGCTCGCCACTTTGGTTTCACGGGCCTTCTCTTCGAAATCGCCACGCCAAATCGTATTCCTGTTCGCGCCCGAAAGGGCGTGCGGAACGCTTGGGCGTTGTGGCTGCCCGCAGCCTGATGTGCGTTAACTGCACGCACACCAGAAGACTATCGCATCGATGCACAGTCGCCTTCACGCCTGCGCTCCGCACGCAACGGATTAACGGCTTGCCACTCCCAGCGGCACCGCGGCTGGCGCCTTGACTGAATGCGAGCCCGTCGCATTGCTGGGTCCTTGGGCCGTCCGCCCTCGGCTGCCGTACGTCACCCCGTGCGCGACGTGCCTCGTCGGCCCACGCGCAAAGAGCTTCGACAGCCGCGACGGTCCCGTCGCATCCCGCACCGCCTCGTGACGTTCGCGAAAGCGCCCTTTCACCGGCACGGGATACGGCAATGATATTAGTCCTACGGAGAATGTAAAGAACAAAATGTGAACATTGAGCAACTATTTTTTCTGATAATCAGAAATTATGGTGGCGGCGTACCCCTGGCCGCCGCGGTCAACCAACTGTACCGCCCTGACACGCCCGCTGCTTGATCTCGCCTACGCGTCAAAAGCTGTCCGGACGGCCCCGAAATACGACTTCCGGTTTGCCCTTGAAAGCGGACCGCCAGACCAACCATGTCCGAAGGGTGCCACAAGCGAAGGTCGGCTGACCTTATTCGATCACCTCGTCGGCGCGCAGCAACACCGCCGGCGGTATCTCGAGGCCCAGCGCCCTGGCGGTCTTCAGGTTGATGACCGTCTTGAACCGCGTTGGCTGCTCGATCGGGATGTCGGCCGGGTTAGCGCCCTTCAATATCTTGTCGACGAAAACGGCGCCGCGGCGAAACATTGCGGTGAAGTCCACCCGTAACCCACCGGGGCGGCCCCCCGGGAAGCGACAATGGGTGCGGCAATCGATGGCACGCGGCACTTGTCGACAATCGCGGCCACGATGGGGTTGGTGACAAACGCATTGGCGTCCGTGATCACGAGGCCATCCATGGGGATCGAGCCGACGGCTGACAACGCGCTTTCGAGGTCGCCGGGGACGTCAATCTCGATCGGTCGCAACTCCATCTTCAATGCCTGCGCTGCGGTCGTCATGGCGCTCATTGTACCGTCGTTCAGCGGGTTCCCTCGTTGCAATAGCACCCCTACGCGGGTCATCGAGGGCGCAAGGCTCGCAAGAATATCTAACCGCTTGGCAGCCAGTTCTGTAACGAAAAAGGTTTGTCCCGTTATGTTGCCGCCGGGATGAGCCATGCTGGCTGCAAGGCCTGCGGTCACCAGATCGGGGCCCACGATCATCACAGTCGGAATCTTTGCCGTCGCGCGGTGAGCGGCAAGAATCCCCGGAAATGAAGCTGTCACGAGAACGTCGACATCGAGGGCGACCAGTTCAGCCGCCAGCGCCGGCAGCCGGTCGTTATCGCCGTCGGCGTCACGATATTCGACATGAACGTTCTCGCCCTCAACCCAGCCGAGATCGCGAAGCCCGGCGAGAAAGGCCTCTACCTCCAAATTTCGCGGTGGGGGGAGGAAAAGGCCGATTCGAGCGTTTCGCTTCGCTTGCTGAGCGCGTGCCGCCAAAGGCCACGCCAAGGCCCCACCAGCCAGAGTAATGAATTCGCGTCGTTTTCATTGCCACTCTCAATTTCGTACCCGCAGGCACAGAGTAGGCAATTTTCGACATAGGTCCAAGCGAGCCAATGACCGTTCCGGGTCAGGAGCAGAAGTAACCGGTCACACGGACCGACCCAGTCGCGTATCGATCTGCTCCCGCAGCAAGGCGAAGTCGATTGGCTTGGTCAGCAAACCCTCCGTGCCGCTTTCGATGGCTTTGCGTTTGGTGTCATCATCGCCGTAGGCCGTGATCATGATGACCGGCACGTCAGGTCGCATTTCCTTCATTCTGGGGAGCATCTCCAGACCCGTCATCCCCGGCATGTTGATGTCCGAGAACACCAGGGCCGGCGCCTGCTCAGTGGCGATCGCCACGCGCCGTAGTGCGTCCGGCGCCGACGCGGCGAAGTCCAATACGAAGCGTTCCGCTCGCAATTCCCGGCGGAATTGTTGGCGAAACAGCGCCTCCACGTCGGGTTCGTCATCCACGACAAGAACCAACACCGCCACATTGACCTCTAGTTTTTTCCGGTGCTTGCAAGGTTGGCCGCCCGCGGCAACACGATCGTGAACTCGATGAATTGCCCAGGCTGCGTATCCGCCTCTATGCGCGCAGACGCGACGTCTGCTTGCGTCCATGAACGAACATTGTCAGAGCGGAAGGGATTGTCCGCTAAGGGCCAATCGCGTCGTTTTGGACCGCTCTTGGGCAGGTCCGGTCTTCCCTTCAAAGGCGACGTGAGACAACGACGGATTCAACGCATCCGCAAACGTCGAAGTTTTGATCCCGGCTCAATTCGTCGTGGTCTTGCCGCCACGCATGGACACGAGCTTTTCCTCACGAAATCGGAGAATGAGCCACGCGGTCTCGTCGAAACCTTTTGCGAGCTTTCCGTGGTGAGAATACACCATCTGAGCAGCTTCCGACTTCGACGGCCGTCCCAGCGCCGTGACTACCTCCGAGCGCGACATACCTAGATGCAGCTTGCCGTCGAAGACGAGGGGCGAGAATTTTTCCGGGATGACGGCGCAATCGGCCGAAGCCTCGGTGTCTTTCTCGGTGAGCTCTTCAACGATCTCTGTGACGAGATGGTCCGGGCCGCCGATCTCTCCGCTGGACAGCCATAATCGATGCTGCGCGCGCCGATAACACAGCCAATGGATGCTACCTCCAGCGTCGCCTTGGTGTTGGACGGTCCCTTCGCCCACGGCTTCGCGAACCGCGCCGAGTGGCGTCTCCTCGAAGCGGCCGGCGAACGCGCCTAGCGAAAAGCGGGTCGCCAATCTCTTCACGACCGTCGGCGGCACGCGGTCGAGCGCGTGTTCGTCGAATGGCGGCGGCGGTGTCTGCGCGGAACAGTTGGCCGCGGGGATTGCGAAAAGGAAAAGCAGCAAGAAGAGCGTCTTTCGACCACTAACTCCGCATTGCCTTGGATTGGAGATTGGTCGCTTCTGGAACAGCTTCCTTCCTTTGCCAAGGATCACACCCGCGAGTACAGCAAAATTCACAAATCGCTTCATGCAACTTGGTCGCGCCGAAGCGGCGTGGGTTCAACGGCTCTCCGCTGGGTTGTATCCGCACCGTGCACGCTATCGGCCCCCGTATCGTGCTTGTGGGTCTCTCCAGGGGCCGGTCAGGATGGCAGGGCCTTATGGTCTGAATGTCCGCTACGGGTCAAAAGCTTAAGTCGCTCGCTGGCGCTGCGATGTCCGCAATGGGTCAAAGCACCAAACCGCTACGCCGTAGGGAGCCGCCAGCGGATAGGGAAATTGCTGGGCGCGACTTATGAGCTGAGGCGCGCTTGTTCAGTGCAGTTTTCTCAATGTCTCAATGTCCGCTATGCCCCTGATAGCGACCGTGGAGCGGACATGCCAGCATGTCTCAAATGTGCCACGACCGGACCTGACCAAATTCTCACATCGAGAACGCCGTCATCCAAGCCCATCTCAATGACACCTTGAACGACGCAGCCGTTTGCGACAGCTTGCTGTGACGATTGTGGCAATCGCCTCAAGCGCCAGTCCAGTTCATATCAATCAACGGATATGCGTGGGCAGCACCGGCTAATCTGGAAAGGTGCTGGATCTGATGCGCGACATGTGTCGTGCGGCTGCAACGTTGCCCTTCGTTGCGCGCAACTATAATGTAAAACGGCCCAACCGTTGGGGGAAACAATGTCGAAAGCGCTTGAAGCTGAAATTGCCGCCTTCCTCAAACAATACGACGAAGCTTTTACCAGCTTCGATGGTGATCGAATCGCCGCGCTTTACTGCATCCCCACGATCACTATGCGGGGGGATGGGTCGATCCATAGCTTCCAGTCCCGCGAAGAGATTGCGCGGTTCTTCCAAGGAGTCGCCGAGAGCTATCGAAGCGAGGGCATGAAAGGCGGCACCATGCACGATCTGGAGGTCGTGCCCGTGGGCGGGCGCAGCGCGCTTGCAACCGTGACATGGAAAAATCTTCGCGCTGATGGAAGCGTGGCAAGGCAGTGGCGGCAGTCGTACAACGTCGTTCGTCTTGCGGAAGGCTGGCGCATCTTGGCAGCCACGTTTCACTTGAGTGCCGCGCCGGGCTCGTGACGTCCGCTAAGGGTCAAAAGGCGAAATACTCGGTGCGAGCCCATGTCTTCCGCTTTGCCCTGAAAGCGGACTCAAGTCGGACATCCCTTGAAATCCGCAATGGGCCAGACTCGGACATTTAAATGCTCGCAGCGAATAGATCCCACCGGCCCGGAAGTCCTTTAAGGACATGCGATCCGCGTCCGGCGAACGCCAAGCCCGCACCTGCGACGAGATCGGTGACGACCCGCGACACCAAGACTTCGTCGGGCTGCGATTGGGTCATGACGCGCGAAGCCGCATGCACAGCGACGCCGCCGATATCCCGACCCCTGATCTCGATTTCTCCGGTGTGAAGACCCGCGCGAATGGGCAAGCCAATCTGTTTTGCGGCTGTTCCGAGCGCAAGAGCGCAACGGACGCCGCGGGCGGGTCCGTCGAAAGTGGCAAGAATGCCGTCGCCAGTGGACTTGATCAAAATGCCGCGATGCTTTTCGACCATCTGCGTCGCCACCTCATCGTGACTGTCAAGCAATCTGCGCCAGGCACGGTCGCCGTGTTCGGCGGCGCGACGCGTTGAATCGACGATATCCGTGAACAAGACAGTGGTGAGAACGCGATCGATGTCTTCCGGTGAGCTGTCGCGATGCCCGGTAATGAACTCATCAATATCGCCAAGCAGTTCTTCGCGATCGCTGAAGCCGAAAT
>JBBRCA010000194.1:0-5171 GCA_038205325.1 Terriglobales bacterium | reverse complement strand
CAGGCGCTCGCCCACCTGCAGGCGGGCAACATCGCGCCGGTGGACCTGGCGCAGGCGGCCATCGGCCCGGGCATGGCGGTCTACACCCGCTACGCCAAGGTGCTCGACGCCGAGGGCAAGCCGCTCAGCGTGCGCGAGGCGTTGGCGCTCATCAACCAGACCCTCGACGAGGCGCTGGCCGAGCAGGAGGGCGACTTCGACGCCGACACCCGCTGGGCGCTGACCTGGTTCGAGCAGGCCGGATTCGCTGACGGCGAGTACGGGATGGCCGAGCAGCTCTCGAAATCAAAAAACACCAGCGTCGCCGGCATGGTCGATGCCGGCATTCTGGCTTCCAGTCGCGGCAAAGTCCGACTGCTCAAGCCCAGCGAACTGCCAGCCGACTGGGACCCGGCGACAGACCCACGGCTCACGGCGTGGGAGATGGTGCATCAACTGATCCGCGCGCTCGAAGCCGGCGGAGAAAGCGCGGCCGCGGCGCTCGTCGCCAAGCTCGGCGCCAAAGCTGAAATCGCACGCGAACTGGCCTACCGCCTCTACACCCTGTGCGAGCGAAAGAAACGCGCGACCGAGGCGCTGGCCTACAACGCCCTGGTGCAAAGCTGGCCAGAGATCACGCGGCTGGCGCGCGAGGGACCGGCGGTGGTGAAGGCGAAGGTGAAGGATTTGTTTGAGGAATAATTGGAGCGAATCAGGATGCCCTACGAATACATCAATCGAAAGGACAAGGCTTATTTCGTTCGCGCCACAGAAAGCAAGAACGGCAAGACGCGCTACACATTGACGACGCAGAAATCGGGCCAACTGCTGTACGCGGTTCCCGACGGATATGAGGTATACGAAATTCCTGGAAACGGCCAGGTCGTGCTCCGCAAAACTCAGCACACCGATATCCTGGAGTTGGAACGCGAAGCGCTGTCGCAAGCCATTCGGACGCAGGCCGGCCTCGAGCATTTTATCGTCGATGTGGAACCTAAGGCGCTGGTTGTGTACTTGTCGGACGCGGAAGCAAGCGACGATGAAGACAGCACCTGGCTTCGCTCCGTGCGTCAAGTGACACACAAGTACGGAACCTACGGAAAAATGATGCGCTTCGAGCTGGACCGCGCCAAGCCCCGCGCCTTCACTGTCTCGCGCTGGTGTTTTCTCGGATCGATCGACGATTGGTTCTTGCTCGACGGCCCCGCGCCGCTGCCCACGCTGATGAAGAAATACGTCAAGCACCTGGGCAAGGAAAGTTTTTTTGAACTGAGTTAACGGCAGAACGGAGCGTTCATGGCAGTCACCAACTACGACCGCGTCAGCAAGACGATGGAGCATCTGAACGGGGGACTCTCACCATTTGTCGAGCGCGAGATGAAGACCAGCTACGACAAGCGGTGGCTGGACGAATTGACCAAAATCCTGAAAGACTATCAACTGCCCAAGCCGGTCACCGGTGGCGGATTGAAGTGGGACATCCAGGCGCTGCTGTCGGTGATGATCAGCAAATGGGAGGATACGTTTAAGCGAACGCTGGGCAAGGCCGAGCGGACACTGCTGCATGAGCTCAACGACGTTCGTAACCGCTGGGCGCATCAGGAGACTTTCTCCAGCGACGACGCCTACCGCGCGCTGGATTCTGCCGGTCGATTGTTGACGGCGGTCTCAGCACCGCAGGCGGCGGAAGTCGAGACCATGAAAATGGAACTCCTGCGTCTGCGGTTCGACGAGCAGGCGCGGAGCGAGAAACGTAAAAGCGCGGGCGTGGCAATCGAAAGTTCCGCATCAAACAGCCTCAAGCCCTGGCGCGAGGTCGTGACGCCCCACAAGGACGTGGCCAGCGGGCGCTATCAGCAGGCTGAGTTCGCCGCTGACTTGTGGCAGGTGCACCTGGGCGAAGGCACGGATGAGTACAGAAATCCGGTCGAGTTCTTTCGCCGGACGTACCTGACCGAGAGTTTGAAAGGAATGCTGACTGGAGCTGTTCGGCGCCTTTCCGGTAAGGGCGGCGATCCGGTGGTGCAGCTTCAAACCAATTTTGGTGGCGGCAAAACGCATTCGATGCTGGCGCTGTACCACCTCTTTTCTGGCATCGCGCCGAGGGAGTTGGTGGGCATCGATGCAGTGATGGAAGAAGCAGATGCCAAGACAGTGCCGACTGCGCGACGCGTGGTGCTGGTGGGAAATAAAATCTCGCCCGGCAATCCGTCCACGAAGCCCGATGGCACGGTCGTGAGAACGCTCTGGGGCGAACTGGCCTGGCAACTTGGTGGGAAGAAAGCCTACGCGCGCATCAAAGCCGACGACGAGAAGGCGACCAGCCCCGGCGACGCGCTGCGCGAAATGTTCAATGAGTACGGGCCGTGCTTGATCCTGATCGACGAGTGGGTGGCCTACGCGCGGCAGCTTCACGATCAGAGCGATCTGCCGGCGGGCGGCTTTGAGACGCAGTTTACATTCGCACAGGTGTTGACTGAATCTGCGAAGCTGGCGAAGAATTGTCTGCTGGTCATCAGTCTCCCAGCGTCGGACACGTCCGGTTCGCCGCATACACAAGCTGATGACGTGGAGGTTGGTGGACAGCGCGGACGCGAGGCGCTCGACCGGTTGCGCAACGTGGTCGGGCGCGTGGAGTCATCCTGGCGGCCTGCCAGTGCCGAAGAAGGTTTCGAGATCGTGAGGCGGCGCTTGTTCGAGCCGATGGGCGATCAATCGCAGTTCAAGGATCGCGACGTGGTGTCACGCGCGTTCGCTGACTTTTATCACGCACAGTCAGCGGAGTTTCCGCCGGAGTGCAAAGATTCAGAGTACGAGAAGCGCATCAAAGCGGCGTACCCGATCCATCCGGAGATTTTCGACAGGCTGTACACCGACTGGTCCACGCTCATTAAATTCCAGAGGACGCGCGGCGTGCTGCGATTGATGGCGGCGGTGATCCACAGCCTGTGGGAAAAGGGCGACAAGAATCCGCTAATTCTGCCGGCGAACATTTCGATTGATGATCCGCGCGTGCAGTTTGAATTGACACGCTACCTTTCAGACAACTGGGTGCCGGTGATCGAAAAGGACGTGGACGGCCCGAGTTCATTGCCACTGCGCCTGGACAGCGAAGTGCCGAATCTCGGCAAGTTCTCGGCTTGTCGGCGCGTCGCCCGCGCGATTTATCTCGGCTCGGCACCGTTGACCAAAGCAGCACACCGGGGCGTTGAAGATCGGCGGGTGAAACTCGGCTGCGTTATGCCCGGTGAGTCGCCTGCCGTGTTCGGCGACGCATTGCGGCGCCTCGCTGGAGCGGCTACCTATCTGTATCAAGACGGCCCGCGCTATTGGTACTCCACGCAGCCGACGGTGACCAAACTGGCAGAGGACCGTACTGAGCAATTGAAGCGCGAGCCGGATAAGGTCGTGCTGGAACTCGACGTTCGCCTCCGCGAGAACCTGCGGCAGGCCGGCGAATTCTGTCGCATCCACGCCATGCCGCAGTCAGGGCAGGACGTGCCGGATGACATGGACGCGCGCCTGGTCGTGCTGCGAGTCGATCACGCCTATAGCAAAGAGCCAGGCAGTGCAGCCGAGGTCGCCGCGAAAGCCATTCTCGAAACACGCGGGAACACTCCCAGGCTCTACCGCAACACGCTGGTGTTTCTTGCCGCCGACAAGACGCGGCTGCAAGACCTCGATGAAGCGGTGCGAAAGTTTCTGGCATGGGATTCAATTCTGACCGAAAAGTTGACGTTGAATCTCGACCCGCAACAGGTCAAGCAGGCCGAAACGCAGCGGCACGCGGCCGACGGCACAGTTACCGCGCGGATGCCGGAGACGTACCAATGGGTGCTGGTGCCGGTGCAGGCGAAGCCCGAGGCTGCGGTCGAATTTCAGGCCATTCGACTTTCAGGCCAGGACGGTCTGGCCGTTCGAGCGAGTAAGAAACTGCGCAGCGACGAATTGCTGGTCAACAGTTTTGCCGCGACACGCTTGCGCATGGAGCTCGACCGCGTACCGCTCTGGCGCGAGGGCGTTCACGTGTCGATCAAGCTGCTCGCCGAGGACTTCGCGCGTTACATTTATCTGCCGCGCCTGAAAAATTCGTCCGTGCTCATCAACGCGATTGAAGACGGCTTCGGCCTGCTGACATGGGAGCAAGACGCCTACGCTTTCGCAGACAGCTGGGATATTACAGCGGAACGTTACCGTGGTTTGCGCGGTGGCCAGCGCGTCACTTTGACGGACGCCGATGCGCCGGGTTTGCTGGTCAGGCCAGAGGTCGCGCGCAAACAAATTGATGCAGATCGCGCCCAAGCTGCAGCTACAGCCACTCCGATTCCTGGAATATCCGTAACCGGAGGGAGCCAACCTCGGCCCGTAACGGGTACGGGTGGATCATCAGGTGTACCCGTGCCGCCACCGGTCGCAACGCAGCCAAAGCGCTTCCACGGTACTGTCACTCTGGATGCGACTCGCGTTGGCCGCGACGCCAGCCGCATTGCAGACGAAGTGATCGCGCATCTGGCAGGCTTGGTAGGTGCTAAGGTGACTGTGACGCTGGAAATTGAAGCACAGATTCCGTCGGGCGCACCGGATCACGTCGTGCGAACGGTGACCGAGAATAGCCGAACGTTGAAGTTCTCGAGTCAGGGTTTTGAGAAAGAATAAATCTTGATTAGGCGAATGCAACACACAGGAAAAAGACTGCTGCGTTGGGCGAAACAATCGCGGACTGCTGACGCGTAACCGGCTCGAAGACAACAACGTCGTGGTCTTGTTGCCAGGACAGCCTGTTCTTTGACGATCATTTTTGAGTCCGAGCGTGAATCACAATTTCGAGACAGCTTTGACATTTCAGCAGATGACGCACCCGCAGCGCCCTGTTCCTTCAAATGTTTGGAAACCTGGCCGATGAAATCTTTTCCGTGTGTTGGGGAAGTATCCGCATACCGCCATCAATTCTCTAATGTCTTAGAGACATTGCAGATTGAGGGATGTCGAATTGGAGTCGATCTACACCTGCAATCGGACACGATAAATTTTTGCTTCCGTTCGTCTGAACCTTGATTCCCTCGTAACAACCCCCATTTTGCGCGCTCGATTTTGGGTGGGTCGGCGAAAACGGGCGATGCCGGTGCCAGCGCCTATGACAGATAATATACGCTGGGATTGTCTGATTCATTACCAAGCGGCTGAAACAGGCG
>JBBRCA010000193.1:0-5228 GCA_038205325.1 Terriglobales bacterium | reverse complement strand
CTACGACCCGCTCTCCATGCCGCCTCGCCTTGTCAAGGCCCATCAAACCCTGGACCGCGCCGTCGACGCCGCTTATGGCCGCACCGCCTTCGCCTCCGAAGCCGAGCGCGTCGCCTTCCTGTTCACTCTGTACGAAAAGTTCACCACCCTCTTTCCCTCTGAAAAGAAGAAAGCCAGGCGTGCCTCCGCAGCCTCCGCGCGATCCTGAAAAGGCACTCTTAGCCGGTCGGCCAATTCATCAGTTCAATTCCAACTCCCATTCCAATTGCGTTGAGTGTGCATCGGAGATAATTGTTGCATGGCCGCTCCAGCGTTCCTTCCCCTGACTACGTACCGCGAATTTCCTCCGGATGAAATGCAGAGCCGCATCCGGACATTTCGCGACGACATGCTGCGACGCCGCACGGTGCGACAATTTTCCAACCGTCCTGTCCCCCGCGAAACGATCGAAGACTGCCTGCGCATTGCGGGTACCGCGCCCAGCGGGGCCAATCAGCAGCCCTGGCACTTCGTCATCGTCGGCGACCCGGAGATGAAACGCCGAATCCGCGCGGCCGCCGAGAAAGAAGAATACGACTTCTACCATGAGCGCGCTCCGAAGGAGTGGCTTGAGGCGTTGGCCCCGCTGGGTACGGACGAACATAAATCGTATCTCGAAGACGCGCCCTGGCTGATCGCAATTTTCGCGCAGACCTATGGCCTGACCCCCGAAGGCAACAAAGTAAAGAACTACTACGTGACCGAGTCGGTGGGCATCGCGACGGGAATGCTGGTCACGGCGGTCCACACGGCGGGCCTCACTTCGCTGACCCACACGCCCAGCCCCATGGGGTTTCTGAACACGCTTCTAGGCCGGCCAAAACAGGAGAAAGCTTTCCTGCTGCTCGTGGTAGGCTATCCCGGAGACGATGCGCGCGTTCCGGACATCTCGAAGAAGCCGCTCAAGGAAATCGCCACCTTCGTTTAAATCGGCGTCTCTTTAGCATTCACTTCGTAAAAAGTTTGAGATCGATGCTTTCGCCCATCGCCTTATAGCCCGCGTCCTTCGGATGCAGATGATCGCCACTGTCGTTGGCGGGCAGAAACTCCGTCGGATTCGCAGGGTCCTGAGTCGCCTTGTCGAAGTCGATGACGCCATCGAACTTGCCGCCGCTGCGAATGAAAGCGTTCTCCGCCTGGCGCATGGCTTCGGCTTCGGGATGGTCGTATTTGGCAGCGTTGTGGTGCGGTGTCAGCGTGGCGCCAAATACCTTGATGCCATGCGCGTGTGCACGGTCGACGATTTGCTGCAACGCGAACAGCAGTTGCACAGCCGTAATGGCCAGACCCGGATGTTTTGGCTGCACCGCGCGACCGATATCGTTGATGCCTTCGAGCACAATCAGATAGCGCACGCCGCTGTTGCCCAGCACGTCGCGGTCGAAGCGCGCCAGCGCGGCTGGCCCGACAAGCTCATTTAGCAGGCCGTTGCCGCTGATGCCCTCGTTCAGCACGCCTAGTCCCGCAGTCTGCTTGTCGGCCTGTAGCCGCTCAGCCAGCACGTCTGGCCAGCGAGCGTTCGCGTCGCGGGTAGAACCGAAGCCGTCGGTGATGCTGTCGCCCAGCGCGACGATAGCGCCGCTGCTCGCGTTCGCCATCACGTCGACGCCCTTCACGAACAGCCACGATGTAAACTTCTTGGCGTTCTCAAGGGATATGTCGCCGCTATGGTTGCCGTCGGCAGCGTAGTTCGTCTGGTAGCCGGCTTCATGCAGCGTTATCGTCGAGATGGTCTGCGCGGGGATGAACAGACTGATGGCAAGATCGCTCAACGCAGGCAGCTTCAGCGCCACCGGATCGCTCACGACCAAGGCACCGGAGGGAATCACAACGCTGGGCGAGCCGTTGAATGTGAGCGCATTGGCGGTCGGAAGTTGGATGTCGCTATCGCTTGCCCGCAATGCAATGTGCGCGCCTCCGATGGTCAACGAATCCGTGCCGAACTCGTTGGTCAGCACGACCCGTACCATCGAGCCGCCCAGGGAGACATGCACAATCTCACGCAGAGTCCGGTCAGTCGCGCCGACAGCCGCTTTGTCGTTCGCCTCCTCTACCGGCGACGCGGCCCACGTCCCAACCCAGTGGCCGGGCGCGGCCGCGCGGCTTGCTGGCGGAGCGACGGCGAGTAAGCTGATCGATAACAGACAAGCAATTCTGACGAGCCGCGACATAGATACTCCTTGCCAACGAACACAGAGAGGTGACGACGACCATTTTACGCCGCTCCGAGTTATCCTCTTCGTAATGACTCCCGCGTCCAACTCGACCGTCAAGCTCGGACACTTCGGCACGCTGGCGGATGGTTCCAGGATCGGCGTTTACACCCTCAAGTCCGCGGACGTCGAAGCACGCATCGCGACATACGGCGCGCGCATTGTCGCCATCGACACGAAGGACAGCGACGGCAAAATGGGCGATATTGTCCTCGGCCACAACTCGGTCGGGCCTTACACACACGGAGCCAATCCGTACTTCGGCGCGGTCGCTGGCCGCTACGCGAACCGCATCGCGAAGGGCAGGTTCAGGCTCGCCGAAGAAGCCTACCAGATCACCGTAAACAATGGCCCCAATTCGCTTCACGGCGGTGTGGAGGGCTTCGACCGCCGCGTTTGGACCGCCAAAGAAATTCGCAACGGCGTTGAGCTGACGCTGGTGAGCCCGGACGGCGACCAGGGCTTCCCCGGCACGCTGACCGCACATGTGCGCTACACGCTGACCGGCAATCGCCTCCGCATCGACTACTCGGCGACGACGGACAATCCGACCGTGATCAACCTCACCAATCACACCTACTTCAACCTCTCCGGCGAAGGCAATCCCAGTATTCTCGACGCAGTTCTCACCCTTGACGCCGACAAATACACCCCCGTCGATGCGACGCTGATTCCCACCGGCGAACTCGCTCCAGTAGCGGGAACGCCGTTCGACTTCACCCAGCCCACTGTGATCGGCTCTTGCATCGACACCACGAACGAACAACTCAAGCTCGCCAGCGGCTACGATCACAACTGGGTGTTGTGCGGAAAGAGCGGCGAGTTGCGTCCTGCGGCGAAAGTGTTCGACCCCGCCAGTGGCCGCGTCCTCTCCGTCCTGACCACCGAGCCAGGAGTTCAGTTCTACACCGGCAATTTCTTGGACGGCTCGCTCGTCGGCAAGAGCGGCGCGAAGTACGTAAAACACAGCGGCCTCTGCTTGGAGACACAACACTTCCCCGACTCGCCCAACCACCCCAACTTCCCCAGCACCGAGCTGAAGCCGGAACAAACCTATCGCAGCACCACCGAATTCATCTTTTCAACTCAGAAATAGCGCGGACACCGTGAGCGAATCGACAAACCACTCTTCTAACTCGTCCGCGAGCAACGACCCTTCCGATTTCTCGACATGGGTCGAGGTGGAAGGCCTACAAGACGGCTTTGGCCTGAATCATCTTCCCTATGGGGCATTCCGAAAATACGGCGCTACCCGGCTTTGCGTCCGTATTGGCGAGAAGCTTTTAGACCTTGCAAGCTGTTTGGAGGCCGGCTTGTTCGATTCACTCGCGACTGAGGTCCGCAACGCTTGCTCACAGCCGACACTCAATCCGCTGCTTGCGCTGGGCCCCCAAAGTTGGAAGGGCTTACGCGACCGCATTCAATCCATCCTTGCGACATCCGCGCCCGACGGCGTGAAGACCCTAGCATCTCGGCACCTTCACCTCGTTCGGGAATCGGAACTGGTGCTGCCCATCGCTGTGTGCAACTACACCGACTTCTACGCCAGCCAGCATCACGCGCGACGTGTCGGAGAAATGTTTCGCCCCGACAACCCACTGCTCCCGAATTACAAATACGTCCCCATCGGCTACCACGGACGAGCTTCATCCCTGGTCGTCAGCGGCACTGAGATTCGTCGACCATGGGGGCAATCTCGACCGCCGCACGAAGGCGCTGTGCCGAACTTCGCGACGTCCGCCGCGCTCGACTACGAAGTCGAACTCGCTCTGATTGTCGGCCACGGCAATGCGCTCGGCGAACCTATCCCCATCGCCGAGGCTGGGCAGCACCTCTTCGGTGTCGCGCTGCTCAACGACTGGTCAGCCCGCGATGTCCAGGCGTGGGAGTATCAACCGCTCGGCCCGTTCCTCGGCAAGAGTTTCGCCACCAGCCTCTCCCCGTGGATTACGCCACTCGCCGCTCTTGAGCCATTTCGCGCACCAGCACTGGTGCGTCCGCAGGGCGATCCTCAGCCGCTTCCTTATCTGTACGACGAAGCCGACCAGGCCGCAGGCGCACTCGACATTCACGTGAGCGCCAGCATCACAACTTCCGCCAGCCGCGCGGTTGGAACTCAGCCAATGTCGCTCAGCGAAACCAACACGCGCGAACTTTTCTGGACGCCCGCGCAGTTCGTTGCGCACCACACCAGCAACGGCTGCAACCTGCAACCTGGAGACGTCCTCGCGACCGGCACTCTCTCAGGTGCGGAGGTCGAGTCGGCGGGCTGTCTATTGGAGCGCGCCAGCAATGGCACAAATCCATTGCGACTGCCCAACGGCGAACTGCGAACCAGTCTTATGGATGGCGACGAGATCGCTCTGGCCGCATTCTGCGAACGCCCAGATCTGCCGCGGCTTCAGCTAGGAAGCTGCGTGGGGCGAATCCTGTCGGCTCTTCGCTTACAAACTAATTAAATGCAAAAAAACAAAAAAGCCCCCCTCGCGGGGGGCTTTTCGTGAATTATGCCGGCGATCACCTAATCTCCCACACACTTACGCGTGCAGTACCATCGGCCCAACGAGGCTTAACTTCCGTGTTCGGGATGGGAACGGGTGGGACCCTCGCGGTAAACTCACCGGCAATGTTTAGAAAGATGCGCCGCAGCGCGATCGTTCACAACTGAATAGATTGAGCAGACATTTACCAAATTTGCGTATATTACGTAGTCATTTATATAACTACAAAGCTTGTGTTGAATATTCTCTAGAACAACATGAACTAAATGTTGCGCAGAGTAAATTCTATGGACAAGCCGAACGGGCGATTAGTACTGGTAAGCTACACGCATTGCTGCGCTTCAACCTCCAGCCTATCAACCAGGTGGTCTTCCTGGGCCCTTCATTTCCCTTACGGGTTGGGAGATCTCATCTTAGAGCGTGCTTCCCGCTTATATGCATTCAGCGGTTATCACAACCGAACTTCGCTACCCAG
>JBBRCA010000192.1:0-5239 GCA_038205325.1 Terriglobales bacterium | reverse complement strand
GGGTTGATGCAGGTGATGGAGCCGGCGATGTTGAGAATCTGATCCTGCTGCTGCGCGGCGCTGGTGAGACGGAACTTGGGATGGTATTTGTAACCGTCACGGTACGCATTGGCGAACCACGGATGGAGACGTGTGGCATCGACCGCGGAAATGCGGGCGGCGTTGATGTCAATGTGACTTTGAAAGTGGCGACCGAGCAGGCCGGATCGATTCCATGCGGGCGTTTGTGCGCCGGGCAGAGGCTGCAACAAAAAGCGGACCGACTCAATGGTGCCGAGGGCGAGAACATATTGATCGGCGTAGAAGATTTTCTGTGTACCGGAGAGCGCGGTGCATTCGATGCCCCGCACGTGCGTGCCGTCTTGCGAGAGATGCATGCGGGTTGCGGTGGCATGGAGAACGACACAGAGATTCGGTGAGTGAAGAACTTCGCGGTAGAGGCGGGCGAAGTTGGGCTCCGGACACCAGCGGGTGAAGTAAGGTGTCAGTTCCCTGCCGAGATTTGGCGGAGGGATTTTCATCTGATGCCAGAGGTCTTCGTCATTTTGTGTGGCGCCGGCAAGGCCTTCGGATTGCAAGGCGCGCTGGTAGTACGGGGCTAAAACTTCTTTGGTGAAGGGCCAGCCGCTGCCGGGAATCCAAGTGCGCGGAGTGAAGTCTTCCGCGTTGAGTTCGAGGATTTGTCCGCCCCACGCGGTGGTGGTGCCGCCGAGGGCGCGGAAGCGACCGATGTTCGCACCCTGATGGGGTTGGCCGATGTGGTCGCACTGGTTGAGAATTTGCGGGGCGGCTTCGAGAGTGAGGCCACCGCTTTCGAGCAGCAGGACTCGTTTATTTTTTTGGATGAGTTCGGCAGCGAGGACGAGACCGGCTGCTCCAGCGCCGACAATGCATACGTCGGCGGAAAATTCCGGGAGGGCCAGGTCGTGGTTGAGGTCGAGGATCATCCCGGATTCAAACGTATCATCCAGCGGATTTGGACGCTGGTACTGCGAAGGAAAGCAGGTCCCTCCGCTGCGTCCTTGCTCCGCAAGGACTTCGGTCGGGATGACACCCTTTTGCAGAAGCGCGAGCTGCGCATCGGGGTGACAGCCTTTTGTTATTTGGGGAGGATCTCTTCGAGGGTGGTGAAGACTTTTTTCAGTTGGGTGTCGTTCTCGTAGCCGGAGGCCAGGGCGCGGCGATGTCCGGCGACGGCGATGCGGGTGCGGGTGGGTTCATCGTTGAGATATTGGCGACATTTTTCCGCGCATTCTTCGAGGGTGGAGAAGAAGACAGCTTCCTCATCCTCCTTGAAGCGGGCGCTGTGGCCTGGGGAGCGCTCGGCTAGCAGAAAGCCTCCGCAAGCGGCGATTTCAAAACTCTTGTGGGCGTACTCATCCTGATTGCCGTGGGTTAAGAAGCTGAGATTAATCTTCGATTTCCAGATGCCTTCGCGATAGGCGGCGTCATAGAGTTCGCCGTCGCTGGGATACAGGGCGGCGAGGGCGGCGGGTGAGAGTTTGCGCTTCCAGATGTTAGGCCCGGAGATGATGACGGGCAGGTGGTGGGTGCGCGAAAGCTCGGTCAAGAAACGCGGGCGGTCATCGTACGGAGTGCCGATGAAGGAGACTTCGCGGGTACGATCGCGGTCGGACCAGCCGGGCGGTGGCGCGAAGTGGACGCTGGGTTCAAAGGCCGTCTGCACCTTGACGACGCGGCGTGCACCGCGAGCGAGATAGGCGGCGACGCTGACATCACGCTGCTGGACGTGGAGATCGTATTCCGGAATGGTGCGGACGTAGAGGCGGAAGCCGGGATCGCGGCGCGGGCCAAAGGGATTGTCGATCATGTAGTCGATGGTGGCGATGCCCATTTGACGCAGACGTTGCAGGGTGACGGCGCGGATGAAGAGCGGCTTGTCGAACCAGACGGCGTCGACGGAATGTTCTTCTGCGAGACGGAGGACATCGCGGTTCATTCGATTGACGACGGCGCCGACCTGCAGGCGATAGCGGATGCGGGCGAGGAGGGGGTTGCCGCCACGCTCATACTGCATGATGTCGATGGGGAAAACGGTGTGGCCGAGGCGCTGTAAACTGCGCTGGCGATAGAGGCCGTACCAGCCGTGATTCATAGGCGCGATGTAAAGGATGCGCAGGGGCTTGGTCTCCATTGTTTTATTTTCTATCGACGCTATTAAAAACGAAAAGCAGATCCCTCCACTGCGTCATTGCGGTGCAACGACTTCGGTCGGGATGACATTTCTTTTTTATTTCAATTTCAATTCGAGAACATTTTGCTGCATACCATCGGAATTCTTTCTTATCCTGCCAGTTTTATGTGTGCTGGCGCATGAAGGCGATGACGTGGTCGGCGTTGACGACGCCCACGAGCTTTTTTTCGTCATCGATCACGGGTAGGGCATAGAGGTTGTAGCGATCGAAGAGCTCCGCCACCTGCTTGTCATGCATGCCGGCGGGGCAACTGACGAAACGCAGGTCGCTGAGCGCGGCGACGTTGCTGTCCGACTGCGCGAGCAGCAGGCGGGCGAGAGGAACAACTCCGGTGAGGACGCCTTCCTCATCGATGAGATAGATGGAGGTGACGGTTTCCGGATCGTCGTCGAAGCTGCGCAACGCGTCGATGGCCTGGGCGACGGTCGCTTCGGTGGGCACGGCGATGTAGTTGGTGGTCATGCGGCCGGCGGCGGAGTGCTCGCTGAATTCCAGCAGCTCTTTGACTTCCTGGCGCTCCTCGGGCTCCATCTCTTCGAGAATGGCGTCGGAGCGGTCCTTGCGCAGTTCGGCGAGGAGATCGGCAGCGGCGCTGGGGTCCATCTCTTCCATGATGTCGGCGGCGCGTTCGGAGTCGAGGGATTCGAGCAGCTGCTTCTGCAACTTGGGTTCGACTTCTTCGAGAGCCTCGGCGGCGACATCTTCATCGAGCAGGTTGAAGATGGCGGTGCGCTGGGCGGGTGCAAGATCTTCAAGAATATCGGCGAGGTCCGAGGGATGGAATTTCGCCAGACGCTCATGAGAGATCTTTAACCGCACGCGACGGGCGGGGTCGGCCTCAATGAGATCGACAAAGTCCCAGGGGATGACTTTCGACGGAAGGTGCGAGGCGAAGCTTTCCAAGGCATGCTGCGGCATGAGGCCTTTGAATAGGCGGCGGACGGCACCGCGGGTGCCGACTTCAACTTCCACCGGGCGCATTTCGCCGCCGGTATCGTGGGGAAAACAGAACATGGAGATGTCATTGACGCGGACAACTTTGTGGCCGTGGACGTCGATGATCTGCTGATCGAGCAGGTCGCGATCGAGTAGCAGCAGCGGCTCCGACATGCTGAATGGGCGGGCCTGAGCGCCGCCGCGCAAGCGGAAATCACCGTTGGCAGTGTATTCAAGGCCGGAGGGGGCGACGGCCTTGAGATCATTTTTGCGGCCCCAGATCAACTCGGAAATCTGCGGCGGCTCGGCACCGGGAGTGATGGCGACCTCGCGCAGGCGACCGAGGGATTTGCCGGCGGCATCGACGACGGGAGTGCCGAGAAGCTGGGAAAGATGGACGAGGAGAGGCTCCTTCGCCGGGGCGGCTGCAATTTGCTCTTCGCTCTTTTTACTCTCTTCGACTTGCATGGTCCGGGGCTCTCTGAATGCTTGGATGCCTGCCTTGACAGTCTACTCAACGGAGTTGAAGGCCAGTGGATGTTCCGAAGAAAAGTGCTGTTTGCGCGGGACTTTTCTGAGAGTGGAGGGCTGAGGAGGCCGGGTGGGGCGGGGGTTGTGCCTTGACACTGGGGCAAAGCTGCAAGCAAACTTGCCCGTATAGTGCTTTCTGCGGAAATCTTCGCTGGGCTGTCCGCGACGGAACACATCATCGAAGGCCACAGGCGATAGGTGGCAGCGGACCGAGGCGTCTGGTGGATTCCATGGTAAGTCGATTCAGTTACACTCTGGACTCATCGCTGGACAGCGTGAGCAAGATGGAAGAAGCGGCGGAAGAGCTGGCCGTGAAGTCCGGAATGACGGAAGACGATGTCTTTCAGCTGACGATGGCGGTACGGGAAGCTGCGGTGAATGCGGTGCTGCATGGCAACGCTTACGATCCGCACAAAAAGATTACTGCCTCATTCGAAAACACCGGGTCGGCGTTGATTATCCGCATCTGCGACCAGGGCAAGGGGCTGGACCCGGCGACGCTGCCCGATCCGCTGGCACCGGAGAACCTGCTGAACGGATCGGGCAGAGGAATTTTCCTGATCCAGTCATTTATGGACGAGGTACACTTCAAGCTACTGCACCCGGGGACAGAGTTGACCCTTATCAAGAATCTGGACTGAACCCAGAAAAGCACCCAGGAGGATACTTCCGTGAGTATGAAAATCAGTACCCGTCAAGTGGATGGCGTGACCATTCTCGACATGAGTGGCCGCATAACGCTTGGGGAAGGCAGCGTGCAATTGCGCGATGCGGTTCGCGACCTGCTGAGCAAGGGACATAAACATATTCTGCTGAACCTGGCGGATGTGAACTACATCGACAGTTCCGGCATTGGAGAACTGGTGAGCGCGTTTACCACGATGCGGAACCAGGGCGGCGAGTTGAAGCTGCTGAAGCTGACGAAGAAGGTCCACGATCTGCTGCAGATTACCAAGCTGGTCACGGTATTCGATATCAAGGACGATGAGGCGGCGGCGATCGCTTCGTTTACGAAGTCGTAAGAGATTTGGATTGGATGGAAAAAGGCTGCCCGCCAGGGCAGCCTTTGTTGTTTGGTCGGAAAGACAGAAGCAGGTCCCTCCGGTGGGGTTCTTGCCGATGCAAGAACCCGGTCGGGATGACATCCTTTTTGGGCTATTTGGTTACGCCGGAGAAGTCCACCTTTGGGACTTGTTGGGCGGCGGGGCTGGCGGTGAAGTAGTCGTTGTTGCGGGAGAAGCCGGCCATGTGGGCCCAGATGCTGTTGGGGAAGAGGCCGATGAAGGTGTTGTAGTCCTGCAGGGCTTCATTGTAGCGGCGGCGTTCGACGGCGATGCGGTTTTCCGTGCCGGCCAGCTCATCCTGCAACTGCAGGAAGTTCTGGTTCGACTTGAGGTCGGGGTAGTTCTCGGAAATCGCGAGCAGGTGGCCCAATGCGCCATCCAATTGTCCGTTGGCTGCGATCTTGGATTTCGGGTCCTGCGCGCCGAGCAGTGCGGCGCGTGCGTTGGCGATATCGCCGAAGACTTTTTGTTCTTGCTTGGCGTAGCCCTGCA
>JBBRCA010000191.1:0-5250 GCA_038205325.1 Terriglobales bacterium | reverse complement strand
AAGTAAGTTAGTAGTCGATACGATGGATGAGTACGGCGTCGAGGCAGCGCTTCGCTTACGTGAGGCGGACCCCGAAATCGAGGTTGTGGTACTCGCGGTGGGCCCTTTGCGATGTGAAGAAGCTCTGCGCACCACTTTGGGAATGGGCGCAGATCGCGCCATCCTTGTTGAAACAGACGAGCAGCTTGATGTGATCGCTACGAGTTCGGTTGTCGCTGCGGTCGCCAAGGAAGCAACGGTCGATCTGATCTTCTGTGGCGGTCAACAAGCTGATTGGGATAGTCACGGCCTTGGACCCGCTACAGCAGAGAGGCTCGGGTGGCCCCAGGCGACATGGACCAATGCGATTGTGTTTGAAGGCAGCCAGTTGACAGGCAAGCATGACGTCGACAGCGGGAGTGAGACCTTCACAGTGACACTTCCATGTGTGATCACGACTCAGCAAGGCCTGAATGAACCTCGATATCTGACATTGCCCAACATCCTGAAGGCAAAAAGAAAAGAGCTGCGCCGCGATTCGCTGATCGCCTACGCAGTTCAGCCCAAGCTCACGTACCTAAGCGCGAAGGTTGAGATGAAGGAACGCCGGCGAAAAGTGGTGGATGGAAAGAACGCTGCCGAAGCGGCACAGCAGCTGACGAACTTACTCCGAAACGAAGCAAGGATTATTTGATGATTTTGATTGTGGCCGAACATGAACACGGAAAGTTGAGCAAGAGTATCTACGAGATGGTACAGGCGGCGCGCGATCTCGACCGCGAGGGACCGATCACACTTCTGGTGCTGGGCCATGATGTTGGTTTGATCGCGACCCAGGCTGCCAGTCTGGCAGATCAAGTTCTTGTCGCAGACATCGCGTCACTTTCCGCGTACGACCCCGAGCTTTGGGCCGCTGCTGTGGCACAAATTGCACGAGAGGGAGAGGCGCATACGATTCTCATCGGCGGCAGTCGTAGTGGCCGTGAGTTCAGTCCGCGAGTTGCGGTGAAGCTCGAAGCGCCGCTCATTGAAGATGCGATCTCTCTCAAGAGCGACGGGCGAACGCTGATCGCGGAGCATTACACTTTCCTGGCGCGAGTGCGGGAGAAGGTAGCAGCGTCCGGTCCCGTCGTGGTGATCAGCGTAAAGCCCGGCTCGTTCTCCGCAGCGACACAGAAGGCGACACTGGCCGAGCAGTACGATGCTGAAGTGGAGCTGCCGCCGCTTCGACTGGCAGTCACTGCGCGAATGACGGAGACGAGCGAACGTGTTTCTCTTGCGGATGCTGACCTGGTTGTCGCAGGTGGCCGAGGTGTCGGGACGCAGCAAGGTTTCACAGACTTGGTCGAAGGCCTCGCCGACCAACTTGGCGCGGCGGTTGGCGCGACCCGCGCGGTCGTCGATGCGGGATGGCGCCCGTATTCCGAACAGGTGGGACAGACCGGCAAGACCGTGCAGCCAAAGGTCTACTTCGCCATCGGAATTTCAGGCGCGGTGCAGCATATCTCCGGCATGGGCAAGAGCAAGTTTATTGTCGCCATCAACAAGGATGCAGAAGCTCCTATCTTCAAGGAATGCGATTACGGCATAGTCGGCGACGTTAAAGAGATTGTGCCCGCATTCATACGTGAACTGAAGAACACAAATTAGAGCGGGGAAATAAAGGTACACCGATGCTGCCCCATCGTCAGCAAGTTCTCTTCCTCATCTTCGCGGCGGCAACGGGCTCCTGGGCCATCGGGGGCTTCTATCGCCTTTACCGTCGCATTGCCGCAGGCCGAGAGGATACCGACGCTCGCTTCGATCACGTGCCAAGGCGAATATGGCACGCGCTCGCGACCACCCTCACGCAAAGTCGCACGTTCCGGAAACGTCCGGTGGTGAGCTTTTTTCACTCATTCATCTTCTACGGTTTCGCCTTCTACCTGCTCGTCAATTTTGCAGACGCGATCGACGGATTCATTCCGCTCTCGTTCTCGTCTCTAGGGATGCCGGGCAAGCTTTATGTTCTTTTCGCAGATGTGCTCAGCGCTCTTGTACTCGTCGGCGTCATTGCGCTTATCATTCGTCGTTTTCTTCTGACCAGCCGCCGGGACTTTGTATTCAACGAGCGCACCCTTCTGCATCCGAATGTGACGCAGAAGTACGTTACTTTCGATTCACTCGTGGTTTCAGCTTTCATTTTTTTCCACGTCGGCAGCCGCGCCATTGGGGCCGGAGCGAAGATCGCTCTCGATGGCCCTAATTCCTTCGCACCGTTTGCGAGTCTTCTTGCCCATCTGTTCACGCCACAGAACTCGATGGCCGGGCGCGTCTTCGGCTACTGGGGAGCACTTGGCAGTGTCCTCGCTTTTCTTGTCTACTTTCCTTATTCAAAGCATATTCATATCTTTATGGCGCCCGCCAAATACCTTGTGGCGCGACACGTGACAAGCGGTGTGCTGCCCGCCATCGATCTCGATGTCGAAGCCGACGAAGCCGACATGCCCAAGCTCGGAGCGAAAAAGCTTGAGGATCTCGCTTGGCCGCGGCTGCTCGACGCCTACGCGTGTATCCAGTGCAATCGTTGCCAGGACGTTTGCCCTGCAAGCGCTACCGGCAAGAGCTTGAGTCCTTCGGCGCTCGAAATCAATAAGCGCATGGAGCTGAATCAAATCGCAAAGCATATCCCGGCGTTTGAGCGCGGCGCGCCGAGCGCGAAGCCTCTGCTCGCGTTTGCGCTCACGCCGGAAGCAGCCTGGGCTTGCACCACCTGTGGCGCCTGCATCGACATCTGCCCGGTTGGCGACGAGCCCATGCTCGACATTATCGACATCCGTCGCCAACAGGTGATGATCGAAGGCGAGTTTCCCGCGCAACTCCAGACCGCCTTTCGCGGTATGGAACGCGCAAAGAATCCGTGGGGGATCAACCACGAAAAGCGCCTGGACTGGGCCGAGGGCCTCAACGTACGGACAACCGACCAGAATCCGGAGCCGGATGTTCTGTTCTGGGTGGGCTGTGCCGCAAGCTATGATCCACAGTCTCAGAAGACGGCTCGCGCCTTCGTGCAACTTCTCGACCACGCTGGCGTTGACTTCGCCGTGCTTGGTAAGCGCGAGTGCTGCACCGGTGACAGCGCCCGCCGCGCGGGCAATGAGTACCTCTACCGCCAACTCGCCGACGCGAACGTTGCGACTCTCAACGAGGTGAAACCGAAGCTGATTGTTGCCACTTGTCCGCATTGCATGAATACAGTCGGCAAGGAGTACAAGCAAATCGGCGGCGATTTCAAGGTTGTCCACCATACCGAATACCTCGCTTCGCTAGTCGCCGAAGGTAGAATCGTCGCTGAATCGTCATCCTCCACCGTCACCTATCACGATCCCTGTTATCTCGGCCGTCATAACGGTGTCTACGACGCTCCCCGCAACCTGCTAAACATCCTGAGCAACTCCGTCGTCGAGCTTCCGCGCAATCGGGAAAACTCCTTCTGTTGCGGAGCAGGCGGAGCACAATTCTGGAAAGAAGAGGAAGAAGGGTCGGAGCGCATCTCGGACAATCGCTACCGGGAAGCCGAACAACGCCTCTTTGGAGCTGAGGACAAAGTCCTCGCCGTAGGGTGTCCCTTCTGCAAGAGCATGCTCGAGAGCACTCCGGGCAAGGGCCCCGATGCCATTGCAGTTAGAGACATCGCCGAATTACTTCTCGAGGGCGTACAGCGCAGGGCGAGCAAGGTTTCCAAGTCGAACACGGAGGTTGTTCCCATTGAGATCGGTGGGGCTCGACCGATTCAGCCCGATCTCATTCATCAAGGATCTACTGAGTACCTTGCACTGCCCGCTCTACCCCAGCCGGAGCCATCCACTCCCCTTCCGTCAGCGCTAGACACTTCAAAGAGCCGCATTTCAGACGCCTCCATGTGCCAATCTGTTATTCCTTCGGCTTTCCCGGTCGAAGCGAGTGCTGCCTGTGGCCCCGATGAGAGCGAACAGAAAATCGCTTTGGCACCCCTCCAGGAAGGTCGCAAGAAGTGGGTACCCAAAGGCAGTCCGAGTGAGGCTGACTCCGTCGTCAAGTCCGCCAATACAGCGAATGCGACCCCGCCCCAGGTGCTTACCTCGAATGAATCCTCAGGAACTTCTGCTGAGCCACAACCAGTCACCCATTCCGAGAACGTAAAGCGCAAGGCGTGGCGCCCTAAATCTCCGAACGCAACGAAGTCTGCTGGGACGCCGCCGGTGGACGAAGATTCCTCTGAAGGCTAAGGTGACCATGATCCGGATAGAAATTGCACGAACAGGCGGGGAGCGTCTTTGAGTCAGACAGAGAGATTTGTGCTTGGCGGGGAAGACGCAACCGGGGAAACGTCGGTTGCGATCTGCAATCCGTACAACGGTGAGCTCGTCGGTGAAGTTTGCTACGCAGACGCGAAGGATGCCGAGCGGGCCTGCGCGCTCGCTCACGCGGCGTTTGCGGAAACCAAGCGGCTGAGTTCGTGGGAGCGGTCGGCGATCCTGAATCGCGTGGCCGACAAGCTTTCTGAGCAAGCTGCAAAGGTCGCTGAGCTGATCATGCTTGAGGCGGGCAAGCCAATCACGGATGCGCGAGGCGAGGTCGCGCGCGGTGTGCAGACATTTCGCGTGGCGGCTGAAGAGGCAAAACGGATCGGCGGTGAAGTGACGCCGGCGGACTGGACTCCCGGCACCGAAGGCCGAGTTGCGCTGTCGCGGCGCTTTCCAATCGGACCGATTCTCGGGATCACGCCCTTCAATTTTCCAGTGAATCTGGTCGCGCACAAGCTTGCCCCTGCGATCGCTTCCGGCAATCCCATTGTGATCAAGCCAGCGCCGCAGACGCCGCTGACCTCCCTCTGGCTGGGGCGTGCCATCCGCGACGCGGGCTGGCCGGCGGGTGCCATCAGTGTGCTGCCTTGCACGAACGAAGTCACGGCGAAGTTGGTCGCCGATCCAAGGATTGCCATGCTCAGCTTCACCGGTAGTGCTCACGTTGGTTGGATGTTGAGGCTTGCATCGGCCACGCCAAGAGTGACGCTCGAGTTGGGCGGTAACGCCGCTGTGATTGTGTGTGAAGACGCCGATGTTATCAAGGCGGTGGCGAAGATTTTGACCGGGGGTTATACATTTGCCGGGCAGAGCTGCATCTCGGTGCAGCGGGTCTTTGTGCATGCGTCGCTGAAAGCACGGTTGATCGAGGAACTTGCCGACGGCGTGCGCGTCCTCAGGACGGGCGATCCCGCCGATGTTTCCACCCGCGTGGGACCGATGATCA
>JBBRCA010000190.1:0-5258 GCA_038205325.1 Terriglobales bacterium | reverse complement strand
CGCGGTGGTTGAGCGCGGGGTGGTTGATAACTGTGAGCACCGAGCCGCACGCGCCGGCCTTGGGGTCGCGAGTTGCGAAGACCAGTCGCGCGATGCGCGCGTGGAGGATGGCCCCCGCGCACATGGCGCAGGGTTCGAGCGTGCAATAAAGCGTGCTGCCCGTAAGGCGATAGTTGCCGAGCGCGCGCGCTGCTTCGCGCAGTGTGACGATTTCAGCGTGGGCGGTGGGGTCGGAGTCGCGGAGGACACGATTGTTGCCGTGGCCGATGATTTCGCCCACGGGTGAGACGGCAATCGCGCCGACGGGGACTTCGCCCGCGGCCTCGGCGGCGCGCGCTTCATCAAGAGCAAGCTGCATGAAATCGGCGTCGGTTGGTGATGTCAAGCAGGCTCCTGTTGCGTCATGCAGTGCATCGCCCCGAGACCCCAGATGAAGTCGGTGCAGTGGATGCCGGTAACGGTGCGGTCCGGGAAGCACTCAGCGAGGGTGTTGAGTGCGATGCGGTCGTTGGGGTCGTTGAAGGTGGGGACGAGGACGAGCGAGTTGGCGATGTAGAAGTTGGCGTAGCTGGCGGGCAGGCGTTGGCCTTCAAAAACGACTGGCGCGGGCATAGGTAGCGTGAGGATGTGGAACGGCTGGCCAGAGCGGTTTCGTGCGGCGTGGAGGCGTTCGAGATTCTCGGCGAGCGGAAGATGATTTTCGTCGGCGGTGTTGGGTTCGACGGCGGTGAGGATGACGTTCTCGGCGACGAAGCGGGTGATGTCGTCGACGTGGCCGTGGGTGTCGTCGCCCGCGCAGCCGCGGTTGAGCCAGAGGGTTTGGTCGATGCCGAGGTAGTCGCGGAAGGCTTGCTCCAGTTGCGCGCGCGAGATGCCGGGGTTGCGCTGCTGCACGGGACTCAAAAGACATTCCTCGGTGGTGATGAGACAGCCCGCGCCGTTGGTGTCGATGCTTCCGCCTTCGAGGACGAGGCGATGGCCGTCGACTTTAGGCGCGAAACTTTTCATGTTGTAGAGCTTGGCAATTTCGCTGGGGATGCGGTCGTCGTTGAGGTGGTTGGGGTACTTAGCCCAGGCGTTGAACTTCCAGTCCGTGATGGCGATTTCGCCTTTGGGATTTTTGACAAAAATCGGGCCGGAGTCGCGCAGCCAGACGCGGTCCGTGCGCCAGATGTGGAAGTGCAGGCGGGCGAGATTCGCGCCAGCGCGGAGGAGCATGTTGGTGGCGCGTTTTTCAGCGGCGAGGTCGTTGACGAGGATGTGGACGTCTTCGACTTGCGAGAGGTGGCGCACGATTTCGCAGTAGACCCATGGGATGGGCTGGAACTTTCTGGGCCAGTCTTCGGGATTGTGGGGCCACGCGATCCACGTGGCTGCGTGGGGTTCCCACTCGGCGGGCATGCGGTAGCTTTGCGGGCGCGGCATTGTCATCGTCTGTATTATCGAACGATTGCGGTGAACAGGTTTGCAGTGCGAGCTAGTCCAAAAAGCGGCTGGTGATGCCGCTGTACGCGTCGATGCGGCGGTCGCGGAGGAAGGGCCAGTGCTGGCGGGTGGTTTCGACTTCGGCGGGGTCGAGGTCGGCGTAGAGGATTTCTTCCCTGTCGTGCGACGCTTGGGCGATGATGCAGCCGAAAGGGTCGGCGATGAAGCTGCCGCCCCAGAACTCGATACCGTCGTCGGGCGTGTGCGAACCGGGGCCGGGCATGTTCTTTCCGTCGTGTAGTACGTCGCCGTGCTCGTGGCCGACGCGATTGACTGCGCAGACGAAGACTCCGTTGGCGATGGCGTGGGCGCGCTGGATGGTTTGCCAGGCGTCGTATTGGCGCTCGCCGTATTCGGCTTTTTCGCTGGGGTGCCAGCCGATGGCGGTGGGGAAGAAGAGCGTTTCGGCGCCCATGAGTGCCGTGATACGCGCGGCTTCCGGGTACCACTGGTCCCAGCAGACTAGAGTCCCGACACGTCCTGCGGACGTGCTTGTCGCGGAGAACCCGAGGTCGCCGGGGGTGAAGTAGAACTTTTCGTAGAAGAGCGGGTCGTCGGGGATGTGCATCTTGCGGTAGATGGCGGCGACGTTGTCGGGCTTGGTGGAGGGGTGATCCCCGTCTTTCCAATCCAAGATGGCTGCGGTGTTGTGGTAGAGGCCAGGTGCGCGGCGCTCGAAGAGGCTCGCGATGACGACCAGTTGGTGCTCGCGGACGACTGCGGCGAGCGCGGCGGTGGAAGGGCCGGGGATGGACTCGGCGGTCGCAAAGAGGGCGTGATCTTCGCGTTGGCAAAAGTATTGCGCGCGAAAGAGCTCGGGAAGGCAGATGAGCTTTGCGCCCGCGACGGCTGCTTCTCGGACGCTGGCGACGGCTTTGGCGAGGTTCGCCTGCGTGTCTGGCGAGCAGGACATTTGGATGAGGGCGACGCGGGTGGGATTAGCGGGCATATTGATAAACCTTAAGCTTGTAGTACGGCAAGCTTGGTAAGCTTTGCGAAATCGAGTATTTCCCGGTCGCGTGTTACAAGGGTGAGGCGTTCAACGCGAGCTGAAGCGACCAGGATTCTATCGGCGGGGTCTTTGTGCATCGGTTCGGGCAAGTTGACGGATTCTATGGCGATCTCGGGGGTGAAGGAAAGCAGGTTGATGCCGGGCTTCGCAAGCGCTTCCTCGACCCATCGACCGACATTTGTGTGCAGCGCAAGCTTGTTCTGCTTGACCAGCATGGCGGTCTCCCAGATCGAGATTACCGACACAAAAAGAGCACCACGGTCTGCGGCTGCGTGAATGGTCGGAAGCGCGGCCTTGCGTAGATCACCGGAGATTCCCTGATATCGAAGCCAAATATGAGTATCGAGAAGAAGCTTTGGTCCGTTACTCATCTCCGACTGTCCACTCAATGCCTGTTGGGCCGACGATATCGCCGATTTCACGCACTGTCCCGCGCATCGATCCGTAGAGCGACGACGCCTCCTCGCCCAAGGGGACGATCTTAGCTACGGGGAACCCACGACGAAGAATAATGACAGGCGTCCTCTTCTTCTCTACACCTGAAACAATCGATGAAAACTCAGCTTTAATCTTGGCCAGTGGAATCGATTTGATCGTCGCGGTCGAAGTGTTCATGCTCACATGTTTTCTGGCGAAAGCCATATGGTCATCTCCAAATGACTAATTATACGCAACCGTAGCCGTTCGAGCGAGAAGCAGATTCCCTGCGGGAATGACAGAAAGAAAGGCAAAAGCAAAAGAAGAAGCAGATTCCTTCGCTGCGCTACGGAATGACAGAAAAGGGAAAAGAGTTACTTGTCGTCGAAGAGCAAAATCGCGGCGGCGATGGTGGTGGTCCAGTGGCCGTTCTTGGCTCCGACCGCAGACTGCGTAACGTTTGCCGTGCGAACGATCTTATTGGAGATGCGGTAGATTTCTTTTTTCTCGTCCCAGCTTTTGTCCGGGTCGAAATCAACATCCAGTGTGGTCGCGAGCATTTCGGCGGCGAGTTCTTCGGCGTAGTCGCCGGCCTGGTCTTCGGTTTCGCCGAAGCTGTGGTGCTCTGATAGGTAGCCGTAGGTGCTTTTGTCGGTGGGGATCGCGACACCGATCGACGACACCACCAGACGGTGGGCCTCGCGCGTGGAGTTTTCAGCAACTACCGCAAAGACGACTTCGCCGGGATTAAGGAACTTGAGGCCCTCTTTGCGCGGGATCATCTTGCAATTTGGCGGGAAGATTGAGGAGACGCGCACCAGGTTCTGCGCGGCGATGCCAGCGTTGCGCAGCGCCATTTCAAAGGAGGTCAGACGCTCCCTGTGTTTGCCAACGCCTTTGGTGAAGAAAAGGCGCGTAGGTACCATGTTCATGCCCAATGTTTGAAACCCTCCGTGTGGACCTCGTGTGGCCGGGAACGGATGCCAGGCAACGCGTCCCAATGGAGATTATCGCATGCAGGAACGGGTGCTGAAACCGTGGAATCGCAATGGAGATCAAGAAATTCACAAAGATTTTGGAGCGGATTTTGGGCGTGCCAAGAGGTGTCCAGGAAGCTCGCCTGCGGATCCGGGTTGGATATCGTCGCGAGCGCACCTTTGTGGTGGGTTGACGGCGGAGTTCTGATAGTTTTATGAGTGGGAATCCGTACACCATTGCGGTGCATTCTGCGCCGTTCGCGTCAACGAATCCATTGCCAGGCAGCGATTGCTGCCGCTTGAAGGAGCGCCATGTCGAGTGAATTCCGCAATTTTCTGGAGCTGTCCTATGAAGAGCTGGAAGAGTTGAACCTCCGCGCCAAGGAGCAGCGCAAGAAGCGTGTCGCCGCGCACAAGCTGCAGGAAGAACACCTGAAATACCTCACCGACGAGAAGGGCATCAAGGCCGTAACGGTGGTGTTCTCTGACCTCGAAGGCCGGTTGCACATGCTGGATTACGACAAGAAGTTTTTGGTCAAGAGTTACGACAATTTGACCTTCGACGGCTCGTCGATTCGGGGATTCACGGCGCAGCGCGAGAGCGACCTGCGCCTGGGGCTGGACTGGGGCGCGTTTTACTGGACGCCGGGCGACGTGTTTGGGCCGGGCAAGTGTCTGGTGTTTGGCGAGGTGATCGACAAGAACGGCGAGCACTATGCGGGCGACATTCGCGGGCTACTAAAGAACTTTTCGAACGAAATGTACGAGAAGAGCGGCTACACCATGAACGCTGCGAACGAGATCGAAGGGTTTCTGTTTGAGGGCATCGACGCCGAGCGCACCTTCCATGAGACAGGGAGGTTCGACTACGTGAACAAGGGCGGGTATTATCACTCACTGCCCGGCGACCCACTGCGCGACTTCATCGACACGGTGGCGGAGGTTCAGCGCGCGATGGGTTTCGAGAACGAGAAGGACCATCCCGAAGTCGCTCCCAGCCAGTTCGAGATCAACTACTCGTATGGTGAAGTCGTTGGGGCTGCGGACACGATCCAACTTTACAAACTTATTTGCCGCCAAGTGGCAACGCAGATGGGCATGACGGCGAGCTTTCTGCCCAAGCCCGTGACGGGCGTCAACGGCAGCGGCATGCACACCAATGTTTCGATTACGAACAAGGCCGGCAAGAACCTGTTCTGGGACCCGCAGGGGCAGGAGAAGGTGTCGAAGTTTGCATGGCAGTTTGTGGACCGTATTTTGACGCACGGCAACGATATTTGCCTGCTGCTAAATGCGAGCGTGAATGCTTATCGCCGCCTGGATCCGCACTTTGAGGCGCCGAACCAGATCAAGGCTTCGGCGACCGA
>JBBRCA010000189.1:0-5359 GCA_038205325.1 Terriglobales bacterium | reverse complement strand
GGAGATTTTGCGCTTGGCCGGCGGCTTAGGATCTCCTGCGGCCACAGGCATCTTCGGCGCATTGAACGGCGTCAACACCGCCACCACTCCCGGCGAACGTTCCGCCGCAGCGTGGTCCATCGAGACCACCGTCCCTGCGGGTATGGCCGCCTGAACGATGTAGCCATAAAGCATTTCCTTCTTCGCGAACGGCTCGCTAAACTCCGCCACATACTTCGCCGTGCCTGTCACTTTCGCAACGCCGTCGTAGCGGTGAGTCATCTGTTTGCGCGGATGCGTCTGGGTCTCTTCCATCATGCCTGGCCTCCCTTCGCGGCGACGGTCAGCGCCCGCACCACGCACTGTTTCGCCAAATCGATCTTGAAGCCGTTGTGCTCATACCCATGCGCTCCGGCCAGCGCCGCATCGGCCGCTTTCCGAAAGGTATCCGCACTCGCAGGCTTCCCCACCAGCGCCGCTTCCGCCTCCGCCACTCGCCACGGCTTCAACGCCACGCCACCCAACGCCAATCCCGCAGACTTAACAGTCCCGCCTTCCATCTCCAGCCCCGCCGCCACCGACACCAGCGCAAACGCGTACGACTGTCTATCGCGCGCCTTCAAATACCACGAGTTCTTCGCAAACTTCGCCGCCGGCAGCGTCACCGCGACAATCAACTCGCCCGGCCCAAGGTTCGTATCCACCTCCGGCATCTTGCCCGGCAGGCGATGAAAATCGCCTATCAGAATCGACCGCTTTCCCTTCGGCCCCTGCACCTCGACCGTCGCGCCCAACGCCGCCAGCGCCACATTCATGTCGGAAGGATTGGTCGCAATGCATGTATGCGCCGAAGTCGCTCCCTCGTCGGTTTGCCCCAGCACAGCGTGAATCCGATTGAAGCCTTTGAGGGCCGCGCACCCGCTCCCCGGCTCGCGTTTGTTGCACGCCGGAAACGCAGTATCCATAAAGTAGTAGCAGCGCGTCCGCTGCATCAGATTCCCACCCGTCGTCGCCATATTTCGCAACTGCGCGCTCGCTCCATTCAGCAGCGCCTGCGACAGCAGCGGATAATTCTCGACAATCATTGGATGGTTCGCGAGGTCCGAGTTTTTGACCGACGCCCCAATCCTGGCTCCCGCGCTCGTTGCCTCCACCTTATCCATCCCCGCGTGGTTCACATCCACCAGCGTCGCCGGATGCTCAACCCCACACTTCATCAGATCGACCAGGTTTGTCCCACCTCCCAGAAACTTCGCCCCACGCGGCAGCGCCGCATGAATCGCCGCGTCCGCCCCCGTCGCCCGCTCATACGAAAATGGATTCACGCCGCACCTCGACCATTGTGTTGCAAGCTCATTGCCCGCACCGCCGCCACAATATTCGCGTACGCCCCGCACCGGCAAATATTCCCCGACATCCGCTCCTTAATCTCGCCGTCCGTCATCTCCGGATGCGACAACCTCCCACTCTCGAAGCTCACTCTCGACAACTCCCCACGCTTCACTTCATCCATCAGCGCGACGCTCGAACAAATCTGTCCCGGCGTGCAGTACCCGCATTGAAAACCATCGTGTTCCAGAAACGCCGCCTGCGCCGGGTGCAGCGCGTCCGGCGTACCCAGCCCTTCGATCGTCGTAATCTCCGCCCCTTGCGCGGTCACGGCCAGCGTCAGGCAGGAGTTCACTCTCCGCCCATCAACCAGCACCGTACACGCGCCGCACTGCCCGTGGTCGCAACCCTTCTTGCTGCCGGTCAGGTCAAGCTCCTCGCGCAGCAAATCCAGCAGTGTCGTCCGCGTATCGATCGACACAGGCCTCGGCTGCTTGTTGATCGACAGCGTCACTTCCACCATCTGCGGATTCGCAACAGCCTGCCCCGCCTGCGCGATCAGCGCCTTCGGCAAACCCACCGCCACACCGGCGGACACGACCCCGCCCGCCACCAGAAAACTGCGGCGACTTATTTCATTTTCGAGCGAAGACGAACCCGTCTCCTCCTCGATCTTCTCAATTTCGCTACATGGACTCACGGTAACCTCACATCGATTCGAACCGGCTGACGGCTATGGCTGTTGTTTTTCTTTCTGTCATCCCGTAGGGATCTGCTTCTGCTTCTGCTTTTGCTTTTGCTTTTCTTTCTGTCATCCCGTAGGGATCTGTAGTCGGTACGCTTGCTGATAAAAGATGGCGGTGAGCAACCGAAGGATGCCCGCCCTATTTTCGCACGCCAAAGCTCGCGTTTCGGGAGACGCCGACCTCGCTTTTCGGAAGGAGCAGGGGCCTTCAGGCTCCTGAATCCCCCACGCCGCCAAGGTGGGCTTTAGCCCCGAGCACTCTTCCATGAGCTACGACACCACGCTGGGCTAAATCGAGACTCCCCAAGCCTTCGCGTTGAGACTTCTCCCCCCACCTCCTCGTCTAAAATGGCATCACCGAAACATCCGCCTCCGGAGGCCCAGCTTTGAAGACTTCGTTCGTTAAACTCTGCGCCGCGTTCGCCCTCAGCGTCGCCCTTACGGCCACCCTCATCGCGCAGGAGACCCCTAGCCCGCGCCGCTCCATGGAGCCTACTGCCGAAGCCAGCCCGTCCACAGAAAAGTCTCAGGCCAACGAAAAATCCGAAAAATCCGAAAAGTCCGAGAACACCCTCCCCATCCCGCCTGAATCCAAGTCTGAAACCAAACATGCCTGGACCGTCGGCGCTCGCCCCGTCCACTACACCGCGACCGCTGGCAACCTCCTCATCCGCGATGAAAACGACAAGCCCAACGGCAGCATCTTCTACGTCGCCTACACCGAAGACGGCGCGCCGGCCAAATCCCGCCCCGTTACCTTCCTCTACAACGGCGGCCCCGGCTCGGCGAGCATCTGGCTGCACATGGGTTCGGTCGGCCCCATCCGCGTCGTCACCTCCAGCCCCACCGCCACCGGCCCCGCGCCCTTCGAGTGGGTGCAAAACCAGTACAGCCTCCTCGACAAGACCGACCTCGTCTTCATCGACGCCCCCCTTTGCGGCTTCTCTCGCGCCGTCGGCAAGGGCACCGCCAAAGACTTCGCCGGAGTCGACCAGGACGTCAAGGCTTTCGAGAAATTCATCACCCGCTACATCACGGTCAACCAGCGTTGGGGATCGCCTAAGTTCCTCTTCGGCGAAAGCTACGGAACGCCCCGCTCTGCCGCTCTGGTCGCCGCTCTTAACAACGACGGCATCGCCTTCAACGGCGTCACACTGCTTTCTTCGATCCTCAACTACTACGTTCGCTCTCCAGGCTATGACCTTGATTCCACAACCTATCTCCCCAGCTTCGCCGCCATCGCCTGGCACTACAATAAGGTCCCCCACACGGGCGAGATAAAGGACTTCGTCGAGCAAGCCCGTCGGTTCGCGCGCGGGCCCTACGCCGAAGCCCTCGCTCAGGGCGACCGTCTCTCCGCAGCCGACACCGACGCCATCGCCTCTAAAGTCGCCGCCTTCTCCGGCCTCAGCGTCCAGTACGTCAAAGAGTCCAAACTACGCCTCTCACCCACCCGCTACCGCAAGGAACTCCTCCGCAACGACGAGAAAATCCTCGGCCGCTTCGACGCCCGCTTCGAGGGTTACGACGTCGACGACGCCGGTGAAACTCCCGGCTACGATCCCTCCGACACCGGCATCAGCGGCGTCTTCGTCGGCGCTTTCCACGACTACCTCACCACCGAACTCAAGTACTTGAGCACCGAGCCGTACCACCTGCAAGGCCCCGGCATCAACCAGGCCTGGGATTGGAAGCACCACGCATCAGGCGGTGGACGCGGCGGCCCGCAAGAGCTTCCCGACACGGTCATCGACCTCGCCGACGCCATGCGCAAAAACCCCAAGCTCCGTGTCTTCTCCGCCAACGGCTGGTTCGACCTCGCCACGCCCTTCTTCGGCACCGAGCACGACCTCGCCCAGATGATGCTCCCCGCGTCGATCCAATCCAACGTCGAGTTCGGCTACTATCCCGCCGGCCACATGGTCTACCTCAACATCGAAGCCCTCAAAGAAATGCACGCCGACCTCGATCGCTTCTACACCGAAGCCACCAAGCATTAACAGCTTTGCTGTTGCTTTTCTTTCTTGCTGTTGCTCTTCTTGCTGTCATCCCGTAGGGATATGTAGTTTGTTCTTGCTTTTCTTTCTGTCATTCCCGAAGGGACCCTGCTGTTGCCGTCGCCAGACCCCAAACTCATCTTCTTCCTCGGCCTTCTACTCGCGACCAGCGGTCTTGCCTCGCCTCCGGTCGCACTGGTCGGCGGCATCGCCTACGGCTTTTCGTTCGACCATCCTTTGCGCCGCGAAGCCAGCTCGCTGGCCAAGCTCCTACTACAGATTTCTGTCGTCATGCTCGGCTTCGGCATGAACCTCAACCAGGTGATCCACGCTGGCAAGTCCGGCTTCCTCTATACCGCGATCAGCATCGTTAGCGCCGTCGCGCTGGGTCTGTTGCTGGGCCGGTGGCTGAAGATCGGCGGCAAGGCCTCGTATCTCATCACCATGGGAACGGCCATCTGCGGCGGCTCGGCCATCGCCGCGCTCGCGCCCATCACCAACGCCAACGAAGAAGAAATCTCCATTTCGATGGGCACGGTCTTCCTGCTCAACTCCATCGCTCTTATGCTTTTTCCGCTCATCGGATGGGCACTTCATCTCAGCCAGAATCAATTCGGCCTGTGGGCCGCGCTGGCGATCCACGACACCAGTTCCGTGGTCGGCGCAACGGCCAAATACGGCAATCAGGCCCTCGCCATCGGCACCACGGTAAAACTCGCCCGCGCACTCTGGATCGTCCCCATCACTCTGCTCACAGCCGCCGTGGTGGGCCGCGCCGCCAGGACCAGCGCCACTTCTCAAAAAGCCAAAATCAAAATCCCGTGGTTCATCGTCCTCTTCATCCTGGCCTCGGTGGCGAGCACGTACGTCCCGCGTTTCGGCGCCGTTTATGCGGACATGACACACCTCGGCAAGCTCGGTCTCACCGCCACGCTCTTCCTGATCGGCACCAGCCTGTCGCGCCAGACCTTGAAGCAGGTCGGCTTCCGCCCGCTCTTGCAAGGCGTGATCCTTTGGATCGTCGTCGGCTCGGCCTCGCTGGCCGCCATCTACTACAACCTCATCGCAATCTGAGCCCCACCGCCTGCCCCTACCGCGCCGCCCTCACATCCTTCGCATCCGGCAACGCCAGCGTCAACGCCATCGCAGCCCAGTTCGTCCCCGCCGCCGAAATCCACTGATTATGCCCATGCGGAAATCCCGACTCGAACGAGGGCTGGAAAGCCATCGCCCGGGTTTGCACATACCACGACCCGTCTTGCTGTTGATTGTCCAGCAGCCACTTCACGCCGCGCTGGTACGCCGGATC
>JBBRCA010000188.1:0-5437 GCA_038205325.1 Terriglobales bacterium | reverse complement strand
CGCCCGATGTATCGCCAGTCAACTCCCTGTTAGTGCCATCCAAGCCGTTCGCAGATCAGAACTTGACCTTGATGGTCCCCATCTACACGGGAGGCCGCCTTCAGTCCGTCGTTCGCGGCGCCGCTGCGCGAGAGCTGGCCGCAAAGTCGATGATTGACGGCAGCCGGGCCGATATCGCATTGATGGTGAGAACAGCCTACTACAGACTGCTCCTGGCGGACGAGATGATCAAGGTTGCGCAGGCACGGATGGACGCCGACAACGAGCTGGTCAGCAATGCAAACCAGCGGCTTGAGGCTGGGAAAGGGATCAAGGCGGATGTGGATCGTGCGCAGGCGGAGCTGGCGGATGCCGAGCGCGAACTGACCAGCACGACAACCGAAAAGGCGAAAGCCGCACTCGACCTGCGCGCGGCGATGGGGGTCCACCTCGATTCGGACTTTACCGAATCCGACGTGCTTGCCTTCACATCCACCACGGGGGATGTCTCGTCATCCCTGCTTCAAGCTTCGCGCGAGCGCCCGGAGCTTCTGGCAGCCCGAGCAAACGCCTCCGGCGCGCGCAGCGACCTCAGCGCGGCTCACGGTTCTCTTATGCCGCAGGTCTATGGCACCGCGATGGGCGACGCCTTTTCCGGCCAATCTATGCCGTCCGGCAAGGGGGGCACCTTGGGACTGGTGATCAGTCTGCCGCTGTTCGACTCCGGCCAGCGCCGCGCCCAGGTCGCGCGTGCTGCAGCCAGTCTTGATCGGCAGGATGCCCAACGCCGCAACATCGAGCTCCAGGTAGCAAACGAAGTGCGACAGGCATGGCTCGACGTCCAAACAGCCGATCAGAACTACGCCACGTCCGAATCCGCTGTGCAGGCAGCGCAATCCTCGTACGATGTCATCCGCATGCGGGTTGAAGCTCAAAAGGGGATACTCGTCGAGCGTCTTGACGCGCTCACCGCTTTGACGAGAGCGCAAGCCAACCGCGCCCAGGCTCTGTACGACCATGCTGTCGCCGTCGCGCGCCTGCAGCGAGCAATCGGGACGTATTGAAGCCAAGCCAGCCGACATCAGCGGACCGCCATGTCTATTTGGATGGGCTTGTTCCAGTTATTCCAGGTGATATCAACTTCCTGTTTGCCTTGGTCGAAAGCTTCGGCGTTGGTGGGGACTGTGTAGTCGAGATTCAGCGTTCCGGCTGTGTCACAGTAGTATTTCAAAAGGTATCGGCCAGACGCGAGAGGACCACGTTCATCAGAACCGTCACCGGCAGCGACCGTTGGGACAATGTAAAACATGAATAGATTAGTCGCCCCGGCACGTCCACCGATGTCCTTTTCAACCCGGCGCTCGCCTGTGGCGATGGGGATGCCGGCCCATGCGTTGTCCTGGGTATTCCACGCGTACACGTCTGCCCGCATCAACTGTCCCCACCATTCGCTAGGTGCGCCCCACATACACAGCGCGCAATGGGCATTCACCAAAGTCTCTTTCGTCACAGCCGGCAGATCGCTCGCGGAGCGATAGGACCCGTGAACGCTGGCCGCGTAATCGTCGAGCCAGGCACGGAACATCTTGTAGCCGGTGTCCCCATAGAGCATTTTCAAGCCCCCTCCATGCGATACCTTATTCATCGGCTTCAATAGGAGAAGGCTTTCCTCGGGACGGCTTACGTTCACGTCGCCCTGAGAGACGAGGCGAGCCATCGTCTGTTCCGGGCTGTTCGTAACAAACCAGGCGACACGCGATCCGTACTTCTTGACATATTCGTCGTTCGTCGGCGTACCGGCTCGGTGGCACCCCATGCATCGCCCCTCCTGCGACCAGATGTTGCGCTCAAACGAGGCTACGACGGAATCTATTCGCGCGTGACGGATAACGGCGACCGGAAGCGACGGCCCCGTCCGCCTGGGTGCAGCGAGGCTTGGAACGTTTGTGATCGTGGGTTCAGTCACTGCGGCGGCGATCCAGTCACGGAACGCCTTGTACTCCTCAGCGCGCACTTTCTGGGTAACGAGTGAGGTCGTCGGACGAGACATGCGAATGAAGCGGAGAATGCGGGAATTGTCTGGGTTATGCGAATCGATGAGGCCTTGATCTCTAAGCGATGCAAAGGTTATGGCTTCTGATGGTCCGATGTACTGCTTAAGGTCGACGCCTGAAAGATGGCACTCCGAACAGCTCGAAGGGTTTTTGGCCTGCAAAATGGGAAGTATCCGGCGTTCAAAAATGGAGCGCGAAGCTGCCTGCTTGACTGCCCCTCGCAAAGCTGGTTTGGCGAAGGTGCCGGCTGACACGAGCGTTGCGCCTAGCAACACGGATGTTGCGGCGAACGCCATCCGGCGCGTCAACAATCGCTGTACCATAGACATGAGATGTGCCCAACCTCAAAACAGGAATAGCCTTATGCTACCTGTCGACTGCCCTACTTCGCATTAAAGTCAAATGCCTTCTTTTGCGTCGCGCCGCCCCCCGGTGACGCAACACGCACGGTCACACGCCACGGGCCTGACATACTGAAATTCACCGTCGCTCTGTACTTGCCCTTGCCTATCTCTTTTGCCTCTGGATGAGCTGTCCCCATGTCCATCGACGTCATCGCGACGGAAGTAGAGATCTTGGCGCCCATAACAGGAGCGCCCGAGGCGTCAGCCACGGTAATCACCAGCGAGTTATCGCCGCTCTTTGGGTTAACGATCGTGGCGACGATTTTGAGCGACGTTGACGCCGCGACAGGTTTCGCCTCCGACATCGAGCCCGACGTACCACCTGCGGCGGCCGGGGGCGGTGTCGACGGCTGGACAGGCTCGATCAATTTGCCTGTCCCATTATCCCCAGCAGTGGGCAGCCCGTTCATCGGCATTTCTGGCACGGGCTTCCCATCGCCACCTTCAGTGGGAGCGCCGCCGTTGTCCGCGTCGGCCGACTCTTCGGTGAAGTTCTGCTCGTCGAACGTCATCTTCATCGGGGCCATTTTCATGCCCTCCATGCCGCTCCCGCCAACCATCATCTGGCTCATCATGGCAACCACGCCCGTGTTCTTGCCGAAGCCCGTGCGGACTTTCCAGTCCTCCTTGCCGGTCGCGATGTAAGTCCGCTGCTCTTGAAGCTGCGGCATCTTAAGCGGCTTCATATTTATCTCGCCGCCGCCGCCCATTTCCATACCGGTCATTTTGCCGCCGGACATCTCCATTCCACTGGTCGACGCAGGCCGTCCGTTCGGGCCGTAGCCAGGTCCCCCCATGTTGTCCATCGACGATTTCGTAGGGCTTCCTGATCCGGCGCCGGCCAGGGGCTTTGCGCCAGAGGAGGTGCCTGAGATAGTGACGGGAGAGGACTTCCAGACTGTTTTGCCGCCGGCGTCGAAATCCAATACCGACTTGCCGGCACCTGATTTCAAAACCACGCGCCATGGACCTGCCATCGAAAAAGTCGCGGTAACACGATAGTGGCCTTGCCCCATGTCGCGAACCGCGGGATGCGTCGTCCCCATGTCCATCGATGTCATCGAAACACTTGCGGACAGCTTGACCCCAACAGCCGGCGTGTCTGTGGCATCGGTGACTTGCAAGTCGACCATGTTGTCGCCAACCTTTGGGGGGTTCGGATTCACGGTTGCCGCGATGTGCAATGCTTGCGCCTGAGCGTTCGCCCCTTCCGGCGCGGCCACAAGCAACAATGCGCCGACAGCCACGAATCCGATGGCAGATCTTCCGATTGTAGTTCTCGAAATCATTTTCGAACCTCGATCCTAATCAGGGATGTACTGATGCTGCAGATTGAGCAATGTCCGGCGCGGTCCAATATTCCGGTTCATGGTGGCATCGAAGTTGAAGACCAGGCCGACTTGAAAAGCGTGATCCTCACGCGCCCCGTTGTATGCCGCCGCCAGTGCGTCATCTCGTCGCTGGTAGACATACTGCGCCACCGCGTCAAACCCCTCGCCAAGCCGCTTGACACCCGTAAGCGCCACGCCATACGAGCCGGCGTTGGACACGTGATCATACGTCTTGTATCCCACAGTGAGGGATACCTGGGACGCAGGCTTTCCAAACGGGCTGTGGAGATACCTTACCGACGCAGCCACAGCATTCGAATTCGCCCGGAACGTGTCGGTAATGTTGCTAAAAGCGTTCAGATTGTTGCCGTAGGTATAGGTATCCAGGAGCCGCAGATCCACCAGGTTCGTGAGACTCGGCTTGAGGTTCACAACACCCCCCGCATAGATCGCCTGCGAATTACCTCCGTTGGCCTTGCCAACATTGCGGTATTCGTAACCGCCCCCGTAAGAGACGACCTTTTCGATATGCTGCAAACTCGGCAGCCCGAGCCGCTGAAAACTCACTCCATATGAGTTGAGGCCGGTGTCGGTGGAGCTCCCCGCACTGTTGATCAGGTGCTGGACGTGGAAGTTCTCGAACGTCGTAAACCCCTGGTTGAGGGTAACCGACCCGACATTTGAGTACCGATGCTCCTCCACATTGTCCCCGTTTGAAAAGGGATTGAGAACGTTTGTAAACGTAATGAGATCGTCGCCTCGCACAGTTGGGAACTGGACGATCTGGCCCGTTGGCTGATCAGTTCGACCGAAGAGAGCTTCCACGTTGCGGGCCTGATAGTCGGCGAACGCTTGATGAAGAAAGAGCTGGGTTCCACGTCCGGTGTTAGATTCGTCGAGTGCGAGTCCACCAAGCGAGAAGCTGCCGATCTCGCCGTGGTACAAGCGCTGCGCCGCGCCGATCAACAACGCAGAATCCGCAATGTTGACCTGGCTTTCGCTCGCCTTACCGCCGCCGGAAAGCGCATTCGGCGATCGCCCGATATCGAGCGTTGCGACGCCTGAGCCCGCAAACTCCAATTGAGGCTGTGTGCTCGGCTCCTCCGGAATCGGTGACTGCTGGGCCTGCGCATAACATGGTGGTCCGCTCATGAGCATCATGCCAATGAGTGCGGCGACTGGCAGTCTGCATGCTGCCCTTTCATACTTTGTAACTGGTGTCTTCAACTCTGCTGTGTCCTCCAAATAGATTCGCCTGCGCACCTACGAGTTAACCTGTACGACGTCCTTAAACGTGACGCCGTAACTCTCCGCGTCCTCGTACATAAGCATCGTCATCATACCGCCGGGATGTAGGCCATTGTTCGTCGTCGAAAGGTCGCTGTGGTCGTGTAGATGCCAACTGCCGGGGTTCGTGCCTTGGATTATAATATCCGACGTCGTCCCAGGGAAAATGGGTATCGTGTTCAAACGCACAGGCGACGCGATCGGCGATCCGTCCTGACACACGTGCCAGAAGTCGTGACCATGGAGATGGATGTAGTGCGGCATCATACCTCCGCCGATCAACCTAACGCGAATGGTCTCGCCATATTTTATGAGCAAAGGGTCCGTCATCGGGTAGGACTTGCCGTTGATCATAAAGAAGTTCGGGGTAATCGTTCGGTTC
>JBBRCA010000187.1:0-5519 GCA_038205325.1 Terriglobales bacterium | reverse complement strand
GCCTTGTTGCGCTCGCTTGGCTTACCGCGAACGCCCAGGATACAGACGCTCGCCAACGCATGGTAGATCTGAACAACGCCACCTCGCTGGTGCGTGAAGGGATCAAGCCATGGCATCTTCGCATGTCCTTCCAACTCAACGATCTCGATGGCAAGCCGAAAGAAAGCGGCACAATCGAAGAGTGGTGGGCATCTCCGAAGAGCCACCGTCTGGTAATAGCAAGTCCTTCCTACCATCTGACCGAGCCTGCGACTACAGTCGAGCCTGAGATCGGTATCCGCGAAGGGTATCTAGTCCGAAAACTGATCGATCAGGTTGTCAATCCAATCCCTCGCTATGGGGATTTCGAAAATCTGAAAGTCACTGAAATTAGACGCAAGTTCGGGAAAGTTGAGTTGTCGTGCCTGAGCGTTTCACGAATCTTGATCGTGGGCAAGCTTGTCCTCTCGCAAGTAGGCCCCCAACTTGGCTCACAGTTGTGCGTCGATCCGGGCACGACTGCTCTGCGAATTGTCATTGACTCTGAGTCCGCCTCATCCCGCAACAGGATGGCCAAATTCAGGGACATCGAATTGGGCCTCGATAACACCCTCGCCTACGGTGGAAAGCCCGCGATTACCGGCCATATCGACGTGCTCGAGTCTTTCAGCCCCGATAAGGCTCCAATCGAACTCGCCGCTTCTGGAGAATATGAGCGTACGACACTTCCCGGAATCGTCTCTGCTGGCAAGGTCATCAACAACAGACATCCTGAATACCCTGAGCAGGCGAGACGGGCGCACATCTCAGGGTCTGTCGTTCTCTGCGCCGTGATTTCGAAAAAGGGAACGATTCGTTCGCTCGATGTCATTGCAAGCCCCGACAGAAGCCTTTCTCGGTCCGCGATGGATGCTGTGCAAACCTGGACTTATGCGCCGTATCTGCTGAACGGCAACGCGACCGAAGTTGATACCACTGTCATCGTCAACTTCAACCTCAATCCCTCTTGAGCATGTGCATCTGATATGCAGTCGTCACCGACACTCGATGAATAGGAGACACGATGAAGTCCTTTGGATACGCCGCCCAAGCTAAAGCCTCTCCGCTCACACCCTTCCACTTCGACCGCCGCGAGCCGGGGGCGAAGGATGTTGTGGTCGCCATCGACTTCTGCGGCATTTGCCACTCCGACATTCACCAGGTGCGGGACGAGTGGGGTGGGTCGATGTATCCGATGGTCCCCGGGCACGAGATTGTCGGGCGCGTGACGGCCGTCGGCGCAGAGGTCACGAAATTCAAGGCGGGCGACCTAGCCGGTGTCGGCGTTTCTGTCGAGACTTGCATGGCTTGCGAGAACTGTCTGGCTGGCGAAGAGCCGTATTGCGCCAAAGGCATGGTTGGAACGTACAACGCGAAGACGTACGCGGGCGAGATGACCTTCGGCGGATATGCGAACAACATCGTCGCGCCGGAGCACTATGTGTTTTCTATCTCGCCGAAGCTCGACCTCGCGGCGGTTGCACCGCTGCTGTGCGCGGGCATTACGACCTACTCGCCGCTGAAGCACTGGAAGGTTGGGCCGGGGAAGAAGGTCGGCGTGGTCGGCCTCGGCGGGCTGGGGCACATGGCGCTGAAGTTCGCGCACGCGTTCGGTGCGCAGGTGGTGCAGTTTACAACCTCCGAAAGCAAGATCGAGGACGCCAAGAAGCTAGGCGCGGATGAGGTGGTGATCAGCAAAGACTCCAAGGCGATGGCCAAACACGCGGGCAGCTTCGATTTCATTCTGGACTGCGTTTCCGCGCCGCACAATATTAAGGCGTACCTCAATCTGCTGCGGTTGGATGGCGCGCTGTGCCTGGTCGGTTTGCCCGACGAGCCGATGTCTATTTCAGCGTCTACTATGGTCGCCAACCGCCGATCGCTGTCTGGGTCTATGATTGGCGGCATGGCGCAGACGCAGGAGATGCTGGACTACTGCGCGGCGAAAGGCATTGTTTCGGACATCGAGTTGACCCGCTTCGACAAGGTCGACGAAGCCTATGAGCGAGTGATGAAGGGCGACGTGAAGTATCGGTTCGTTCTGGATATGAAGACGCTGAAGAGCTGACTCTTCGGGCCGCTAAATTTCGCTGGCGACGGTGTGGGGTTCGCCGGGGAGTTTGAAGTCCAGCTCCGCGGGATGAGCATCGTCGTTGATGACGGGAAGGCTGGGCAGGAAGTCGGTGCGGCCCGCTTCTTTGACGATGGCGGCGGCATGGTCGAGCACTTCGTCGACGGTCATGGTAACGATCTCGCGGCCGTTGTCGAAGCCGGACTCGATGGCGTGCTTAAGGAATCGGCCAGCGACCTGCGCTGCGAGGTAGTCGGTGATGACCTTGCCGTTGCGGCGCTTCTGCTCGATCCAGGCGGTGTTGGGGAGGGCTATCCAGAGCGGGCGGCCGTTGACCGCGAAACGGATGTCAGTCGCGTCGGCGTGGCGAGTGGCGATGGCGACGACGGTGCCCTTCCAGACGCAGTGAAGGGGCTCGTGGGTCCAGCGGTCGGTCGCGGTGAAGTCTTCATACATGGCAGTTTCAGGGTAGCAAAAAAGAAGAAGGTAGAGGGTTGAGCGGCTTTCCTGTTTGGTGTTGTGAGTAGTGGCCTGGTTGAGACCCATGTCCCAGAGGCGGGACATGGGGCACCCCGCGGGATAGTAAAAAGCAGAGTGAAGAGGGTAGAGCGAATTACCTGTGAGCGTTGAGCGCGTCCGCGATATCCTTACAGGCATGAGCAAAGTTCCTTATCGACTCGCAGTTGGCATGGTGGCCCTGCTGCTGACGGCGGCAGTCAGCGCTGCTGCGGCGCAAACCGGAGCCGCGACGAAGGTTACGGCGCCGGCCAAGCCCGCGCCCGACGTGATTGTTTTCACCAATGGCGATCAATTGAGCGGCATGCTGGTGCGTGGCGTGGGCAATAATATTGTGTTCAAAAGCGAAATGGCCGGCGAGATTACTGTATCGCTCGACAAGGTGAAGGAGTTGCGCTCCACGGGCAGCTTCGCGCTGCTGCGCAAGGACGTTCCCGTGACCCGCACGTCGACGCACCCCGGAACGATAATTTTTGCCGATGGCACTGTGACGGTCGCGAACCCGGCGGGCGCGCCCGAAGTCGTTCCGGTGAAGGAGATGGGCTACCTGATCGACCAGACGACGTACGACCGCGAGCTAGAGCGCCGTCCCGGCCCGTGGTTTGGATGGAGTGGCGCGCTTTCGGGCGGGGCCACGCTGGTGCGTTCGACGACCAATGTCAATACTTTTACCGCTGGGGTCGCGCTGGTAAGGGCCATCCCAAGCGTGCCGTTTTTGCCGCCGCGGAATCGGACGGTGATCGGCTTTCAGGAGACTTACGGGAAGCAAACTTCGCCCTCAAATCCTCAGACGAATCCGCCCTCGGAAATCGTTGCGAAGACCAACATTCTGCACGCGGGCGCGGAGCGCGACCAATACTTTTCGACGCGCTTTTATGCGCTGGCGCAGACGACGTTCGACCATAACTTTGCGCAGGGTCTGGACTTGCAGCAAGTGTATGGCGTGGGGGTGGGCTGGACGCCTTTCAAGACAGACCGGCAACAACTCGATTTGAAAGCCGATGTCCACTATGCGAAACAGGAGTTTCAGACCCCGGTCAATAACCAGAACCTGATCGGATCGACGTTTTCGGAGGCTTACCGCAGGGTGCTGCCGCGCAAGCTGCTCTTTACTGAGACGGCCGATGTGTTGCCGGCATGGAACAATACGAGGGCCTACTCCGCTAATGCGACCGCGGCGTTGGTGTTGCCGTTGTTCAAACGTTTCGGTATGAATTTTTCGACGACCGACAACTTTCTGAACGATCCTCCGGCGGGCTTCAAGAAGAACAGCTATCAGTTTGTGACCGGGCTGACATACAGCCTGCGGTAGCTCACGGTACCAGACCCTTTGCAGCATTGGTCGTTGCGTCCAGCATCGTCTACGAGGGCGAGCGCGTCTAACTGCTATGAACCCGCACGGCTGGTTGCAGCCCATGTCGCTGATCTTCGTCGCGCTAATGCTGCTGGCCGTCTTTGCCGTGCTGTTCTGGAGGCGTATGGCAACCGGAAACTCTCGCACCGACCCCAAAACCCCTATCCATGCGCCCATTCACGACATCGTCGCCCCGGCCAGCGGCTGGGACGCAGACGAGCGCCACACGGCCGTCTTCGCAGGCGGCTGCTTCTGGGGCGTGCAGTCGGTCTTCCAGCGCGTCAAAGGTGTCACCGCCAGCACCGTCGGCTACGCTGGCGGCGATAGCGCAACGGCCATCTACCGTGCGGTGTGTTCGATGGACACTGGCCACGCCGAGGCTCTCGAGATCGTCTACGACCCTGCGCTGGTGAGCTTTGGGACGCTGCTGCGCATCTTCTTTTCGGTTGTCCACGACCCGACGCAGCTCAACCGTCAGGGCGCGGACAGCGGAACGCAGTATCGTTCGGCGATTTTCTATACGACTGAAGAGCAGCGCGAAGTGGCCCAAGCCTATGTCGAGCAGCTCAATGCGGGGCACGTTTTTTCAGCGCCCATCGTGACGCAGATCACGCCCTTGATCAAGTTCTTCCCCGGCGAAGACTACCATCAGGACTATGCCCTCAAGAATCCGCACAATCCTTACATTCAGGTCTGCGATATTCCCAAAATCGCCTCGCTCAAGCAACAGTTTCCAGATATTTTTCAGGAGTACACGCTCTAATCAATCTGTTGTGCGTTTGCGCGGCACAGGTCGCATAATAGCTGCAACAGGTAAAGACCCTATGAGCACGACGTTTTCGCGCTTTAAATGTTTCACTTGCGCGCTTTGTGTCGAACTGGCTCTGGCAGCGTTCCCGGCCCTCGCCTTCGCTCAGGCCGCCCCGACGCCGAGCACCACGCCGCAACAGGAAGCCGGCAAGCAAGAGTCGAAAGGCAATGTCGGCACAAAAAACGCCGGGACCAGCGGCAAGGAGCCCGCAAGTACGCCGTCGACTTCCGCCTCCAAGCCGTCGCACGAAGGCGAAGCCACGGCCAGCACCACCAAGCTGCGCCTCGGCCCCATCGATCTCGGGCCGCCTCCGCTACGTCGCCCCACTGGCCGCCCTGCTATCGGCCTTGCGCTGGGCGGCGGCAGTGCGCTGGCCATGAGCGAAATCGGCGTGTTGGCGTGGTTCGAGCAGCACCACATCCCCGTGGACATGATCGCCGGCACCAGCATGGGGTCCATCATCGCCGCGCTCTACTCCACCGGCAGCACGCCCGACCAGATGACACACCTCATGACCGATGAGTCGGTCAACAACATCTTTCGCATCGATACGGCCTACAAATCGCGCAGCTTTCGCCGCCGCGACGACAGCCGCGAGATTCCCAACGGCATCACCGTCGGCCTTAAGCATGGCGTCTCGCTGCGCAATTCTCTGCTCACAGACTCCGGACTCAATGCGCTGCTCGACCGCGAGTTCCTGCGTTACAACGACCAGACCGACTTTAACAACCTTCCCATCCCCTTCCGCT
>JBBRCA010000186.1:0-5538 GCA_038205325.1 Terriglobales bacterium | reverse complement strand
CCGCGCGTTGGCGCGGAGAGATGACACAATTTCAGGTGGTCGAGATGACAGAGTGGTGGGGTTGCCGGAGGCGTACATCATGCGCTTGGCTTCAATGTAGTTGCGGGAGCTGCCGCCTTCGATCATGTAGCTGGCCAAGGTGAAGGGCGCGCCGCAGAAGCCGATGATGCCGAGCTGGTCTTGATTTTCGGAGTCGCGGACGCCACCTGCGCGTGGCGAGGCGAAGTGGGCGGCGACTTTTTCGATGGCGCGGGCGACGTAGCTGAGATCGCCAGTGCGGTCGGTGCGGAGGGCGCGGACCTGGGCTTCGGTGCGGAGGGGCGTTTTGACGACGGGGCCTTCGCCCGCGATGAAGTCAAAGTCGAGGCCCATGGGGGTGAGCGGGAGCAGGAGGTCGGCGAAGATGATGGCCGCGTCCACGCCAAGGCGTTCGGCGGCGGTGATGGTGACTTCGGCGGCGATGTCGGGCGTGCGGCAGATGTCGAGCAGCGAGTGGTGGCGGCGGACGGCCATGTACTCCGGCATGTAGCGGCCCGCTTGGCGGAGGAACCAGACCGGAGTGCGGTCGACGGGTTGACGCAGACAGGCGCGGACGAAACGGCTGGAAGGAGAATGCGGAGGGGTTGAAACGTCGCTCAAGAAGAGGTGCTCCTGCTTTTAAGCGTAGCATCGTGCGTGCCGTGTGGCGGTGTCTCCTGGGTAGCAACTGGCGGCACTCCTGAGATCCCATGTCCGAAGATCCGGACATGGGGCACCCCCGCTTCATTGCCGAAATGCACCCTGCATCGTCGCTGGAACGCACATCAAGCAAAGTGCCCGGGGCTAAAGCCCATCTTGTGGGAGCGGTGATTCAGGGGCCTGAAGGCCCCTGCTCCCTCCGAAAGCAAGTTTATGGACTCTAAATCGTGACTTGACTAGAGCTTCCATCATGACTTGACGAAACCTTTCATCATGATTTGACTTGAGCTTTTCCTAGTTTCTGGTGTTGGGGCGGAACGGGATGCGGTAGACGATGCCGATGGCGAGTGGACGGGGGGCGAGCGAGAAACCGCTTCTGAAGCTCACGGTATGGCCCTGATAGTCCAATTTGAGTTGGAACTGGCGCACGAGGTCGATATCGACGCCGCCTCCGAGGCTGTAAACGATCGCCGTGTCATTCAGATACGTGGGGTCGAAAGGCCGGACGAAGTGGATGGAGTCCACACCCAGGAGAAAATCGGCGTAGGGGTGGAAGCGGTGGAAAATATCTGCCTGAATGCGAGGCCCACCTACGAACGAACTGTCGTTGAGGTACTGACCCGTGGCGCGGTTGTAACGGACCTCGAGCGAAGGGGCGACCGGAAAGTGAAAGTAGCGCGTCGCATTGGCACCGACAAAGAATCCCTTGTTGCGCGTGGGGCCGTAGTCAGGGTTTTCGCTGAGATAGCCGCCAAAGGCGGAGATGTCCAGCTGCTTCGACGCTGTCGGCAATCCCTGCGCCGCAGAATGAAGCGTGGGGGCGACAGCGGCCCAAAGGAGGGCAAGCAGCAATCTGTTGTACTTCGGCGACAAAAAGCGGGTTCGGGACTGAGACATGTCGTACTCCTGAAAAGAGAATGGGCCGCTCCCCCGGTATGATGCCGCCTCGTCGCGGAATTGGCGGTCCCATGTCCGGATTAGTAGATTTCCTGGGGCATCCTATAAGAAGGGCGGGCACGCCGGGCCAGATTCGGCGGGAACTCGACTCCACGCCATTGACCGCAAGATTGTAGACTGTTCCTGCGTCGAACTCGTTTTTCGAGCGGCTTGCTGCCGGAACGTCAGATGCGGACGAATCCGCAAACCCTCCCAATTCGACGATGAAGCGAGATGCCCAACGTCATGCCGAACTACCTCGAACTGCCGATTGGGTCCAAAGCCCCCAATCTTGTGAATTGCGTGGTCGAGATCCCTCTCGACGGCATTACGAAGTATCAGTACGACAAGGAATTACATGTGTTCCGGCTGGATCGGAACCTGCACTCGCCGGTCCACTATCCGGGGGACTATGGTTTCATCCCCAGCACGCTGGGCGATGACGGCGACCCGCTGGATGTGCTGGTGCTGGTGGATACGCCCAGCTTTCCGGGATGCGTGCAGACGGTGCGCCCCATCGGCGCGCTGGACATGATCGATCAGGGCGAGAGCGACGAGAAAATCCTGTGCGTCGGCGACGGCAATCCGCGCTACGACGATGTGAATGAGTACTCGGACATCTATCCGCATATTTTGAAAGAGATCAGACACTTCTTTTCCATCTACAAAGACCTTGAAGGCAAGCGGGTCGAGGTGCGCGGCTGGCGCGATGCTGAGTTTGCGCGGGCGACGATCCTGCGCGCGCGGCAGGCGTTTCTCGACAAGAAGACGAAGCAATAGTTCAGGAGCGGAAGATGGAAGCAGGCAATTCTGGAATTCTGGCCGTTCATCGCGTGGAATCCCCCAAAGATCCGCGATTCGATGCGCTGATGGCGATTTACAGAGAAGCGCACCCTCGTAGCGAGCGCAAACCATCCAGCCTGCTTGTCGAAATGATCGGGAACCCTGCCTATTGTTTTCTGGTCGTCGTCCGGGAAGAGGACGTCGTCGGGTTTACGATTTCGGTTTGTTTCGCACGTTCGGACGCCTGTCTGCTGGAGTACATGGCGATCGCCGCGAACGCGCGTGGACAGGGTATTGGGCAATTTATTTTCAGGCATCTTGTAGAGTTGCAACCTGTATGTGGACGGTATCTGCTGGCCGAGGTCGATTCGGAAAAGCTGCCGTCGGAAGATCGCTCCGACAGGATGCGGAGGAAGCGCTTCTATCGAAACCTGGGCTGTAGAGAGGTTGAAGGGCTCGACTACATCATGCCTCGCATATCCGAGAGCGCGCCGCCGGCGATGGACATCCTGGTCTATCGCGACGTCCTTCCGAGTGAGATTCCCAAGGCGCTGCTGCGGGCGTGGCTCGACGATATCTACGTGAACGTTTACTCTAAGCAATCGGCCGATCCACAAATCGGTAAAATGATCGCGAACCTGCCGGAAAATCTCAGATTGATCTGAACTCAGAGGTGTTGTCATGCACCCCATCGATTTTTTGAGCCGTTGGAATGATGAGATCGTTGCGGGCGCGAATCTTATCATCGCCTTCGGCACTGTGGTGCTGGCCTTCGGTATCCCTTGGTCGATCGCATTGTCTCGCCGCGACCAGCGCGACACGTTCTATGCCACGCTGGACCGAACCTACTTTGAGATTCAGAAGACCATGATCGAGCATCCGCATTTGATTGTGCCCAATCCTGTAGGCAAGACGGCCGAACAGATTGTGCAGTATGACGCCTTCGCCTTCATGACCTGGAACTTCGTTGAGTCCATCTACGACTATGCCATTGCCGGGGAAGATGAAGAACTCCGCCAGACCTGGGAATGTGTGCTGCTGCATGAGGCGCGTCTCCACGGTGCATGGTTCAACGAGCCGAGGAACCGATCAAAATTCAAAGTGAAGTTCAGACAGTGGGTCGAACGCATGGGGTGCTGTCACGAGGAAGGCGCACCCGACCTTTAATCAAAGGTCCCGCGCTGTGGCGGGAGCGGTTCGGGACTAGAGATAAGCCCCAGCCGCTTGGCGAGGACGTAAACGAGAACGCCCGCGACGCCGACCGATGCGGCGAACAACAGCGCGTTGATGCCCAGTACGCTGTCTTTGCGCGCGACCCAGAGAGCGAAAAAGATCAGCAACGCAGGGCCGACGCCGACCGCGACCGCTGCAGGCGTTCCGCCAGGAATGCGGAAGGGTCGCGGCAGATCGGGTTCGCGCAGGCGCAGGACCACCAGAGCGACGAACTCCAGCAGCAAGGCCGCGCCGTAGAGCACGAGGTCGATGGAGATGAGGCGCTCGAAACTCATCTTGAGCGCCAGCGCCCAGATGATGGCGCACAGCAGGACGCTGAGCCAGGGGACGCCGCGGGCATTTCGACGGGTGAGAGCTTTGGGCAGCAGGCCGTCTTCGGCGAGCGCGTAGGGGACGCGGGTATAGCTCATCATGAGAGGGTTGAACATGCCGACGCCGTTGATCATGCCGCCAGCGACAACGGCGAGGCCGAGCGCGGGGCCGACGATGGTGCGGGCGGCATCGGCCCACGCTCCGGTTGAAAATTGATCGGGCGCGAAACCCGCGAGGCCGACCGCGGCGAGCGGAACGATGTAGGTCGCGGCAACCAGGGCGCACGCACCGAGCATGGCGCGGGGGTAGTTGCGCTGCGGGTTCTCGACTTCCTGGGCGACGGTGCTGGCGTTGTCCCAACCCATGTAGTTCCACAGCGCAACGCAGATGGCGCCGCCCATGTCGGCGTTGGTGACGGGTTGCAGGATGGCGCCGGAGCCGAGGCCGTGCCATCTCCAAAGCGCAACGCCGATGAGGATCGCGAAGGGCGCGAGGAGGAGAATGAACATCGCGACGGAGCCCTCGCCAACCGCCTTCGCGCCGCGCAGGTTCCAGAGCGTGCAACCGGCGATGACGGCCAGCGCCCACAATGTGCCCCGGTAGCCAGTAGTCCATGGAGGGGCGATGCGGCTGAGGTAGAGGACGAAGAGGACGGGGTAGATGGCCATGTCGAAGACGCTGGCGGCGAGCGAGAGCCAGGCTTCCTGAAAGCCCCAGAAGCGGCCCAACGCGCGCCGCACCCAGCGGTAGTAGCCGCCCTCCGCGGGTATGGCGCTGGCGAGTTCGCCGACCATGAGCGCGGTGGGGAGGCTCCAAAAGATGGGGACAAGAGCGAGGATGATGAGCGCGCGACCGTAGCCCGCTTTGCCAATGATGTCTTCAAGGCCGTAGGGGCCGCCCGCCACCATGAAGTAGGTGGCGCCGATGAGCGGCAGGAGTCGCAATTTGGTGGTGCGCAAGGTGGGAAGTATTGCGGTGCTCCTGGATACGGATGGGGTACGGATGGGTGTGGGTAAATATCGAATCTACCCTATCTGTCGCGTGTTCGCGCTGGCGGGAGCTATAATCGAGGCACAACCCGCTGGAGAGTTGGCCGAGTGGCTGAAGGCGCCGGTTTGCTAAACCGTTATAGGACCAAAAGTTCTATCGGGGGTTCGAATCCCCCACTCTCCGCCACTACTTTAAGTGCTTTAGAATGTGCAACTTATAAGACTAGATTGAGCCCGATTTGGCCGCCAAATCGGGCTCAAGTTTTCTCTGGAGAGTCTCTGACGATCGCCGAGAAAAGCTAAACCTAAGCCTTTCTATAGATCCGGAGAGAGTCGTTGAACTTGGTAATTTCTTAAAAAGTTCTATCCGCAGTTCGATTTAGGATCGGCAAGAGAGGCGGATTCGAACTCTCAATAGAAGAAAAGTTCTATCAGAGATTCGAATGCCTGTCCGCTCGCCAAACCTTTTAGCAAGCCGAGAAAGTGGAACTTTCTTGGGCGAAAACCCGCAGAAATGCGGGTTTTGTCGCTTAACTTGCTCTGCTGGCGAGAGAGCGTTGAGTATAAAACTGGCGTTTCGAATCCTGGATTCTCTCGCTCGATTATC
>JBBRCA010000185.1:0-5539 GCA_038205325.1 Terriglobales bacterium | reverse complement strand
TACACGATTACGGCCAGCAACAATCCCACGAGCTTCAATGCCACCGGTCTGCCCGCAGGGTTGACGGTGGATACGAACGCCGGCGTCATTTCTGGAACACCGACAAGCGCGGGAACATCGAATGTAACGTTGAGCGCAACTAATACAGGCGGCACAGGCACGGCAACACTGACCTTGACGGTCACAACCACCAATAGTGGCGGTCCCGCCGGCTACACTTGGTGCGCCGTCGAAAATGGTTCCTATACATTTACCCAAAATGTGGATGTTGCCTATGGCGCAAACGGCCAGTTTAATTACCTATATGGCGTAACTGGTACGATCGCATTTAATAATACCACCTTTGGCGATCCCATCGTTGGTGTAGTAAAGGCGGGGTATTATCGGGTTCCAACCTCGATCTATTCGATTACCGCTTCGGCGGGCACAGGCGGAACAATCAGTCCCAACGGCGCGGTGAGCGTGAACTCCGGCGCCTCGCAGACCTTCACCATCGCGGCGAATAGCGGATTTGTGATTTCCAGCGTGAGCGTGGATGGCGCATCTGTCGGCGCGGTTTCAAGCTACAACTTCAATAGTGTGGCCGCCAACCATACAATCGCCGCGGCCTTCACTGCCGTTAGTGGCGGTCCACTCGGCTCCAATTTGGGCTTTGAGACGCCGGGCGTTGGAGCGGCCGGTCAGTATGCATCGTTCCAATACAATCCCGCGAACGCCGCATGGGCATTTGCCGGACAATCGGGCATTAGCGCCAACGGCAGCGGATTTACCTCCGGCAATCCCAGCGCTCCAGAAGGGGCGCAAGTGGCCTTCCTCCAGAGCGCCGGAAGTTTTTCCCAATCCATCAGCGGCTTCCAGTCGGGAGTCAGCTACAGCATCGTTTTCTCCGCCGCGCAGCGCGGCAATTGGGGCGGTATTCAGGATTTTCAGGTGTTCCTCGACAATACTGCGGTCGGCACATTCAAGCCCACTAGTACATCTTACGCAGATTTGACAACGAATGCGGTAACACCCGGCGCGGGAAGCCACACGTTAAGTTTTGTCGGACTGAATAGCGCGGGCGGTGACGACACGGTCTTTATCGATAACGTTCGCATTGTCAGCAGCAGCACAATGGCGAATATGGTCATTACCTGCGACAACGCCTACGATCTGTATTTTAACGGAACACTGCAGGGCTCCGCTTCGAATTGGAATCAGTCACAGACTTACCCCTTAAACCTGGCATCAGGACAAAACGTCGTTGCGGTGAAGTGCACCAACTTCGATGGCCCAGCGGGTCTGCTGGCCGAGATTCAGCAGTCCGGACAGCGGATGGGAACTGCCGTGAGCTGGAAAGTCAATGCGACGCTGGTCGATCGCTGGGAAACAGCCGGGTTCGACGACAGCGCTTGGGCTTCCGCCACGGATTATGGCAGCTATGGCAGCGCACCCTGGTCGCAGAACGTCACAGGGTTTCCTACCGACACGCCGGCGCACTGGATCTGGACGAGCTCCGCTGCCAGCAATGCATCCGTGTACGTTCGATTCACTTTCTCGACGAGTTTGCCTTCGAACGTCGCGCTCGGGGCTGAAACCGCCATGGCCACCACAGCCGGCGCCGCAATAGCGACGAGCGTCGCGACGGCGAATCAACCCATTGACCTCGGCGTCGTCAAACTCAAAAAGCCGACGAAGCTGAAACTTTCCCCGCCGTCTGCTGCATCAAAGGCCAAAGTCCGCACCAGCGCCACAGGGTTGCCGGCGGGGTTGCGACTCAGCGGCGGATTGATCGGCGGGCGTCCGACCAAGATCGGAACATACATCTTTACGGTCCAGACCAAAGCCAAGTCGCTCGTCGTCGGTGCAAGCGGCAAACCGACAGCAGCCACGGTCCAGAACACACAGCGATACTCAATCACAGTGTCACCTTGAGGATTAGGTGCTTACGAACGGCAGATCGGATTTCAGCCATTTTGGCCATGCCATCGTGTACCACCGGTGTATTACGCGTCGCAGCGGGCGCTGAAGGCGACGCTGTTTTACCTATGAAAATGGGGTCTGTGACGGTCATTTCCGGGCTAGGATTCGAACCGGAAAAACAACGTAGACATAATACAGACCAACGGCAGACAGTTCACGGACAAAGTCAAAATCTCATAGGTAAAGCGGGTCAAGACGCGGACTGCCAGCGTCAGACCACAGACAGTTCGGCTCACGCGCCGTGTACCGCCGGTGTACCGCCGGTGTACCAGGGATCGTGGATTCCGTAGATCAATCATCCACTGTTTTGATCAATGATTTGGCCGAAATTGTTAAAGCCTGGCCGCACTTGTCGAGTCGTGTACTTCTCGCAATTTTAACGTTGGCGAAAATCAGGCAATAGACGGCTCAACGGCAAAAGAATGCCGCCAGCATCGCAACGTAAATGCAAGCCGTGAGAGTGTTGGGTTTGGGCGCTTTGCACTGTAGTGCACGACGGAGTGAAGTGGGCGTGGGGCATCGAACCGCACTAGGCCAGAAACAAAAAGCAGTGATCAGTGCTTTGAAGTGGAGCAAGCTACGGGGTCATGCTAATAAATGCCACGCGCTCATTATTTTCCCGCATCTGCGATGACCCACCCGAAACGATAATGGTCTCGCTTTCGCTGCACTGTAACGCAAGACAACTGTGGCGAACGAATGCTGGAAATCAATACTTGCCGGACACAATTAGCGTTCGATGCCATATAAAACGGATACGCCTATGAATATTGACACCGCACACGGCAGCGCCACCGCTTCGCCAGAAATAAGCAGGATTGCAAAAATAACAACCCTTAGAGATCACAAACCTGCCCAGGTGAAACTTCCAGATCTGGATGCCATCCAGAAGAAGGTCATTGCCCTTTTGGAAACGACCCGCGAATACTGGCAAACAGGTTTGGTTCGGTATGATCCCTTGCAGCCCCATGAATCCATCCAGGCCCGCTATGCCGCGGGCAAAGCGCTGCGAAAACAGGTACCGCGTGAAAGTCACGCGGATTGGAATCCACCCAAACATCGTCTTTCAGGCGCGGACTTTGTCATTGCGGGCAATGCCGGCCGTCAGCAGGAACTGGTGCCTCTGCGCATGGGCCGCATGGCGGCTTCGCCCTTTGCGTTCCTGCGGGGCGCGGCAAGCGCGATGGCCTGGGATCTTTCTCACACCCCGATTTCAGGCATTCAGACTGTGATGGACGGTGACGCGCACATCAATAACTTTGGACTTTATGGCACGCCCCAGCGCGACATCATCGTGGACCTGAATGACTTCGATGAATCAGTATGCGGCCCCTGGGAATGGGATCTGAAGCGGCTCGTCGCGAGCATCAATGTGGCCGCGCGTGAAAACGGCTTCAACAAACGCGAACGCCGGCTCGCGGTAATGCAGTGCGTTTCGGGCTACCGCGCCAATCTGCAGCGTCTTTCCCCTATGGGAGTTCTGGATGTGTGGTCGATTTTCGGCTATACGGATCGAAAACCCAATTTCTTCAAGGTGCCGATGAAGGCGTGGGCTCTGATTCAGAAAACTGTTGAAAAGGCGCGAGCCACTACAAGTGCAACGCTATTGCCGAAAATGGCGCACCGTGGAGGCGATGGTGTATGGCGATTTCTGGAAGATCCGCCGGTCCTCACCCACCTCGATGCCGCCACAAAAAAGAAGGTTTTGGATTCATTTAACGGCTACTTCGAAACTGTTGCGTTTGGATACCAAAGAATGCTGCGACGTTATTCAGTTGCGGATGTCGGCCACCGCGTGGTCGGAGTCGGGAGTGTCGGAAACCGCGCGTATCTCGCTATGTTGTTCGGCAATGGCGATCAGGATCCGCTTTTCCTGCAGATCAAGGAGTCCGGCGAGCCCGCACACGCGCGCTACTTGCCGCCCAACTCCATGAAATTGAAGCACGAGGGACGCCGGGTGGTTGCTGCGCAGCGCATGTTGCAGGCTGCCGGCGATCCGTTGCTCGGCTACACCGCTATCGACGGACGTGACTATTTCGTCCGGCAGATGAAAAACATGAAGGCGTCCATGCCTTTGGAGTGGCTGACCGGCGAGCCCTTCTACTTCTGGGGATTCGTATGCGGCGCACTGCTGTCTCGCGCTCATTGCCGGATTGGAGATGCCGCAAAGATCGCTGGATATTGCGATAAGTCGGAAGTCCTGGATGAAGCGCTCTCCGAATTTGCTGAAAGGTATGGCGATCAGACAGAAACGGATCATGCCTCCCTGGTGGAAGCCATTGAAAGCGGCCGCGTGAAATCCATAGTAGGGTTATGAACACGATTGCCGGCAGCTAAAGAATCCCGTGACTTCTCGCTGATTCGTTGTATCTCCCGGTTTTCCATCTACTTAGCCGCGAAGAAGCGCAATCAATTTAAATATTGCAACGGCGCCTTTGTTGCTCATGCCTCGACAATTATACCGAGATTATTCATCCCGAAGAAACCCTCGTATCAACTGTTCTAGGTCCGAACGGCATGTCAGTCAGGGCGAAGAACAGCGATTGGCAGCGAACGGCAATACCCTTTGATGTCCACATCGTGCGCAACAAAGTCGCCGTAAACTCGGCAAAAGCTGGCCATGAAATCGGCAGCGCTTTACGTACTGAATGTCGCGTCCGGAGAATTGGCGAGCGTGCGGGATAAGTTGGCGCAATATTGGACTGCCAAAGTACCCATTAATTTATCAGACCGAGCACGATAATTTGGAGACTCTTATGGTTGCAATTTTCCAAGGCCAGACCCTGAGCGCACGCAAAGCATTTTCACTTGTCCTCGCCGCGCTATGTCTTTCCGGATGCTCCATGAATGGACCGAAGATCATGCGCCAGGAGCGAATTACCTACGGCGATGCGATGTCTGAGTCTTGGAAAGAGCAGATGCTCTTGAACGTCGTGCGATTGCGCTACGGCGACACGCCAGTATTTCTGGACCCAACGTCAATTATCAGCCAGGTCGCTACCGTATATGAAGGCGACTTGACCGTTACTGGTACGACGCCATTACCAGTACCCATGATCGGCGCGCCCTCTGCCGGCGCAACCCTTTTAGGTCGCAATGTTATTGAGAATCGTCCAACAGTGACATACTCGCCGCTGGTAGGCGATCGCTTCACCCACAGCATGCTTACGCCGCTGCCGCCTCACGTTTCCCTGGAGTATGCGCAGGCCGGCTATCCCGTGGAAGCGGTGTTCCGCACCCTGCTCTTTTCGCTCAACGGCCTGCAAAACCAACGCAGCATCGGCCTGCTCAAACATGAGGCAGACCCGCGCTTCATAAAAGTGGTTAAGATCATGGGTGAACTGCAGCGGCAAGGCAACATCGCAACAAGATTGGAAAAGAAAGAAAAAAACGACGTCGCGGTGCTGGTGATCCGGCAGGAACAGGACTCACCGAAGTTCGACGAGCTGCGCCAACTGCTGGGCTGGGATAAGAACACATCGGAATTCAACGTCGTATACGGAAACAGACCGATGGCGAAGAACGAGTTGGCCTTATTAACACGATCATTGAACGACATCTTGTTTGAGTTCGCAGG
>JBBRCA010000184.1:0-5562 GCA_038205325.1 Terriglobales bacterium | reverse complement strand
CCTTTGTGCAGGTGCGCAGCAGGAATCTTGGAGTTGTCGGGATAACGCTCAAGCAACAGATCGTAGTCCTTGATCGCAATCGAAGGCTTCTGGGTCCTGTTGTTGATTTCGCCCAGGTAGAAGTACGCGTTGCCGGAAAGATTGTCATCGGGATACTGCTTAATCAAGTCGGCAAACTCCGACGCCGCCAGCGGATACTTCCCTGCCATGTAATCGCCGAGCGCACCACGGTACATATCGTCGGGCGCGGGGCCAGACTGAGCAGGCGGATTTCCGGCGGACGCGGCGGAGGCTTGCGAGTCCAGTGGGGCCGCGTCGTTGCCGTTGCCGCGGGCCGGTTGGGCCGTCGTCTGGCTGGAACCGGGCAGGCTCTGGAGCAACGTGTTCGCCACTTGCTGCTGGCTATCGATATTCTGTAGCCTGCGGTCGAGCTTCACCATGCGCGCCTTCAACTCGTCAAGCGAGTCGTTGAGCGATTGGATCTGCCCCGAGACCTGATCGGCCTTCGCGGTCGAGGCCTCCTGCTGTGCCCCTACCTGTTGCTGCAGACTGCCGACAGTGAGAGACATCTTGTTGACGGAGTCGGCGGTCTGTTGAACGAGGTCTTTCAATACGCCCATGCGCTCGTCGTTCGACTGCTGCAGGCGCGCAACCGCGTCCTGCAGTTGCTGAATCTGCGTCTGGAGCTGGATGATCTCTTTGCTGACGGCGTGGGCTGGGAGCGTAAATAACGCGGTTAGAAGTAGGGCGGTGAACGTATAGCGGCGGATTGAGGGCACGGATGGCTCCTTGTGGTGCGAACTGGCGCGGCTTTTTGGCGCGGCTTTCTGGTGTCGGCTCCGCGGAACCCATGGCATTCGGTGTCGCACGACCGTGCTTTGTTTAGCGGTCGAGGTTGAATTGCGCGCGGCGATTTTCCTGCCAGCAGGTTTCGTTCTCTTCCGAGCAGAACTGCCGCTCCTTGCCATAGCTTACGACGCGAACGCGCGACGCCGGTACCCCTGCGCTGATCAGCGCGGTGCGGGCGGCGGTGGCGCGGTTTTCGCCGAGTGTAATGTTGTACTCGGCCGAGCCGCGGGCATCGCAATAGCCGCCGATGACAACCTTGATCGCAGGATGCGCCGCTAAATAGCGCGCAGCGTTGACGGCGGCCGTCTGCGCGTCGGCGCGCAGGTCGAAGCTGTCGTAATCGAAGAAGATGTCGCGCACATTTTGGTGGAACGCGGCATCCGTGCCCATCGCGCCGTTCAGGTCGGAGCTGCTGTTATCGCCCGTCGCCGCGACGGTGGAGACGCGGACGGTCACGCGCACGTTGGCTTCAACTGTGCCGCCGTCCCCTTTGGCGACCAGATGGAAGTTGGTCGAGTTGGCAGGCGACAGAGTTTGCGTGCCACTGGCAAGAACCGGACCGATGCCGTCGATGGCTACGCTTGCCGCATTCGTCGTGCGCCAGTTGAGGACGACGGATTGGCCGAGATCGATGGCCGGAGGGTCGGCGGTCAGCGTCGCTGTCGGCGGCGGTTGCGTACTGGGAGCAGAGTCAATGCCCGTACCCACAGTGTGGATTGGCTTCTTGTGGCATCCTGTCGCGAGAGTCAACGCTGCTGCGAGTACCGCCACTTTCCAGATATTGGTTCGATTCGTCATATCCATCCTCGTCTGCCCGGCGATGTGTTCGCCCAAGCTGCTTCATCTATTGAACCAGTTTATTTCCAACTCCAGTTAGGCATGTCCGCGCCGGATTCGGTGAGGGCATGCTGTTGTGTGCCGTCGGCCAGCATGGTCATGACGCGCGTGTGCGCGCCGCTGCCGTTTGCAAAAACCAGATGCCGGCCATCGGGCGACCAGGACGGAAAGTCGCAGCGTCCGATCTCGTGGGTGAGCTGGATCCAGCGTTTGGTGGTGATCTCCATTATGTAAATGTCCTGGCCGCCGGGCGCGCCAGGGCCGTACTTGCGGCTCCACGCGAAAGCCAGGAACTGGCCGTTCGGCGACCACGACGGCGACGTCGCGTAACCGCCGTCTGTCATGCGCTGCACGCCCGAGCCGTCGGCGTCCATGATGTAGAGCTGCGGTAGGCCGGAGCGTCCGCTGATCCAGGCCATCTGCGCGCCAGTCTTTGGGTTCCAGACGGGCGAGACGTCGGGGCCGCGGAAGTTGGTGACGCGGTGTGCTACGTTGCCGTCGCGGTCCGATGTCCAGATTTCAGGATCACCCGTGCGCGAGGATGAGAAGGCGAGTTGGTTGCCGGTGGGCGCCCACGCCGGCGAAAGGTTCGTGCCGCCCGCAGCGGGAAAGTTCACCATACGGTTCAGCAGCAGCGAGTACATCTTGATCTGGAAACCTTCGCGGCCCAGCGCGCTGAACGCCAAGCGAGAGTTGTCTGGCGAGATGCGCGGCGACAGCGAAACCGTGCCCAGATGCGTGAGCGCGTGCTGGTTCTGGCCGTCGTAATTCATCTCCCAGATTTCCTTGTTCTGGCCGAGGATTTTGACGTAATAAATCTTGGTTTCGGCGATGCCCGCGACACCGCCGCCAAGTCGCGAGATGATCTCATCGGCGAAACGATGGGCGATTTGCCGGGCTTCGTTCTCACTCGCCTCTTCGCTGTATTGCTTCGCGAAGACTTGCGGAAATTGCGTGTTCTTGGCGTCATCGAGGTAGCCGTTGACGATGAGACGATTGCCCTGCGTGGCGACGCTGCCAAAGGCGACCATTGCCGCGCTGGACGGCGGCGCGGACCACCGCGATAGGTTCATCTCAGCAGGCGCGCCTGGAGAACTCTGCGGGATGAGGCCCTTCGACACGATGTCGAAAATGCCCGCCGCGTTGAGATCCGCAAAGAGCGTCGCATCGAAGGTGTGTTTGTAGGCGGCGGCGTCCGCAGTTTGAGGTTTGAAGTCGGCGACGGCGATGCGGATGCGTTCCGCGCCATTGCTGCTTTCAAGATGGAACCAATCCTGCGCGCGCAACATCGGGCTGACGAAAAGACAGAGCGCCGCAATGAAAAAAGGGCGAGATAAAGCGCGCAGCGCGGAGTTTGAAACGGTGGAGCCGGAAATGCTTCGCATCATCATTAGGATAGACGCTCACAGGCTGTGCAAGGGCAGCTAAGTCTACGGTCGGTAATCAAACTTGTACTCAATGGTGATGTGGTCCCCTTCGGGCAAATCGCCAAAAGTATCGATGCGTTGAATGGCCCGCATCGCGGCGTTGTCGAGTGACGGCGAGCCACTGCGTGTTTCGATGCGAAGATTTGCGGGCGAGCCGTCGCGCTGGATGTCGAATAGCACGGTGACGCTCTTGCCGCGCGAGGCGACGGGATCGGGCTCTTGCAAATAATAGTTTTCAGTGACTTTGCTGCCAACGATGCGCAAATAGTACGCGTAACGATTGCCAAAGGCGCGATTCTGGACGGTCACGGTCGCCGTGCCGTCTTTCACATGAGAGATGGACTGCGGAAGTTGCGTCGCCGCATCACCGCTCGTTGCCTTAGGGCTAACTGGAACGGGCTGCGGATGCTTTGGCGGCGCGAGCGCTTCTTTCGGCGCGACCTTTGGAAAGATCTTCGGGACGACTTTTTCTTTAATCAGCAGATCGGTCGGTCGCGGCGGCGGGGCGGTTTTTTCTACGGGAGGCGGCTCGGGAGCTTTGGACACATTTTCAGAGGTGAGCACCGACTTTTCGACGGGCGGTGCCTTGGGTGGAAGCGGGATTGACGCTACCATGGACGCTTCGATTGCGCCCACAGAGGAGGCTTTATCACCCCACGGATTCTTGCGTGAGGGGTGCAAAAACGTCACCGCAATCAGCACGCCAACGACCGCAATGTGCAGCACCACCGCGCCTGCAATTCCGCCACCAAGCGGCTGCCGGGACGGTGCGGAATGGGCTTGGCTGGACATGGACTTTATTTGCCGATCGGCTGGGTGACGATGCTGATGTTTGTGATGCCCGCCTGTTTGATCGCGTCCATCACCGACGCGAACGCGCCAAACGGCACCTTCTCGTCCGCGCGCACGTAAACGACTTTGCTCTTGCCTTTACCGTTGGTGATCTGAAGCAGTGAAGGCAATGCGTTGATGTTTACAGGCTTGTCTTGCAGGAATACGTTCTGGTCCTTGTCGATGGTGATGACAGTGCGCTCTTCGGTGAGTTGGTTGACGGAGCGGGTGTGCGGCACGGCCACTTCGACGCCCGATTGCAACACCGGCGCGGTCAGCATGAAAATCAGCAGCAGCACCAGCACCACGTCCACTAGCGGCGTGATGTTGATGTCGGCAAGCGCCGTTTGCGTGCGTCCGCGACTGTTGGTGTAGGCCACGCTAGAACGTCCTCCGGCGGGGTTCGTTGGGTGGGGGGGGTGGCGCAGGCGGCGTCACGAGCGCGGCGTTTTCGATCGCGTTCAGCAGTTCGCGGCCAAAGTCGTCCATGCGCGCACCGAACTCGCGCACCCGCGCGGTGAGTTGGTTATAGCCGACCAGCGCGGGCACGGCGACGACCAGCCCGGCGGCGGTGGTGATGAGCGCTTCGCTGATGCCCGGAGCGACCGCTCGGAGAGTTGCCGCGCCCGCCGTTCCGAGACCGTGGAAGGCATCGATGATGCCCATTACTGTGCCAAAGAGGCCAACGTAGGTGGCGCCCTGCGCGATGGTCGCGAGCCACGTCATGTGCGCTTCCATCTGCGTCAGGGACTCGGAGGAAGCGGTCTGCGCGGCGCGTTCGAGCGCTTGCGGATTGGGCGGCGTGCCACGGCCTCCGCACTGGCGCTGGTACTCGTCGTGAATTTCGTGAAAGACGGCGACCAGCGGGCTGGGGCGAAACTGGTCGGCGACCGCAGCGATTTCGCTCAGGCGGCCGGACTTGCGAAACGCTCGAACGAAACGCAGGCTCTGACGCTGGGCGCGGCGAAACGAGTTCCATTTGGAGATCATGATCGCCCACGAAAAAACACTCGCGATCAGCAGGACGACGAGCACGGTGAGCGCGGTGGGGCCGCTATTATGGACCATCTCCATCAGCGCACCGGAATGCGATGGGGGCAACGTTGCGGGAGAAGCGGGGATGTCGAATTCCTGAAATACAAAGAGTGCGAGGGAGAGAAGAATCATGCTAAGTCCAGTTTACTGCGGTGAGCGCGTTAGGCATAAAATCTACGTCGAACAGGTGCCTCACTTGCAATGTCAAGTTACGGGGCTTGGGCGATCAAAAATTGTTGTATTCGCAGGATTTCCTGGATGAGTTGGCTACGCTTCGGATTGGTGCTCCTAATAATGCTTACCGCCTTTATGAGGAGTGAGGCGCAGTCGTTGACGCACGAGGGAAGGACGCTTGGGAAGCCACTCGGAAAAGCCCATTTGTCAGCAAAATTTCGGGCGCGCATAATCAAGTCTCTATTAGGGGATTTGGAGGACGACACTTTGCTTCCTGGGGTCCTAGCGGCTTCACGCGTGAGCCTCTACCGAATTGGGCCGTCTCTTTCGCCCGTTTTAAGGGTCGATGGCGGAGGAAGGTCTTGTGGGGCAACGGGGAATTGCCCTGTGATCTTTTTTGATCTTCGGA
>JBBRCA010000183.1:0-5645 GCA_038205325.1 Terriglobales bacterium | reverse complement strand
CGCCGGTGGGGTTCGAGCAGCGCGTGCGGCTATTTGCGGGCGCGCTCATTCAAACCAACAAAGCCAGCGCTGCGGCAAACAAGGACGCGAGGAAGCTCAGTGCTGCGATCGAGTCCTTGCAGAATCATCAGCTCGCCGATGAACAAAGGCGAAGAATCGAGCGATGCCAGATGGCGGCACGGCTCGCATGCTGGCTTGGCGAAGGTGCGAAGCTTGGAGAATTCCACACGCTGGATGCAATGGTGGAGTCTTACATGCAGATCGGCGGCTTCGTCGATTGGGCCAGAACGATCGTGCAAGAGGGCGATTCCGAACCTCAACTCAACAAGGCCTTTGATGCATTGCTGGCCCGCGTGGAGAAGGTGAGCAGTATATTTGAGGCAGATTTTGCCAGGAAGTTTGCGGAATGGACCTCACAAGGTTCCGCACCCAGCCCTGCCTTCACGTTGATCGAGGACGCGCTCGAGAGCCTGATCGGGCCGCTGGCCGCACGGACGCCGCTCCTTCTGCTCGTGATGGATGGAATGAGCGTGGCGGTCTTCCGCGAACTGCTCTCGGATATCGTTCAGCGCGGAAATTGGCTGGAGTGCAATCCCAAGGAACCCAAGATCGCGTCGGCCCTCCTCGCGACCGTGCCGTCGATCACGAACATATCGCGTCGGGCGCTCTTCCGCGGGAAGCTCCATCCCGAAACGACACCGACCGAACAGAGCGCTTTCAATCGGCACGAAAAGCTTTTCTCGTTGGCGGGTGGACAGATCCGCCCGCAGCTCTATCTCAAAGGGGATTTGCAGACATCGGGAGAAGCAGGGCTCGCAACAGACGTCAAGAATGCCATCGCGAACAAGAAGTGCCGACTTGTCGCCACAGTGCTAAACGCGATCGATGACCATCTGAGCGGGGCCGATCAGATCGCCCCCCGATGGGATCTGGACTTCGTGCGACCGTTGCGAGAATTGCTCCAACTCGCGGCGGAGGCAGGCCGCACCGTCGTACTCACAAGCGACCATGGGCACACCTTGGAAACGAGAACGAGAATGGTAGGCGGCAATGCCGCTGGAGACGGCCGCTACCGCCTGGAAGGTGGCGCTCCCGTGGACGGGGAGGTTCGCTTCGAGGGTCATCGAGTTCAGGACGCGATCGGGCGCGCCAGTGTGACGGTCGCCTGCTCCCGGGAGATACGGTATTCTGCCAAGAAGAAGCGAGGCTATCACGGCGGGGCCAGCCCACAGGAAATCGTGATTCCTTTCGCGATCTTGCGCCACATGAAGAGCGCCGCTCCAGAAGGTTGGGTTGACGTGTCGCCATCGCCGAGTTGGCCCGAATGGTGGCGCCTCTCAACCGATCCTCCCTCTGTGGTCTCGATGGGCAGCCTGCCAACGGTGGTCACGAGCGGTGACCTCGATCTTTTTGCGCATGCCGCCGCGAAAACGAGCGGATCCGCGTGGATCGAGGGGCTGCTCGGCGGCGACATTTACACAGCGCAGTGCAAGCTCGCTGTGCGCGGAGCTCCGGAACGCCGGCAAGTGGCGGATTTCCTCGAGGTCCTGTCCGCACGAGGTGGGACGATGCAGCGCGAGGCTCTGGCGGAGCGCTTGGGATTGCCGCTTCTGCGACTTAATGGTCATGTGCAGAACTTGGCGCGCATTTTCAACGTGGATGGTTACGAGGTGGTAAACCTCGACGCCACGAGCGGGACAATTGCGTTAAATATTTCGCTCCTGAGAAAGCAGTTTGCCGTGGCTGACTAGACCGCCATGACGCCGCCAAATAGCCCCCGTCGCAGAGAACAGGTCTTGGACGCATTGCGCCGTGGAACCGTGCCCCAGGACGGTCTGGCGAGTCTGGCGGTCGGGTTGGAGCGGTTTGAAGCGACAGTGAATGAGGATCTGGAGCGGGTGAAAGCCGGGGGCGGGGCCTTCAAGGCGATTCGGGGCGAATATGGCTGCGGGAAGACGTTCTTTTCGCGGTGGCTCCAGGAACTGGCGCGGTCGCAAAAGTTCGCGACAGCCGAGGTTCAGATCTCCGAATCGGAGACGCCCCTGCACCGACTTGAGACGGTCTATCGCCGCCTGACCGAACGCATCACGACGACGGCCGTGTCGTCCGGTGCATTCCGCAGCGTTATCGACACTTGGTTTTACGCTCTTGAGGAGGATGTGCTCAGCAGTGGTCGAGTCGATCCCAAAGACCAAACGGGACTTGTGAAGGCCACGAATGAATTGATGGAGCAAAGGCTGGACTCCATTTCGCGCAACGCGCCGGCTTTTGCCGCAGCGTTGCGTGGCTATCGAACCGCGCAAGCCAACGGCGACAACGCCACCGCAGAAGGATTAATCGCTTGGGTCGCGGGACAACCAAATGTCTCCGCGACGATCAAACGAGCGGCAGATCTGAAAGGCGACGTAGATCACTTTGCGGCGTTGAGTTTTCTCCAAGGGTTACTCGTGGTGCTCCGCGACTCAGGACATAACGGGTTGTTAGTGGTGCTCGATGAAGTCGAGACACTTCAGCGCGTTCGCGCAGATGTGCGGGAGAAGGGATTGAACGCGTTACGTCAACTGATCGACGAGATCGATGCCGGACGCTTTCCGGGTCTCTTTCTGGTGATCACTGGCACACCGGCGTTTTTCGATGGCCCGCAGGGACTTCAAAAATTGCCCCCGCTTGCGCAGCGGTTGCACACGGACTTTGACACCGACCCGCGCTTCGACAATCCGCGCGCACCGCAAATTCGCCTGCGAGCCTTTGATCGGACTGCACTGATTGATGTGGGAATGAAGGTTCGTGACATTTTCATCCATGGATCGAAGGGCGAGGAGGGCGTCGCGCGTCGCGCCGATGACGCTCTCCTCGAATCGCTGGCCGATTCGGTCACTGGAGAACTCGGCGGGAAAGTTGGAATCGCGCCGAGGCTTTTCCTCAAGAAGCTGGTCGCCGACCTGCTCGATCGCATCGAGCTCTTTCCGGATTTCGACCCTTCGAAAGACTATCGGCTCACGTTGCGAAGCGAAGAATTGACCGCGCAGGAGCGCAATCTGACCGCGGCTTCCTCGGTCGACGAAATCTCTCTCGACGTGTGAGTGCATTTGACCGCCTTGATCCGCTGGTTCAGCACCATATCGTCAATTCCCTGGGATGGCGGTCGCTGAGACCGCTTCAGGAGCAGTGCATTGAACCAATCCTTAGCGGTAAGCACTGCCTCTTGCTGGCGCCTACGGCAGGCGGCAAAACGGAAGCAACCATGTTTCCAGCGTTCTCGCGGATGATTTCTGAGAGATGGACTGCACTAAGCGTCATCTATATCTGCCCGCTGAAGGCCCTGTTAAATAACCTGCAACAGCGTCTGGGTCACTATGCGGGGCTGCTTGGCCGGCGATGTGAAGTGTGGCACGGCGACATTGGAGGAAGCCGGAAGAACAACATTCGCGCCACACCGCCTGACATCCTGCTCACCACCCCGGAATCGCTGGAAGGAATGCTGGTGTCAGGCAATCCGCTCGGCCGAGAGATGCTGGCGACGGTGCGGCTTGTGGTGATTGACGAGGTTCATGCATTTGCCGGGGACGACCGCGGTTGGCATCTGCTGTCCGTCTTGGAACGGGTCGGGCGCCTGGCAGGTCGCGAGCTTCAGCGAATCGGGCTTTCGGCTACAGTCGGCAACCCCGATGAACTGCTGGGCTGGATGAGCGGACATTGCGCGGGTGAACGAAGGGTTGTCGCGCCAGAGTTCGGAGCGGCGGTCGGGACCGACGTGAAACTGGACTTCGTGGGAAGTCTTGCGAATGCGGCAGTCGTCATTTCGCGTTTGCACCGAGGAGAGAAGCGATTGGTCTTTTGTGACAGCCGGAGCCGTGTTGAGGAGCTTGGAGGTTTGTTGAGGGGTCTCGGCGTCGACACGCATCTTTCGCATAGCTCATTGAGCGTGGAAGAACGGCGGTCGGCTGAGAAGGCCTTCGCGGAATCTCGCAATTGCGTGATTGTTTCGACGAGCACGCTGGAGCTTGGCATTGACGTCGGCGATCTCGACCGGGTAATTCAAATAGATTCGCCTAATTCGGTGGCGTCCTTTCTTCAGCGGCTGGGGCGAACTGGTCGGCGGGCAGATAGACCTCGGAATTGTCTCTTCCTTGCAACAAGCGAACGCGCGCTTCTAAAGGCTGCGGCGTTGCTCGATCTGTGGGCGGCAGGATTCGTCGAACCCATCACGCCGCCGGCGCGTCCGTGGCACATCTTCGCTCAACAACTGATGGCGTTGACCCTCCAGACGCATGGGCTCGGGGTGCGGGACTCAAGGGATTGGATCGGCCGACTCGAACCCTTCAGGCGGCTGAAGGGCGATGAAGAAGCCGCGATCATCGAGTATCTCAAGGCTCACGGAATTCTCCACGAAGACTCTGGGCTGCTGGGATTTGGCGAGGAAGGAGAGTTGAAATTCGGACGTCGACATTTCCAGGAGATCTTGTCCGTATTCACAACTGCGCCAATCCTCACTGTGTTCCATGGCGTTCGAGAAATTGGAACGGTTGAAGCCGGTTACTTGATTCGCGCGCAAGACAAGAATCCGGCCAGAATTGCGCTGGCGGGGAGGTCCTGGCTCGTAACGGCGATAGATTGGCGCACGCGTCGCATCACGGCGGAACCGTGTCAGGAGAAGGGGCGGGCAGCTTGGATCGGAAACGGGCAGGGGATGAGCTACCGCATCGCAAGCGCGGCGAAAGCGGTGCTGCTGTCGATGGCGGAACCGCCGATTTGGAGCACGCGAGCGAAGGCGGCTTTGGAGCGACTTCGCGGTGAGTTCGCGTTCTTGAAGGTTGATGCACACGCGCTCGTTGTGGTCTCCAAAAAGGAGTCCACTGAGTGGTACAACTTCGCGGGTGCTGCGCTGAACGAGGTCTTGGGCGCGCATTTCACGAGCCAATTCGGTTTGGAATGCGAGCCCGGCGAACTGGCTATTTCATTCGGCACACGAGCGGATCCTCAGACTGTCTTACAGTACATCGATTCCTTGGATGTGGATTCGATCGAGCGAAACGCCAGTTTTGGCGATTCCGCGGTCGAAGCACTGAAGTTTCATGAGTGTCTTCCCGCGTCGCTTGCTCAAGATGTCCTCCGGAGCAGACTCGTGAAAAGGGCGTTCCTCGAAGAGCTATTCACAGTTCGCACCGCGATTGTGTATGCGCAGGCCAGCGAAGAGTCAGCGCACCAGGATAAAATTTGATGAGGGGTCGCGGGGCAACGGCGAGAAATCCTATTCCCGAAATTCCCGCCCCTGCACCATGATCGCCGCGCAGTCGTCGTAGCGGCGGGCGCGGAGCTCGGGGGGTTCGATTACTTCGACTTCCTTGGACCAGCCGAAGATCCAGGCCTCGGTCTCCTTGTTGAGCGAGACATTCAGGGTCATTTCGATGCGGCCGTCCGCCAGCTCGGTGGAGACGACGCTCTCGTGCGGACGTTGCTCGGTGGCGATGCGGCCGGCGGCCAGGTTGAAACGTAGGCGGACCCGCGTGGGGTCGCCGCCGCCGAAGATGCCGATGCTGTGCGCGAAGTGCGCCTGCACATCGACTGGCACCGGCACGAAACGCTCGCCGGTGAGACGGGCGCGTTTGATGCGCGAGAGGGCGAAGTTGATGAGCTTGCCGGGA
>JBBRCA010000182.1:0-5645 GCA_038205325.1 Terriglobales bacterium | reverse complement strand
CGATCTGGCTGCCGAAGGGCGCGGGCGTGGCGGCGGTGAGGCCTGCGGCGGCCAGCGCGGCCGAGTTAGCCAGGGCGATGTGGACGTCGGTGCGACCGAGGAAGGCGGGGTGGCCTGCGGTGACGGCGTCGAGGTCTTGGCGGGTGGGGAGGGTTTTAGAGGGCCACTTGGTGTGGTCCCAACCGCCGCCAAGAATCCATTGGCCGGGCGCGGCTTTGGCGGCGTAGTCGCGAACGCGTTGCTGCATTTCGGCGAGGTTGTGCGTGCCGTTGAGATCGATGGTCAGACGCTCGCGTCCGGCCTCCGCGATGTGGGTGTGGGCGTCGTTGAAGCCGGGCATGGCGAAAGCGCCGTGGAGATCGATTTTTTCGGTGTGGCTGGTGGCGAGCGCGAGGATGTCGGAGTCGGTTCCGGTCGCTGTGATCTTTCCGGCGGTGATGGCGAGCGCGGTGACGCGGGCGGGTTCGGTAGACGGGTCGTTGGCGCGGAGGTGGGCACCGGTGAGGATGTTGCCGTGGAAGTAAATGGTGTCGGGCGCGGCCTGCGCTATTGCAAGTTGGGGGGCGAGTGGGGCGGCAAGGAGGAGCGGGAGAAGCGCGAGGAGTTTCACGAGGCCGAGTGTATCAAGTTGGTGTGATTTCGGAAGAAGGGCAACAACGCACGCGGAGGATATGCAAAGGTCGCAGAGGGCGAAGCGAAATGCAGATCCCTACGGGATGACAGAAAGAAAAGCAAGTGCAATAGCATTAGCAAGTGCAACTGCAAAACAAAAGCAGATCCTTCGCTGCGCTCAGGATGACAATTCACGAGTGGGCGGCAGTGTGGAGTGGGCGGCAATTTAGAGAAGGCTGCGGTCTAAAAGGGGGCCGAAGCCAGCGCGCAGGTGTCGAGCAAGTGGAGGAGGATGCGGCGCAGGGCGAGTTCGCGGCCGGTGGGGTCGTACCACTCGCGCAGGGTGTGGATGCCGCCCGAAGTGCCGCCCGCGCCGATGGCCAGCGCGGGGACGCCGAGAGACAGTGGCAGGTTGGCGTCGGTCGATCCGATGCGGCACTCGGTTGCGATGCCGAAGTGACGGTCGACGGCGCGAAGGCTGGAGAGGATGGGAGAGTCGGGTGGCAGAGTGGCGGCAGGGCGGTCGCCGATGCGGGCGATATCCAAAGTGAGCGGCGGTTGGGAAGCGTAACGGTCGTGGGCGTCACGGATTGCGGTGCGGACCGTGTTCAGGGCGTCGGCTTCGCTGAGGTCGAGTTGCGAGGAAGAGACGGAGCGGAGGTCGATCTCGGCGGTGGCGGACTCGGGGATGGAGTTGACCGAGGTGCCCCCGGAGATCGTTCCGCAGTGGAGGGTGGTGCGAGGGGTTTGCGGAAGCTCTAGGCGGGCGAGCGCGGCGAGCGCGGCGCTGAGGGCAAATATGGGGTTGGGGCGTGCGGCGTCGGCCCAGGAGTGTCCGCCGGGGCCGCTGAGGGTGATGCGGAAACGGCGGCTACCGAGCGCGCGGTCGACGACGGTGGCGTTGCCGCTGCCTTCGAGGGCGATGGCGGCAGCGATGTTGTAATCCACGGAGAAAATATGCCTCATGCCGCGCAGGTCGCCTGCGCCTTCTTCACCGACGTTGGCGGCGAAGAGGATGGGGTACGGGGGCGTCAGTTCGGCGTAACGCAGGGCCGCGGCGATGGCAAGGAGAGCGGTGAGGCCGGCGGCGTTGTCGCACGCCCCGGGAGCGAGGATGCGGGGGCCGTCTTCGCGGGGGATGCAGTCGGTGTGCGGGGGGAAGACGGTGTCGAGGTGCGCGGAGAGGAGGACGCTGTGGGGAGCCTCGTCAACGCACGGTTGCAGGGCGAGGGCGTTGCCGACTTCGTCGAGGTGCACTTCGGTGAGGCCGAGTTCGTGGAAGCGGTCGATGAACCATGCGGCGCGTGCCGATTCGCCGAAGGACGGCGCGGGGATGGCGATCATTTGCAATTGCCATTGGCGGAGTTGCAGTTCGTGCAGGTGCAGCCAATGGAAGGCGCGGTGGACCCGGACGTCCGCGGCGAGGGAAGTGATCCGGCGGAAGGAAGTGCTCATGATTTTGCCTCTGCGGTTTCAACCGAAGCGTATTCGACCGAAACCAGAAAAAGCCCGGTGGCAGGTGCTGTTGGTCCTGCAAGGGTGCGGTCGCGAGCGGTGAGGATGCAGTCGATGTCGCTGGGTGCGAGGGCGCCGCGTCCTACGTCGACGAGCGTGCCGACGATGTTGCGCACCATGTGGTGGAGGAAACCGCTGCCTGTGACGCAGTAGGTTAGCGTGTCGTCATCGCGCGACCACGCGGACGCGAAAAGGGCGCGGACTGTGTTGGGGTCAGCGCACGGAACTTCGCGGGTTGTGCGGTCGGGGTCGGAGGCGGCAAAAGAGGCGAAGTTGTGTTGGCCGAGGAGGCGCGCGGCGGCGTCCTGGATGCGGTTGAAGTCGAGCGGCCAGGGGCAGTCCCAGACGAAGGGGGCGAGGAAGGGGGGACAGATGCGGTCGGGAGTTTGTGGACCCCTAGTTCGTTGCCGCTCGAAGATGCGGTATTCGTAGGTCTTGCGAAGGGCGCAATGGCGGGCGTGGAAGTTGGACGCGGCGTGTTCGGCGGAGAGGACGCGGATGCTGGCCGGCAGGACTGCGTTTAGGGCGCGCAGGAAGTTCGGCGGAGGAATGGCGGCTTCGAGGGCGACGGAAGCGACCTGTGCCAGGGCGTGGACTCCGGCGTCGGTGCGACCCGAACCCTGCGGCAGCACGGTTTCTCCCGTGACGCGCTGGATGGCCTGGGCGAGCGTACCCTGCACCGTGCCCAACGCAGGCTGCACCTGCCAGCCGTGGAAACTGGTTCCGTCGTAGCTGAGGGTGAGCTTCCAGTAAGTCACAAACTGCACACTACCATGCGGGTTCGGGGAGCGATAGAAGAAGCAGGTTCCCTGCGGGAATGACAGAACGAAAAGCACGGGCAAGTGCAAATGCAAATGCATATCCCTACGGGATGACAGAAAGAAAAAGGGATGACAGAGAGAAAAAGCGATGACAGAGAAAAAAGCGACGGCGACTGTGATTGCTATACTTTGAAAAATCGTTGCGAAGGGCAGATGTACGGAAGTTCTGGAACAAATTGTGGGGTTGGGCCGTATCTGATCAAGAAACCTGGAAGGCCGATATCCTGTGCATGGACCCAGATGGGATTTGCCCGCAAATAAAGTGGAGACGTTTGGCGTCTCGTGCATCTGTTAAGCATAAGCAAGTTGGAGAAATCGTATCGTGAAACTGAAGCACATGCAGGCAGCGGCGTGCGCCGTTCTGGTAGTGATGAGTGGAGTGCAGCCGGGACCGGTGGTAGCGGCGACAGCACAGCAGTCGGGGAACGCGCCCGCGACAGTTCAGAAACCCGCTGGGGCAAGCTCCGCGCCTCTCGCCGCGCCCCAGGTTCCTGCGGGGCAACAGCAGGTTCCGACGCAGCAAGCTCCCGGCCCAACGCCGGAGGGCCAGGTGAATCCTACCGCTCCGGCACCGCAGCAGAGCGTGCAGAATGATACGACCGGTGCCCCCGGACTGCCGCAGGCTCCGCAGCCGAAGGCGACTGAGCCGCTCTATCTGCGCGATACGCCGGTCGATTACACTGAGGCTCATCATTTTTTCAAGAATCCGCTGAACATCTATAAGGCGACCGAATATCCGCAGCCACGCTTGGGTAACACGGCGCAGCTCGACAACCTGCTGCGCGACGGAAAGATTTATTTGAGCCTGTCGGACGCGGTGACGCTGGCACTTGAGAATAACTACGACATTGCGATTGCGCGCATCAACCTCGATATCGCAGATACGGATATCCTGCGCGCCAAGGCGGGGTCATCGCTGCGCGGCGTTTCGACCGGGTTGGTTACGGGGACTGAGGGCGGATCGACAACGACGATCTCCGGCGGCGGGGGGCCGGGCGGTACGGCGAGCGGTGCTGGCGGGGGCGGTGCGGGAGCTTCGGGACTGGTGTTGAGCACTAACGGCGGCGGCCCGCAGCCGGAGAACTTCGACCCCTTTCTTACCGGCACCGTCGAGTACGAGCGGCAGACCGTACAGACCTCGAGCGTCTTTCAGAGTTCACAGAACAACACCAATACTTACAACTTCGCCTATAACCAAGGGTTTTCTACCGGTACGGCGTTGACCGTGGGCTTCAACAACGCCAGCGCGACCAACAATGCCATCCCGCAGTTCTCACAGTTTTCCAGCACCCTGGTCTCCAGCCTGAAGGCCAGCGCGACCCAACACGTTCTGCAAGGCTGCTGCACATGGGTCAATCGACGGTTCATCGTGCAGGCCAAGAACGACCGACGCATCACCGATTCGGCGTTCCGCCAACAGGTTATTTTCACGGTGACACAGGTGGAAAATATCTATTGGGCGCTGGTTTCGGCGTATGAAGACACACAAGCCAAGACGCGCGCTCTACAGCAATCGACGCAGTTGACCGCGGACAACCGCAAGCAACTGGAGATTGGGACGCTGGCGCCGCTCGATGTGGTGAACTCGGACTCTGCGGTGGCGACCGACAATCAAGCGCTGATCGCGTCGAAGTCGAATCTGGAGTATCAGCAGTTGCTAATGAAGCAGGCGATCGCGCGCACCCTGAACGATCCGCAACTGGCGAACGCGCCGGTGGTTCCGACCGATCGCGTGGGTCTCAACCGGCTGCCCGAAGAGGACATGCAAGTCGAAGATCTGGTGCGCCAAGCGTATACCAACAATCCGCAAATCGAGCAGGCGGCACTGGCGATGGAGAATAACAAGATCACCATCCGCGCGGAGAAGAACGGTCTGCTTCCGGTGCTCGACGTGTTCGGTTTCTATGGATCGAGCGGACTCGGCGGGCAGCAGAATCCGCAGACGAATCCGGGTGGTGGCACCACGCCTGGAACCAACAACGGTTTTGGCACGGTCTTCAGCGATCTCTTCAACAACAATGCCCCGGATTATGGTGTAGGAGTGAGTCTGAATATTCCGCTGCGCAACCGCGTTGCGCAGGCCGATCAGGCGCGATCGCAGATGGAGTATCGCCAGACACAGATGCGATTGCAGCAGCTTTATACGCAGGTGCGGATCCAGGTCATCAACTCGCAGTATGCGTTGACCAACGATCGCGCGCAGGTGCAGGCGGCGCAGGCGGCGAACGATTATGCCGGGCAGAGCCTTGAAGCCGAGCAGAAGAAGTATCGGCTGGGAGCGTCTACCACGGCCCTTGTGTTGCAACAACAGCGGAACCTCGCGGGCGCGGCGAATAACCTGATTTCAGCGACGGCGGCGTATGCGCGAGATCGTGCGGCGTTGGGACAAATTTTGTCCAACACACTGGACCGTTATGGCATCAGCCTTCGGGATGCTGCGACCGGAAACGTGGCAACGGCGCCGAACGTCCCGGGGTTGACGGCTCCGCAGGCTCCCTCAGCGCCCAAGCCGCTGACGGAAAAACCTGCGCCGCTGCCGCAGTAAAACAGGGAACAGGGAACAGAAAACAGCAGAAAAGGGTCGTGGCGAGTTGAAATGCCGCGACCCTTTCTGCGTCTGTGTAAGAGGGTGCGGTAGGCTCAGAGGGATTGGAGTTCGGGATGAGTGAGCAGGGCGAGAATGATTTGGCGAAGGCG
>JBBRCA010000181.1:0-5735 GCA_038205325.1 Terriglobales bacterium | reverse complement strand
ACCGAGGATGGCGTCTTCAGCGTCGTCTTCAGAACCCAAACCATTGCAACCGTCGACATCCGCCCTCTCGACGCCGCGCCCGAAAGTGTCCACGATGTCTCCGAACACCTGTCCGCCTTGTCCTCGGTCTGAACAGTGGGGGAGGGATAAGCAAGGGCGCTACGTTTCCGAGCCCTCATCTCCCTGCGCGGAATGAGAAGGCGCCTCCGGCATCGGCACGGTCTCGAACCGCGACGGCAGATTGATCGGGCGATACGCGGTCAACGCATCCATGCGCTTGATCACGGATTCATGGACGAACGCGTCTTCCGGAACGAGCCGCGGCTCGGCGTCGGGGATGTAGAAGCCGAAATGCGTCTCTCGATCAGGCCATTCCCTGTACGTCGCGCTCTTCGGCAGGAACTCCAGCAGCCACCACGCGCCGCGCAGCGAGGTGTGGAGTTCGCCTTTCACATCGGGCGGGACGTAGTGATACGGGCTGTTCTTTCGCTGTACGCCCCAGGCGAGCTGATTGACGGTGCGTGGATTGACCTGAAGGCCACTGGCCACCGCCTCATCGATCATCCAGAGCAGCGGATATTTCGAAAGTCCGCTCTGGGTTTCGGGATAGCCGCCGCCGATATCGGTATGGACGCCGGCGAACCACACCTGCTTGATATCCTGCGGCTCGGCATTGCTATCGTTGAAGCGGTTATGTCTGAAGGTCTGCGGCGCGTCCCATTTTTTCAGCCGAAACATGCAGCGCCGCTCGTCGATCGAAATCGCCTGGCGGAAAATCTTCACGCTCGGATTTTGCAGGGTGTAGGCGAGCTCTTCCAGGCTCGGCCAGTAAAACCGGTCCGGCCGCGGCACGATCACGCTCGCGACCGTGTCCCAGACGCCGACGAAATGGATGGTCGGCCAGCGTGTCGAGAGAATTCGCGCGAACTGCGCCGCCTTGTCGCTTTTGGTTGCGGGGAGGGGACCATCGGAATCGCCGGCGTCGGTCAACTGGGACAGGTCGAAGCCGCGGCCACCCTGGCCGTCGGAGGAAAACTGCTTGTAGGAGGTGAGGCCGCTTCCTGCGAGATTGGCCTGCTCCGGCGCGATCAACCCGATTTTGTGGATCAGCCCCGCCAGCACCCGCACGCTGTAGGCGCCGCGGGAAAAGCCGAACAGGTAGATGTGGTCGCCTTCGCTGTAATGGTCGACCAGGAACAGATAGGCGGCGAGCACCTTGTCATCGAGGCCGTAGCCGGTGGCGAGCCCGAGGATGGCGCTGAAATCCTGCTTCAGCTTCTGCCACGGATCCGGCCGCGCCAGCGTGCCGACGCCCGGATCGTAAAACACCATCTGCCGCGGCGCGGTTTTGTCGGTCTTGCGCAGGCAGCGATAGAGCTTGAGCACATTGGAAATGTTCTCGGAGATCTCGTTGCCGGTGCCGTCGCAGCAGATGATGATGTTGCGCATGGGGAGCCCCAAGGCGTGATACTACCTAGGCGAGCATAGCGCGGTTTAAGGTGGGAGCGAGGGGCCATCCATAGACGGTTCGGACATTGAATTCTCTTCTAACACGGTATTATAGAACCAATTGACATTGTCATACTTTTAAATATAATATCCTGACATGGAGCTTCACAGATGAGCGACGGTCCCCATCGAAGTCTGCCGATGCGCCGCCACTGGAAAGATATGGCCGAGCGAGCGGCGAAGTTGGTCCATTCTGAATCGGAGGTCTGCGAAGCGCTGGATTTCGCGTTGAAGCGCGACATTCTCGAAGCTCCAATCGAGAAAGTGCGAGATATCCTCGACAGTCGGAGACCTGATCTCTTTCACACTCACCAACTAGAAGAATTGGAGATGCTCCGAAGCATGTGTCGGGGGTCTGCCGCTGCAAATGTCTCGATCGATTGCGCTATCGAAGCCATACGAAATGGACTGAGAGGCAACGCCGCAGTTCAGTCCGCGCTTCACAACGCACTTGAAGATGTCATGAGAAGCGCGTTTCGCGGCATGAATGAACATTATCAGCGAGAAGCAACCCCTAAAGAGACCGTCAACCTAAGGGCACGCCTTGATGCGGCCCGCCGTCAAGTCGACTGCCGAGCCATCGCCAACGAAATTCTCTCCCCCCAAAAGCCCCCATCACCTCGTTCTCTCCAACTGCCGCGTCATACCGGCCTTGATGAAGGTCCAGAACGGCCATGAACATTCATGCATACAAAGTGCAAGTGCCGGAAAGAAGCATCGATGCAATCGTTCGGGGACGAAGATTACGCAAGGATCGTCTCGGGTTTGATCTTACGAAGGATTTGCATTTCTCAACCCGAGGACTTGAATCGTACACTTTCTCGCGCTGGCAACCGGTTTTGTATGACGCAATGGTGGTTGCAGCCGCAATCGAATTTGCTGACAAGACGGTAAAACGGCCTCCGCGTGGTTGGGCACGCCGACTCAACTTGCGCATACCCGTGCACGATTCGAGGCGATGGGCAGCACCCGCCGTTTCAGATGCCTTGCTCGATGCGCTCGGATTTCTGACGGGCGATTTCTGGGCGATCACTTTCGTGAAACGATCCAGTAGAACCTCACCTCCGGCCCAAGAGCGCCTCGATCTTGGTGTTCCAACCGAAGCCGTCATTGCGTATAGCGAAGGTATGGACTCGCGTGCGGTCGCTGGGATCATGGGTGCCTCTCTTGGCGACAAGCTTGTCCGGGTCCGTGTCGGCTCAAATGCAGTGGACCATCCCAGCCATCTCGGCAAAAAGGAACCATTCGCGACCGTTCCCTATGAGGTGAAGAGCCACGTATCGAATCGGGAAACGAGCGCGCGGAGCCGTGGGTTCATATTTGCCCTTATCAGCGGTCTCGCCGCATATCTGGCGGAAGCAGAGAGAGTATTCATTCCCGAGAGTGGCCAAGGTTCGCTTGGGCCAGCTCTTGTTACGGTAAGTCATGCTTATCCTGACTATCGAAATCATCCGCTGTTTACGAGACGGATGGAACGATTCATGACGGCACTCTTGAGGGCCCCATTACGTTTTGAGTTTCCTCGGATCTGGAATACGAAGGGTGAAACTCTTCGAGAGTTTGTGGACCTCGGCATTGGCAGCGCTTGGACGTCAACGCGATCCTGCTGGCGGAACAGCCAATGGGTTTCGTTGGATGGTAAGCGTCGCCAATGCGGTGCGTGCGCCGCCTGCATGCTACGGCGTCTCAGTGTGCACGCGGCAGGGCTTACCGAAGACCCCGGCATCTACATCTGTAAGGACATGAATGCACCTTCTGTCCGTGAGGCGGTCGATTCCAGATTCACTCATTGCAATGCGGCCTTCGAGCAATACGCACTTGGAGGCGTTTTGCATCTCGATGATCTTGCCGCCATGGCCGAAAATGACGAGCAGGCGGCAGTCCGCCGCCATGCTGTCCTCCTGGCTCCGGTCATGAACCTTAGCGCCAATGAAGTGGAGAGAAATCTGAGTCTATTGCTCGCGCGCCACGCGCTCGAATGGAAGAACTATCTCAAAGATCTTCACCCTGACTCTTTTGTGAAGAAATGGATTCGGACGAACCAATGACTGGGAATGCGGAAAGAATTTCGGATGTTGAAGTTGGCGAGCGGCTTCGCCTTGCGAGGGAGATTGCGAAATTCACGCAGGAAGAGGCGGCTGCGATTATCAACGCTGCAAGGACGACGATCGTCGCGATTGAGCAGGGAAAGCGCCGTGTTCGTATCAACGAATTGCAAAAACTGGCCGCAGCCTACGGTACTTCAGCTAACACGCTCCTTAGACGTGAAGCAATTCATCTCGATATGGTGCCGAGATTTCGGAAGCTGCCGCAAAGTGACGACAAGGCAATCGAAAGTGCGACTAGACTCCTGAACGATCTCGTTAGCGCTGAGATAGAACTCGAGAATGCTCTTGGCGCTACGCGTCCACGCAACTATCCGCCCGAGCGGCCGATCCTTCCTGGCAATGTGAGAGAACAGGCAGAGCAGGACGCTCAGGAATTGCGTGATTGGTTAGGGCTTGGTCCGGGACCCGTAGTGGATATCGTCTCTATTCTGGACATGCAGCTCGGCATCCGCGTTTATGTACGGCGCCTCGATTCGAAGCTCGCGGGATTGTATGCATATGAAGAAGCGGCCGGCGCCTGCATTCTGCTTAATCAAGGTCATCCGCCGGAGCGACTGACCTATACCGGGGCTCACGAAGGCGGCCATTTTATATCGACGCGGAGAGAATCTGAGATTTTGGCCAAGGACGAAAAGCCAAAGTCGCGAGAAGAACGTTACGCGGATGCGTTTGCGCGTTGCTTTCTGACTCCCGCGCGAGCTGTCAGGCAGCGTTTTGCTCAGATAACCGCCGGTCAATCACACCTTACGCGAAGGCATATTATTTTGCTTGCGCACGCATTTGGCATTTCTCGCGAAGCCATGGTTCGCCGGCTTGAAGAGCTTTCACTTGCGAAGGACGGAACGTGGGATTGGTTTACGGTAAACGGCGGGATCACCGACGAACAGGTGCGGCAGGTTCTCGGTGAAATTCCGAATGCTTCTCTCGATCCGGTTCGTGCCCACGGACACGTCCCGCCGCGTCTAGCATTGCTCGTACGAGAAGCCTGGAAAAGAGATTTGTACAGTGAAGGTCAGCTAGCCCGGCTCCTTCGATTGAATCGTCACGAAATCAGAGAAGTTCTTGACGGTGCGGAAACGGAGGAAAGCGAAGCTGATGAGCTCGTCAAACTCCCGGACTGATCCGCGCGTTCCTTTGATTGGTGACGCGAGCGTTGTCATCAACTTGATTGCGACCGGCAGCGCCCCTGAAATCATTGTGGCGCTCGCGCACCCTTTTTCCGTGACCGAGAATGCCTTCGCCGAATTAAAGGGCGGCGCACGGAAGGGTCACGATGACCACGCGGTGCTTTCGAAGCTTGTCGGCGAAGGGATTGTCACGGAGGTCACACTGAGTGAAGCGGCGCTGACCGTGTATGAACGATTGATCGATGGATCGAATGTGCGGACTCTCGATGACGGTGAGGCAGCCACGATTGCTTATGCGCATGAAATTTCAGCTATTCCTCTCCTCGATGAGAGAAAGGCCCGGTCGGTTTGCGCGGCATCATTTCCCAATCTGAGGATGCTCTGCTCGGCGGAATTGCTGATGGACCCACTATTACGGGCGAGGTTTGGCGTTCAAGGCCAGATTGGTCTGATCGTGAATGCGCTCAAGATAGGACGTATGCGTGTTCCCTCGGAACACGTTCTCAAGATCAGGAGCATGATCGGTGAGGAAAATGCAGCCCAGTGCTCAAGCCTACCAAAAATCACACGCGGAGCGTCTAGTCTAACGTCGACATGACGCTTCCCGCGGGCTTGCTGCATCCAAACAAAAACGGCCGGATCTTCCGACCCGGCCGCTCCAGACTCAAATCTCTCTTTCAGCTTAGCCCGGCTCTCTCAAGCCTTGGCCTCGCCGATCCGCCGTTAGCTCGCCTTCTTCACGAACACCGGCTTGCCGACCTTCTTCTGGATCGCGCGCTTCAAATCCAGCGCGCGGGGCGAGAGGTTGTCGGCCTTGGCCTTGAGCAGGAAGGTGTCCAGCCCGCCATTGTGGTCGACGCTCTTGATCGCGTTGGTCGAGACGCGCAGGCGCACGTTGCGGCCGAGCGCGTCCGAGATGAAGGTGACGTTGCACAGGTTCGGCAGGAACCGGCGCTTGGTCTTGATGTTGGAGTGGCTCACCTTGTGGCCC
>JBBRCA010000180.1:0-5736 GCA_038205325.1 Terriglobales bacterium | reverse complement strand
CCTTCGCCGACGCTGCACGCAGCTATGTGGAGCGCGCAGCGATTTGGCTCCCAATCGGGAGCTTTCATGTCTGCGGGTGCGGCAAGATGGGCGGCATGAAACGCACCAAGAAGCCAGTTCAAGTCACCCTGCAAATCAACGCGCGAACTTTCACCGAGTTCACGCAAGCCAATCGCACGATCAAACGCTGGACGGGTGCAGCGCCCGGCGTCGAAAAGCTCATGGCCTTCATGCTGCGCGCGAAGAACGACGCGGAAGACATCGCCATCATTTATTGCTTCAAGGCACTCCGGCAATCGCTGGAGGTGATTGATGAATATCGGAAACGTCGGCGATGAATGGGTAGCCGAATTGAACCGGCAGAAGGAAGCGACCAGGACCGTGATCCAAGGCGGGCAGGTCGTCTCGCAGAAGCTCGGCGAACTCGCAGGCAGCCTTCAGCAGACGCAGCAAATGGCCGCGCAGAACGCGCAGCTCAAACAGGAGGTTAACACCTCCAAGCAGCGGCTTGATGCCTTGGAAGAGCAACTGCGTGCGAAGCCGGCAATCCCCACCCCAAAGCAACAGCCAGGGCAATTTGAAAAGTCCGAGTGGTGAAACCCATCACCCGCCTTTTCACATCACAAAAACAAAACCAAATCCATGAACGAAACCCACACCATCAGCATCGAAATCAGCGACGAGAAATACGACATGTATGTCCAGGCTGATCAGGAGATCAAACGACGGCTCGGCAAGTCGCCGGGCATCCCGTTCCTCATGTCGCTCATCGTCGAAAACGAGGAGGACGCCATCAACCTCGCGGACATCTGCTGCTCCGCGATTTTCCATTCCTCGGGTCTGCTCGCCGAGGCCCACTAAACCCCACGCATAACCCAATCAGAATCCACGACCATGCTTAAAGGACGCAGCAAACCCGAGAATGGCAGCGACGCCGCTGACACAACATCGCAACCGCAGTTCAAAGAGAACGCACAGGTGAACGCGAAGATTGACGACTATATCAAAGCCAATCCGAAGCACTGGGAATACATCCAATCCATGACCCCAGATCGCATGGCGCGTGCGCTCGTGCTGAGTGAAGTGCAGAAGCTCGACCGGCAGGAGAAAATGCGCGCAGGGGTGATGAAGAAGCTCGACCAAAACCCGGAGATGAAAAAGGCGCTGGAGACGGTGGTAAAGAACTTGCCGGAAGATCAACGCGAGAAGGTGATGGCTTCGCTGGCGATGAGGGCAATGCGCGCGAATACCACGCAGCAGCCGAAGCCTGCGCAACAGGCGGGTGTGAAGGTCTAGGCCAAACCCCGCCGACCGCCGGGCCACGCGCGAAGACATGAATCCGTGGACGGCTGGTCTCCCGTGCTTCCACGAGCCGCCATCCACAGATTCATGACTTCGCGCCCCCGCCGCCTTTACGATGTCGCCGCTCCGCGTTGCTGCGCGGCCACATCAGGGCGATGGAGTTGCGGGGCATCGGCCTCCGCCGGCGGTCGCTCGGACTTCCGAAACTTTTTGCCCAGCCAGCCCCAGCCGCACTATGATTAAGCGCAATGGGCGAATTGTTGCCGAAGATGAGCAACTCAGCCTCTTTGATTTCCTACGTCCCCATGAAGCCGCAAATCTACCTGACCCAATACGGGTTGATGGCCGAGCGCCACTGGCGGGAGTTTCGCCCGGCAATGGTGCGGGAAATGGAAGCGAAGGGCACGTTGATGGAAGCGTTGTTCGAGGCGCAGGAGAGCGCGACGGACGAAATGGAAACGCTGTGCCGGACGCTGGAGACGGAGCAGAAGCTGACGGTGCAGCAGGCGCACGACCAAGCGTGGGAGATGATCCGGGAGAAGTATATTCTCCTTCCAGCGGAAGAGAGCCTGAGCGTCTAAACGCCGGCAACTACCGCATCCGCGCGGAGGATGGCGTCGGCGAGGGTTCGCTGAAACAAAAGGGCCGCGACAATTTTGCGGCGATTGAGCTGGTGCGAAAGCTCGACGGCGAAAACCGCGCGGCGACGGACGAGGAAAAGCGCACGCTGGTCAAATACGTGGGCTGGGGCGGCATTCCGCAGGTCTTCGCGTGGCACGATGCGCCGGAGTGGCAGCCGGAGCGCGAGCGGCTGAAGGTGCTCCTCCGCACCGAGGAATACGAGGCGGCGCGGGCTTCGACGCTCAATGCCCACTACACCGCACCGGTCGTTGTCAGCGCGATCCACGAGGCGGTCGAGCGCCTTGGTTTCAAGCACGGCCGCGCGCTGGAGCCGGCTTTGGGCACTGGCCATTTCTTCGGCCTGATGCCCGAGGAGATGAGTGCGCGGTCGCGGCTCACGGGCATCGAACTCGATCCGCTCACGGCGAACAACGCGAAGAAGCTGTACCCCGATGCGGACATCCGCGCGCAGGGATTCGAGACGGCGGCCCTTGTCGATAGTGCTTTCGACCTTGCAATCTCGAATGTGCCTTTCGGCGATTACAAAGTCACCGACCCGCAGTTTGATGAGCGCAATTTTCTCGTTCACGATTACTTCTTCGCGAAAGGAATGGAGAAGGTGAAGCCGGGTGGGTTGATGGTTTTTATCACGTCCAAGGGCACACTCGACAAAGTGAATTCCAGCCTGCGCGATTACCTGCACGAGCGGGCGGATTTTGTCGGTGCGATTCGTCTGCCCAACACCGCGTTCAAGCAGAACGCGAATACCGAAGTCACGGCGGACATCGTATTTCTCCGCAAGCTGGACGTGGGCCAGAGACCCAGCGGAACGGCCTGGCTCGCTCTCGCGGAACACATCAACGCAGAGGGGGCGGCTTTCCAGATCAACGAATACTTTGCGGCGAACCCGCGGATGATGCTCGGGACGATGGCGGAGGACGGGAAGATGTATCGGGGCAATGAGGCGGCGCTGATTCCCGATGAGCGCGATTTGGGTGAGGCATTGCGCACGGCGGTTGCCGAGCTTCCACGAGGCATCTACCGGATGCCGGAGCAAAGTGTCGGCCCGCGATCCGTGGAGCCGGTGGAAATTCTCGCGCCGGACTACGTGAAGGAAAACGCCTTCGTGCTCCACGATGGCGTCATCACGATTCGCACGGGTCCGACGCTCACGCCGGTCACGAACCTGCCCGATGAAACCGCGCGACGGATTCGCGGCCTTATCAAACTGCGCGATGCGGTGCGCGAAACGCTGCGCACACAACTTGATGACTCTGGCGAGGAAGCGGTGCTCGATGCCCGACGCCTGCTCAATCTCCAATACGATCATTTCGTTTCACGGTTCGGCCCGGTCAACGACAGCGTCAATCGGCGTGCGTTTCGCGGCGATCCGGACCTTCCGCTGCTCTGCTCGCTGGAGGACTACAATGACGAGACGAAGAAAGCAGTGAAGATGGCGATTTTCCGCGAGCGTACAATTCACCAGCCGAGGACCGCGCAGGCTGCGGAGACGCCGCAGGATGCCTTGGTGCTGACGCTCAACGAAACGGGCCGGGTGGACTTGGACCGGATCGAGATGCTGTTGAGTCGGCCACCCGAGCAGTTTCTCCCGGAGATGAAGGGAATGGTGTATCGCAATCCGCAGACGGAGCGGTGGGAAACAGAGGATCAATATCTGTCCGGCGATGTCCGCACGAAGCTGGAGGATGCACGCACCGCCGCCGCGACGAATCCTAGCTTTCAGGAGAACGTCACCGCGCTCGAAGCAGTGCAGCCTGCCGACCTCACGCCTTCGGAGATTGATGCGCGTCTGGGCGCGGTGTGGATTCCACCGGCTGACGTGGAGGCTTTCGCAAAGTCGCTGCTCGAAACCGATGGCGTCACCGTCTCGCACGCCGCCGCCGTCGGCACTTGGTTCATTCGCGGCGACTACAACACGCGCGCCACCGTCGCGAATACGACGGAATGGGGCACCGCCCGGTATTCCGCCATCGAGCTGATTCAGGACGCGCTCAATCTCAAGACGCCCACTGTCTATGACCCCGATCCGAAGACCGATTCGCCCGTCATCAATCCGCAGCAGACCGAGGCGGCGCGCGACAGGATGGAGAAGATCAAGGAGCGGTTTAAGTCGTGGTTTTGGGAGGACGATGCACGACGCGAACGGCTCTGCCGAAAATACAATGACGAGTTCAACAGCGTGCGGCTGCGCGTCTTCAACGGCAGCCATCTCACGTTGCCATCGAGCAGCCAGCTCATCACTCTGCGACCGCACCAGAAAAACGCGGTGTGGCGGATCGTGCAGAGCGACAATACGCTGCTCGCGCACGCTGTTGGCGCCGGAAAGACATACACAATGGTTGCGGCGGGCATCGAGTTGAAGCGGCTCGGACTGGCCTCCAAGCCAATGTTCGTCGTGCCCAATCACATGCTCGGCCAGTTCTCCGCCGAGTTGCTCATGCTTTACCCGACGGCGAATATTCTCGTCGCCGGGAAGGAGGATTTCGAGAAGTCGAAACGCGCCCGCCTCTTCAGCCGCATCGCGACAGGCAATTGGGATGGAGTCATCGTCACTCATTCCAGCTTTGAGAAGATTCCGGTCTCCGTCGAAACGCGGCGCGCATTCATTGACGAACAGATTTACGAAATCGAAAGAGCCATCCGCGAGCAGCAGGGCGAGCGCGGCACGCGGCTCGTGAAGGAACTGGAGCGGGTGAAAAAGCGGCTGACCGCGAAGCTCGAATCACTCTCCGCCGACCACAAGAAGGACAACACACTGACCTTCGAGGAACTCGGGATTGATCGCCTGTTCATCGACGAGGCGCACAAGTTCAAAAACCTGTTCTACGTCACCAAGATGACTCGCGTCGCGGGTTTGCCGCAGACGGCTTCCGAGCGGGCGTTCGATATGTTCCTGAAGGTGCAGCACATTCAGGAGCGGAACAAAGGCGGTGGTGTCGTCTTCTCCACGGGGACGCCGATTTCCAACACTATGGCCGAGATGTTCACGATGCAGCGCTACTTGCAGATGACAGCGTTGAGACGAAACCAGTTACAGCACTTCGATTCATGGGCGGGCACGTTTGGCGAGACTGTCACCAGTATGGAACTCAGTCCGGACGGCAGCGGCTACCGGCTGCAAAGCCGTTTCGCGCGCTTTGTGAATGTGCCGGAACTCATGCAGCAATTCCGTCAGGTGGCCGACGTGCAAACTGCGGAGATGCTGAAACTGCCGGTGCCGAAAATGGAGCAAGGGCGTCCCGTCACAGTCAGCGCACCGACCACGCCGGAGTTGAAACGCTTCGTGGATCAGCTCGTGAAGCGCACCGAGAAGATCAAGAGCGGCAAAGTCGATCCGCGCGACGACAACATGCTGAAGATCACCACCGAGGGCCGGAAGGCCGCGCTCGACCTTCGGCTCATGCTGCCACACGTCCGTGACAACCCGGATTCCAAGACGAATCAGGCGGTCGAAAAGATTCACCAGATCTGGCTCGATTCGACGGAGACGAAAGGGGCGCAGCTCGTATTCTGCGACCTCTCCACTCCGCAGGCCGGAGGCAAAGGTTTCTCCGTCTATGACGATGTGCGCGGCAAACTTCTCGCGCGCGGCATTCCGGCTGATGAAATCGCATTTGTTCAGGACTATGACGACGATACCTCGAAAGCCTCGCTCTTCAAATCCGTGCGCGAGGGCAAGGTGCGGGTGCTGCTCGGCAGCACCGCGAAAATGGGCGAAGGCACGAACGTGCAAAAGCGGCTCGTCGCGCTTCACCACCTTGATGCGCCGTGGCGCCCCGCCGACATCGAGCA
>JBBRCA010000179.1:0-5782 GCA_038205325.1 Terriglobales bacterium | reverse complement strand
CCTCCAGGCCGGAGCACAAGCTATCGTCAACCTCACCATGAGCACTCTGTACGAGGCGGCGAACTGGTTGCCCGCGCAGAAGCGTCGCGTGGATGAACCCGCCGACGACTGGAAGTGGACGCTGCGCTCCTCCGCCAACCGCCCTTTGTTGCGGATCGTGGACGACGCGAACGGGCCTGTACTGGTTTCCTCCAGCGCCGACACGTCGCACCGCGCTAAGACCCATGCGGCGGTGAGCGTGACCAGCGGTGATGGCGGATTTGGGCAGGGCGGCGTGCATCAGGTCGTGGTGGTCGACCGCACGATCGAGAACGGCGACGGGGCTATTCTGCGCGCGGACATCGCAGGCTCGCGGGCTCCGTTTCCGGTGTCTCCGTCGGCCGAAATCGTCGCCGGATACGAACGGCGCTCGCCCTTCGGCGGGACTACCCGGCTGGTGACGAGTTATCAGACTCACCCGGAGTTGGCTTACGGAGGTTTAGGAGCCTCGGAATCTACGACGGCTGCAACCGGCGCGCAAGTGCTGCGGCTCGCGAGCACCCAAGAGTTCAAGTTCGGCGACATGATTGTGCTGGACGCCGGTTCGCTGCTGAAGGCGGAGCGGTTGCGATCGACGCGGCTTTCGACGGAGCCGTTTGTCCGTTTGATGGTGCGGCCCATGTCGGGCGTGCTGGTGGAATACCGCTTTGCAGCCGGACGCGAGTTGCAGGGGTCCGAAGACCTCGACCATCTGAAGCCCGCGTTGCGAGTGTTGACAGATGGCAATGGGCGGCCCTTGAGCACGAAGGGAAGTCACAACGAGCTTTCGGTGAGCCGCAAGCTGGGGAATCGCGTAGTGCAGATTTCCGCGTATACAGACCATCTCGACAATGTGGCGATCAACGGCAGCGGCGTGTTCGACAGCAAGGATCTCGCTCTTGCGGCGATTCTAGCGGACCCCACGACGGCAAGGTTTACGGTGAGCGCGCCCGACTACTCGGGACGCGGCCTCAGCGTGTCACTAGTGCAGCCGATTACGCCCTCGCTGGCGGCGTGGTTCGGCTATGACCTGGGCACGGCGTTAGTGGACGAGTCCGGTGAAGTAACCTCTGTAGCGCTTGCCGGTAAAAGGCTTACGGCGCGCAGCACCTATGCCGCCAGCGTTTCCCTGCGCGGAAAAATTCTGCACACTGGGACCGCCGTCCGGGCGGAGTATCGCTGGCAACCGGAACATACGTTGACGCAGGTGAACTCCTTCAACGTGCCGGAGCAGGACGCCTACGCAGGCGTTTATATCCGGCAGCGGTTGTGGTGCGGACGCTTTTTGCCCGATGGCATCGACGCCGTCATCGAAGCGACCAATCTGTTGGAGCAGGGCTACCGGCCCGTTGTCGCCTCCGATGGGCATCTGCTCTTTCTGGCCCAAGCCCCGCGCGCCATTCAGGGCGGTTTCGCTTTCAATTTCTAAACTTAAACTCACTTCAGTAGTCCGCGGCAGCGCCCCGGTGTATATTCGGGCGAGCCGCGACGTGCAACGGGCGTTTGCGCTGCCCGGAGGGTCGCGATGCAGTTGGTGATTGTGGACGCCGTGGCCGCCGTAGTGGGGGTGCAGGCGGCGGCGGTGGGCGGTGCATGGTTGCTGCGCTCGCGCGAGCAGTTGTTGCAACGCACCTTGCCGCATTTGCTGAGTCTGGCTGTCGGTGTGTTGTTGACGACCGCTTTGCTCGACCTGATGCCTGAGGCGATTGCACAGCTTGGGAACCGGCGGCTCACATGGCTGTTACTGGCGGGGTCGATGCTGGCGCTGTTCGCGGTGGAGAGGATTTTTTCCGCGCTGACTGGAAGCTCGACCGAGCCGGAGGTGGGCGAGTTCGGCGTGGGAACGCACGTCCACCGCCACGCTCCAGACCGCGCGGAACACAGCGCCAAACCGATGAATCTGGTGCTCGCGGCCATGCTGCACAGCTTTGTGGACGGTACGGCGATGGCGACCGCGTTTGTCGCCAGCCCGCGCATCGGCTGGCTGACCGCCGTGGCAATTGCGCTGCACGAGGTGCCGCATCGCATTGGCGATTTTGCCGTGCTGATCCATTTGCGCCAAAGTTCGCGGCGCGCCTTGCAGCTCGCGGTGCTGGCGGGCGTTCCGTCGCTACTGGGGGTGGCGATGGTGTTGGCGGCAGGGGCGAACTCGACCCGCGCTGTTGCGTATCTGTTGCCGGTGAGCGCGGGCAGCTTTCTGTATATTGCGACTGTTAACCTGCTGCCTGAGATTCAGCAGGAGTGCCGCGTGAGCCGGGTGCTGTGGCAGTTGGTCTGGCTGGCGATTGGAGCGGGGATCGTGGCGTTGGTGGTGGGGTTTTCAGGCAGATAAAGCGCGGTCTGCCCTTGGTCGAGAGGTTCGCGGCACGGTCGGAACCCATGTCCGAAAGTCCGGACCGATTCGACAGGCTCAGGGCAGGCTTCGGGCACCCCGCATCTTTGCTCGACCGATTGTCTGTACACGGGCGGGGAACCGCACTACGTAATACCCGATACTTCCAATCCAATCTACGATAGCGGCTGGTCATTTATAAGCCGTGGTGATTTTGATGAAGCCCTTGTTGTTCGCTCTATTTATTGTGTGTGTATGTGGCGTTGGAGGCACGCAGAAACCTGTCTGGGCACCGTCGCCGGGACATACACAACTGCCGATTTGGCCGGGGGCCGCTCCCGATGCGCGGCCTGTCGCGGGTCCGGAAGCCGCGACGACGACGGGCAAGGAGTCGCTGGTTGCGGGCAGGCCGTGGGTCGCGGTGGAGAACGTCTCGCAGCCGACGATGACGGTTTATCTGCCGGAAGGGAAGTCGCCGGAAGGGAAGTCGGCGAACACGAAGAACACGGGCGCTGCGGTCATCGTGTTTCCCGGCGGGGGGTATGAGATTCTGGCCATCGACCTTGAGGGCACCGAGGTTTGCGATTGGCTGACGTCGAGGGGCATCACCTGTGTGCTGTTGAAGTACCGCGTGCCGGCCCCGAGGTCGGCCCCGCATTGGGGCGCGTTTCCGCAATCGCCGATCGCGCTCGAAGATGCGCAGCGGACGGTGGGGCTGGTGCGCTTTCACGCCGCGGAGTGGCACATTGATCCGCACAAGATTGGCGTACTGGGATTTTCGGCGGGTGGGCATTTGGCGGCGGCGATCAGCACTCATTTTGAGAAGCGTTTGTACCCGGCGGTCGACGCGGCCGACAAAGAAAGCTGCCGCCCGGATTTTGCGGTGCCGATTTATCCGGGCCACCTTTGGATCGACGTAAAAGATCTCAAGCTGAATCCGGATGTTCCGGTCAGCCGCCAGACTCCGCCGACGTTCTTACTTCAGGACGAGGACGATCCGGTGGACAGTGTCAACAACTCGCTGGTGTACTACGCGGCGCTGAAGAAGGCTGGCGTCCCGGTGGAGATGCACTTGTATGCGCAGGGCGGTCACGCGTTTGGGTTGCGACGCACGAAGTTTCCAGTGACCGCTTGGCCGCAGTTGTTGGAGACGTGGCTGAGGACGATTGGGATGATTACGCGGTAGGCGGTTACCAGATTTATAGCGCTCGTGAGCGTTTGTGAGACTTCTATGTGCCACCGGCCAGTCACAGATAAGGTCAGAGGGATTGTTGTAATGGAACCGTTTCGGATTCATGTCGCGGATGAGGTGCTTGACGATCTCCGGGCACGGTTGCGCCATACAAGATGGCCCGACCAGATACCCGGCATAGGTTGGGAGCAGGGCACAGAGCTCGACTGGTTGCGGCGCCTCGTCTCCTACTGGGCCGATGAGTTCGATTGGCGGGCGTGGGTGCGGAAACTCAACGTGCTAAACCACTTCACCTGGGAAGGCGTCCACTTCGTGCATCAGCGCGCCGCATCCGGTCGAGGGGTGCCGCTCATCCTCACACACGGCTGGCCCGGCAGTTTCCTCGACTATGTGGATATGCTGCCGATGCTCAAGGACTTCGACGTAGTCCTGCCCTCCCTGCCCGGGTATGGATTCTCGCCGCGCCCACCTAAAGTTGGAATCAACTACCGGTACGTCTCTGAGCGCTGGCACCAGCTGATGTCCGAGCTTGGGTATTCCCGCTATTGTGCAGGTGGCTATGACTTTGGGGCGGGGGTGACGACGCTCCTTGCGCTGGACCATCCCAAATCGGTGATAGGGATACATCTCACCACACTGGAGTCGGACATCGCGCCCGTGGTGGACGACGCGGAGCTTTCTGATGTCGAGCGTTCGTACCTCGCGAGGAACCGGGGGTGGAGTACGACGGAGCGCGGCTACAGCGCGATCCAGTCTACCAAGCCGCAGACCGTTGGCTATGGACTCAACGACTCCCCAGTGGGGCTGGCCGCATACCTGGGCGAGAAGTGGCACTCGTGGAGCGACGTCACACCGCCCGACGACTTCCTCTGCGCCACGCTCACCCTCTACTGGGTCACGCAGACGATCACGTCGTCAATGCGAGACTATTGGGATAATCGCCGGTACCCGGTCGAACTCGCCTATGTTGGGACGCCTACGGCGTTCGGTGTCTTCGCGCACGAGACCGTTTTCGAGGGCGAGCCGCCGCGTTCGTATGCTGGACTGTCTTTCCGCACGGCGGCCACTTCGCACCGGCTGAGGAACCAGCGGCGGTCGCGGGGGACATGACCGCTTTTTTCAGGGACCTCAGCTGAGGGTCATGTTGTGAATTCGCCACGCGCCAAAGAGACGAGTGCTGCTCTTTGGATTCAAAGCGCGACAGAGCCCACTACCGTTGCGCAGCAACTAGTACTTTCGTGCGAGCAAAGCAATATTCTGGAAATAACTGAACGTCCGATAACACATATTCTGTATAGTGGAACTCTTACGGGCCAATAAGCACGCTTGCATCCCCTGCTCCTCAGGCCAGGGCCTCGACCATTTGCACGTCGACCGACATTCTTTCTCTCGAATCGTCCGCGTGGACGCGCGCGATTTTGACGACCGTGATGTCGTCCATTTGGCCGAATTGTTTTGCGGCTTCTGCGACCGTGCGTACGCTGGGTCGCGAGCGCATCAACTCCGCCGCGCGTTCGAAGCCGTACAGTTCGCCGTTTTCGCGCTGGGCCTCCAACACGCCGTCCGTATACATTGCCAGATCGTCGCCTTCGTGCAGGTGGAACCGGCTTTCGGCGAACTCCGCCCCTGCGACCAGGCCCAGCGGCAGCGAGCCTTCCATCGCCAGCGCCTCGCCGTTGAGGAAGGGCGCAAGGTGGCCGGCGTTGCCCATCGTCACCTCGCCGTTTGCGGTGACGTGCAGCACCAGGCAGGTCGAGAAGCCGCCGCCCGTCCGGCCCATCAGTCGGGTGTTCAGCCCGGCGAGGATCTGCATCGGGCTGCTCGTCCAATCGGCCATCGCCCGCACCGCGCCGACCATCAGGGAGACGGTCATCGCGGCCTTCAACCCCTTGCCGCTGACGTCGGCCAGCACCACCAGCAAATCGCCGTCGTCGCCCGGGATGACCTGGAACATGTCGCCGCCGACCTCGCCCGCAGGCCAGTAGAGGCTGCTGATGGCGAAGCCCGGCACCGGCGGCGTCTCCTCGGGCACGAGTACGCTCTGAACTTCTTTGGCCGACTTCAATTCGGACTCCATAGTGAGTTGCCGCTGGCGTTCCTTCGCCTGCTCCCGGTAGACCGTCCAGACCAGCGTTAGCAGAACGATTGCCAGAAGCTGACTGTCCAGGCTCAAGTTATACGGGCCAAGATGAAGGTTTCCGGCGGCGAGCATTTTGGCAAAGTTGAAGTGAGTAAACTGG